>CAZVUK010000015.1:0-26027 GCA_964630225.1 uncultured Muribaculaceae bacterium
GCTTGCGCTGCTGCAAGACGCGCTATCGGCACGCGGAATGGACTACATGATACATAATCTAGTCCTAGTTCGTGACATAGCTCAACCGAATATGGATCTCCTCCATGCTCTCCACAGATACCAAGTTTGATATCACTTCGGGCACTCTTACCTTTTTCGATAGCGATGCGCATCAACTCGCCGACTCCGTCTCTATCGATTTTAGCAAATGGGTCAGATTCAAAAATTTGTTTTTCATAGTATGACTCTAAGAATTTAGCGGCATCATCGCGCGAGAATCCATAAGCCATTTGCGTAAGATCATTCGTTCCAAACGAGAAGAATTCTGCATCTTTAGCTATTTTATCAGCTACTAGACAAGCTCTTGGAATTTCAATCATCGTTCCAACTGAGTATTTTAAACTAATACCAGAACCGGCAATTATCTCTTCGGCCGTTTTTACAACTATCTCTTTGACAAATTGTAATTCCTTAGAATCTCCGACAAGCGGAATCATTATTTCAGGAATGACAGTTTTCCCTTCTTTTTGAACATTGATAGCTGCTTCGATTACTGCTCTTGTTTGCATTTTGGCTATCTCTGGATAAGTTATAGTCAGGCGGCATCCTCTGTGTCCCATCATCGGGTTAAACTCTTTCAAGGACTCAACGTGGCTCTTTAACTTATCAAAAGTCATACCTAGACTTTCAGCTAGTGTTTTAATTTCTTCGTCAGTGTGCGGCAAAAATTCATGAAGTGGTGGATCGAGGAATCTGATTGTGACACCATATCCGTCCATCTCTCTAAATAGTCCTTCGAAGTCAGCTCTTTGATATGGAAGTATCTTGGCTAAGGCCTCTTCTCTAGCTTCAAGTGTATCGGCTGTAATCATGAGACGGAAGTTAAAGATTCGCTCTTCATCAAAGAACATATGTTCCGTACGGCAAAGTCCAATTCCTTCGGCTCCAAAGTCTCTTGCAACTTTTGCTTCTTTAGGTGTATCGGCATTAGTTCTAACTTTTAGACGTCTAACGTCATCAGCCCATTTCATAAAGACTTCAAAGTCACCGCTAATTTCTGCTTCGACCGTTGCTAATTTAGTTCCGTAAACATTACCAGTTGAACCATCTAAGCTCAGCCAGTCTCCTTCTTTATAAATAGTTCCGTCTTTCGTTTGCATTGTTTTTGCTTCTTCATTGATAATGATATCAGAACAACCCGATACACAGCATGTTCCCATTCCGCGGGCAACAACAGCCGCATGAGAAGTCATTCCTCCACGCGCTGTTAAAATACCGTGAGCAAGGTTCATTCCCTCGATATCTTCTGGTGAAGTTTCAAGTCTGACAAGTAGAATATCTTTTTCATCATTTGCATAAGCTCTAGTTACATCTTCAGCCGTAAAGTAAATCTTACCCGTTGCGGCACCAGGCGAAGCTGCTAATCCTTTAGCTATGACTGTCGATGCTTTTAATTCTTTTTCATCAAACATCGGATGAAGTAATTGATCAAGTTGTTTAGGATCTACCTTAAGTAGAGCTTCCTCTTTACTAATCATTCCTTCATTAACTAAATCAGTTGCTATTTTAAGGGCCGCTTGAGCTGTACGTTTACCATTTCTTGTTTGAAGCATGAATAGTTTTCCATCTTCGATGGTAAACTCCATATCTTGCATATCTTTATAGTGACGTTCAAGTACATCACAAATCCTTACGAACTCTTCATAAGCTTGTGGCATTACTTCTTTTAAAGTATCGATCGTCTCTGGCGTTCTAATTCCAGCCACCACGTCTTCTCCTTGAGCATTCATTAGATATTCACCGAAAAGTTTATTTTCTCCGGTCGCCGGGTTTCTAGTAAAAGCTACACCAGTTCCACTATTGTCACCACTATTACCATAAACCATCTCTTGAATATTGACAGCTGTTCCCCAGTCTCCTGGTATATCGTTAAGACGGCGATATGTTATTGCTCGATCATTATTCCAGCTTCTAAAAACAGCTTTGACTGCTTCGATTAGTTGAACTTTAGGATCTTGCGGGAACTCTTCGCCCGAATGTTTCTTATATTCTGCCTTGTAAATATTAACTACTTCCATTAAATCTTCAGCACTAAGCTCGCTATCTTCATGGATGTTTTTTTCTTCTTTAATCTTGTCGAATAATCTTTCAAAAGAACTCTTTGGAAAGCCCATTACAACATCGGAAAACATTTGGATAAAACGGCGATAACTATCATAGACAAATCTAGGGTTAGCTGTCGCAGCACTAAATCCCTTAGCAACTTCATCGGTTAATCCTAAGTTTAGTACCGTATCCATCATCCCTGGCATACTTGCACGTGAACCGCTTCGAACTGAAACAAGAAGTGGTGAAGAAGTATCTCCAAACTTTTTACCACTGATAGACTCCAGTTCGTTTATTTTTGAATAGATCTCTTCAATAATCTCATCAGCTATTTTTTTACCATCGGCATAATACTTAGTACAAGCCTCGGTAGTAACAACAAATCCTTGGGGAACAGGGAGTCCAATACCTGTCATCTCAGCAAGATTGGCACCTTTTCCTCCAAGTAAATTTTTCATCTCTTTATTTCCTTCTTTAAAGGAATATACATATTTCATTCTTTATCATCCTTTCCATACAATTATAATTATAACAAAATTAAACTTATTGCCCAAGAAATTTTACACAAAAAAAGCACAAAGTGCTTTCTATTTGAATCTTACCGAAACCATATCATCTTGATTTGCTATAGCTGCGGTCGGCATTCCCTTGTTTACAGATGTTGTAAAGGCAAGGACGCTTGCAGCCTGTCTAGCGTAGAAATTTTTAATCGGTTTTTGCTCTCTTGCAACTTCGATGTTTTCGGCTGTCTCTTCTTGAAGCTTCTTATCACGCTTATCTTCATAATAAGTCGTTTTCTTACCAGTTAACATAAACGATGCAATATTAAATCTCGATTCTCTTACCACTTGATTATAATTAGCAGGAATACGGTGTTCAATCTTGCTACGTTGATCGCATTTGACATAGGAATCGAGCATATCTTGACGTCGCTCACTCTCAACCGTATCTTGAAAGTTAATCCAGGTTTGACCGAACATATCCATTATTTCAGTAGCAAATTTGTGCTGATATTCAGCTGGCGTTAAATTTTTAACGACGACATTTTGATGATATGCCTGAGCACCACGTGCCATAACCAGCGCTAAATCTTTAACCGAAGCACTAGCTCTAATCCGTTCGGGAAGCTCTATATTTAAATATTTTCTAGCATCTTCACGCAGTTTATTCATATCTATTTTAGATTTACTTAATTTTGTTTTAGCGTGAAGCTCGAGTGGACTGTTTTCAATAATCAGTTGCTCTACTGACTTTTCAATCATAAAGTCGACAACCTGAGCAAAGTTTTGCGTCTTTTTAAGTTCATCTTGTTGTTTTCTAAATTGAACGCGAATATCTTGGATGATTTTTTCACTATCGAGACTTTGTTTTATACTGCTCGCAGCCATCATCTCGTTAAAGCTTTGTTTATCTTTGACTAGTTCTTCAAATTCCCTACCCTTAATTGATGTCTCACCATTTTTTTGAGCTCGTTCTATTAGTTTTTTGTATTCTCTTGGATAAAGATTAATATCACGCATATCTTTTTCTGAACTTAGGAAGACTGCCTCACCAGGATCACCCTGCCTTGCGGTGCGACCTATTAACTGGCGATCGACTCGATCATATTTAAAGTGACCAAGTCCTATAACTTTAAGTCCTCCGGCCAGCATGATGCGATCTTTTTCAAGTTTGTGATCTTCGTGCCATTTCATTGTCGCTTCATATCTAATGTTGTCCATCTCGCGTTCTATATATTGGCGCTGAGCTATTTTGCTAACTTCACTATTGCGCAGATCTATGCCATTTGCCTTAGCATAAGCCACAAATTTTTCTTTAGCCAATTGAGTAAAGATTGTTTGGAAAACCTTGGTATCCATCTCTCCGGCTAGTTTGATATCGGTCCCGCGACCTGACATCTCGGTCGAAATCGTAATAGAACCAAATTTACCAGCACGTGAGATAATATCAGCTTCATTTTTAGTGTTAGCATTAAGAAGAGGGACATCGATTCGTAATCTCTCTCTTAGTTTTTGATGAATATTTATTGACTCTTTAACTGAAGTGGTCGATATTAAAACCGGCTGTCCTTTTCTTATCGACTTAGTTAACTCTTCGATCAATCGATCTATTTTGGCATCTTCGCTATTTACCTGTTTACCGTTTTGATCGACATAGTCAAAGAAAAGTTCATCTTTGACCGCTTGAAGTCCACTTGGTTTTACATATCTTTTGCCAGCATAACTTATGTATTCGGCTGGAATCTGTCTGCCCTCTTTTTGAGCTTTTATTTTTTCGTATTCAACGTTTTTAGGAAGTTCAGTCGTGGCCCATTTGTACATCATTTCAAACGATTCTTTAGCACTGGTACCGGTCATTCCTCCGACGTTAGCATAAATGTTATAAAACATCGATTGTGATATCGAAGCAAGTTCAGGAGTAGACTTAGTTTCCACTATTTTAACTGGCTTATTCTTGCTAACACGTCTTTCGTTGGAGGCTAAACGCATTTCTTTTTTCTCAAGAGCTAGCTGGAGACCATCGGAATAAACTCTTCCTTCTTCCGTTCTTCCTCCCATGACAATCGTCAGTTTTTGACAGTCGAAGTCTGGTGTGTAATCAGGTCCATCTTCAAAAGAACTTAAGACATAGTCTTCGTTTGCTTTAAAAGTCCAGTATGCTTTGATTGAATTATTAATATTGTGCAGATCTTCGCTAAAGTTAATTGCAAACTTGTGTCCATCATATATATCATTAATGCGCTTGCTATCGCGATCACGCAGTACTTTTTCATAACCGTGCTCTGTTAGCTGAAGTTGTTGCACATCACCATATTTCACAATATAAAAATCTTCGTTATATTTATATTTTTGTTGTCCATTTATATCTCTTATTGTTAGCATTTGATTTAGATCTTGGAAGAAAGCTTTTTCGATGTCTTTACCGATATAATATTTACTGATGATTCTTTCGCCAAGTTCTGTAAGTCTGTAATTACCTGTCGATTTATCGACAATTAATGCATAGCTATCAAGTTTAGATTGAGCTATTTTCTTTTCAAAACGATTGTTGACAACTAAGTTATACTCCTCGGTCGAAGAAGCTCTGTACACTAAGTTTGGTTCAGCACTACTTTTTCCGCCGGTCCTGTGAAACTCGTTTTGCTTTTGTATATCGAGACTATATATTCTATAAATCGCATCGTCAGCTAGGGCTGCCCGGCGACTTTCTTCTAAATAATTTTCTTCGATCGAAGCGATTGCTCCTTTTATATCACGAGCTCTGTCAGCCTCGGATACTCCCGAAATAGTAAGGGGCGTTACGGCATCATCTAACAATACGGAATCCACTTCATCGACGATTGCATATGTATACCTAGATGAATCATTAACCATTCCCTCACGGTTTAGCGCAAGACCATCATGTAAATAATTAAAGCCAAGATCGGCCGAGGCAGCATAGGTTATATCACTATTATAAGCTTCTTTAATTTGGTCCATCTTATCTTGGCTTCGTCCACTTGGAACAAAACCGGTACTAAGACCAAGGCGCGAATATATCTTGCCGTTTCCTTGGGCATCACGCTGGGCTAGATAAGCATTCGGAGTAATGACGTGAACCCCATCACCAGTTAAAGCATTCAAATAAGCAGGAAGAGCTGCCATCAAGGTTTTACCTTCACCTGTTGCCAGCTGTGCTACTTCGCCATTATGAAGAGCGATACCACCAATTACCTGGACATCGTGAAGCTCAAAACCATGTTCTCTTTTAACAGCTTCTTTAGCCAACGCAAAAGCGTCTATCAAATACGAATCGAGAACTTCTTGTCTTTCTTCATTTGATATACGTTCACCTTGAGAATTTTTCATTTTAGCTCTTATTTGATTTTTTAAATTAAGTGATACATTTCTTAAATCAGTATCACTTAGAGTTCTAAAAGACTCTTGTCTGGCAAGAATCCTATCTTTGATAATTTCCATATCTGCAAATTTTTGTTCACTTGTTTTACCAAAAAAAATTTCAAACATGTCGCACCTCTACTATATGTATTAATTATACGATAATAAGTAAATTTATACAATTATTTTTACATTAATATCTTTTTATAGTACAATTTACATGGAGGTTTTATGAAAATAATAGACGGAGACCGTTTCCAAAGAGAACATAAACATAAAATTTTAAAAGATAGATTAGCTAATTTAATAAATGGCATTTTCCTAACTTTAGTTTCGACCTTAGCCTTATTTAGTAGCGATAAGTTATTTTTAAAGCTAGCTATCGTTATCATACCTATCTTAATGCTGGCTTATGTGGCAAGAAAGTTATTCTTTCTTATAAAACATTTAAATGAAGTTGTAATCCTTGGCGAGATCATTCAAATTATCCTGCTTGCGCTTTTAGCTCTTTACATATTACTAAACCCTGTCGGAACGCTAGCAATGCTACTTCAGCTTATTGGTGGCTTCTTACTTATAAGAGCACTGCTTGTTTTGTTGCTGACTAATTACTCTATTCCTTTTGCTTCGATAGTCGTAGGCTTATTACTTGTTTTATTTGCTAGTGAAATAATTGGAACAGTCTATACAATATTTTTTGTCATAATGCTTATATATGGAATAGCACTTGTAACAAACAGTTTATACGAACTAAAAAAGTAGTGATACACTACTTTTTTTTAGCTCTAGGGTGCGTTTTAAAATAAACTTCTCTTAGTCTAGCATTACTTACATGAGTATAAATCGATGTTGATGATAAGCTCTCGTGACCTAAAAGCTCTTTAACCGAGAGGATGTCACAGCCTTCGTTTAAAAGATGGGTCGCAAAGCTGTGCCTAAGCATATGAGGAGAGATTTTCTTCTCTAGACTCGTATCAGATATTATCTTATTTAAAATATATCTAATTCCTCGCGTTGTAAGTTTAGCTGATCGATCATTTAAAAATAAATAATCTAATTTATCTTTATTTAATGCTAGATATCCATCGTTTAAATAAATGTTTAATGCCTCTTCGGCATACTCACCATATCTGACAAGGCGCTCTTTACTACCCTTACCCATTACTTTGATGCTTCTATCTCCAACAAAGTCGGAAGTTTTGATATTTACTAGTTCACTTACTCTTATACCGGTGGCATATAATAATTCTAAAATTAATCGGTTACGCTGTCCAAGAGTTGTATTCATACGAGGTTCTTCAAATAATACTTCAAGTTCGTTATAGTAAAAGAATCGCGGTAGTTTCTTTTCTTTTTTAGGGGGTTTAACCAGTGAAAAAGGATTGTTTGATACCATCTTTTTTTTAGATAAATATTTGTAAAAGCCCCTTAAAGAGCTTATCTTTCTAGATACAGTAGCACTTGAATTATTATTTGTATTTAAATCCATCAGATATAATCTAACATCGTCATAGTCAATATTTAGATAAGATAGTTTCTGTGTTTTTAGAAATGCCAAAAACTCTTCCAAATCTATCTTATAAGCTAAAACAGTGTGTTCGGAATATTTCTTCTCTAAAGTTAAAATTTCTAAATATTTAAGTGCTTCTTCCATAAAATTAAAAGAGATAGTTGCCTATCTCTTTATGCTGCCTTTCTATCATCGGATAGGATCTTTTGTTTATATCCTGATTGATATGTATGTCTTCCTGAGACAGGGATTTCGATTAGAACTGCCCCATCAAGGACGACGTTATAAAGATTCTTGCTATCGATTTCTAAATCGACAACTGTTTTCTTCTCATCAAGATAATCTTCGTATTCTTGTTCCAAAAGGCGAAGATGTCTTGCATAATAATATAGCGAATCGCCATCTAATTCATATAATTTTTCTTTCCATACTTCGAGAGCATCTTCGATTAAACTGCGCATAAGCTTTTTATAAGAGCTATCGAGTTTGTAATGAAGGATGTCTTCGATACTTAGATAATTATCACCGTTTATTAGTTTTGGTTTTAATTCAGCTTCTAAAGCTGCTTTATATTCTTTAGTACTCGATAGTTTAATGTTAAAGAAAGTTGTATCCGAAAATCGCTCATCTTCGAGGAAATTCTTCAAATAACGATTGTCTTTACTTGTCCATAGTAAGTGACGAGCTTTTTCAACTTCATTAGTTGCCGTTCCATCTACTCCTAACATAGTGACGATATCTTTGTCATCATTGAAAAGAATAGGCACGACTTCGCGTCTATCTGAGTCTTCGATATATGATACATAGAACTGTCCATCACCTTTAGTTCCACTTTTTCTGATAAACTCTTCGATTTTAGGTCTATATAGAGCACTATTTTTAAGTTCTTCTTCATTTTTATATCGCTTTGTACAGTGGTCTACATAACGCAGTGACCCTGATTCTAAATATAAAACTGAATTATCTTCGTCGACTCCCTTATTCAATACAAATGTTAAAGTTGCTTTGCTCATATGGGGACTCCCTCTCTTAACAATATAAACTTAAAGTTAAGATAATAGGATACCATTTACTGCTAAATTTGTCAATTATTTGATAATTTTACTTTCGCTAAAGTAGTATCCACCAGTTCCATCACTTGTGAAAGTAAATGATATTTCACCGGCCTTATCTTTATTTTCAGAAACCATTTGAGTCACAGTCTTTTCAGAATTTTCAACATGATCAACTTCATAAGTGATTTCGCTTATTTTGTTCTTTCTCGCAAAATCACTATAAACTCCATATTTATTTGCATCTTCACAATTGTGTCCCTCGTTATCAGTATACATAACTTTAAAAATTAAGCTTACGTCATTAGCTGATTTTTTGACTCGGTCATAGTTCATAAATATTTTAGATGGGCCACACCAAATTGCACCTATGCCTCCAGGTCTAAAAATAAATTTAGATATGTCTGGTAAATATGTTAGATTGACATAAGCTAATATATCTTTTGAGTATTTTGTTAATTTACCATAATAGTTTTGTCCGCGGACAATTTCAAATTTAACTTCAGGTCCAAAAGTCTTCTTGACGGCTGATTCTAGAACATCTGATTCTAAGATATAAGTTCCTTCTTCTTGTGGAAATTCTTTAAAATCAGATTCTTTTAGGTTAAAAATTGATTTTGATAACAATTGGAAATTATCTATCTCCGTATTTTTTCTATCTTTTTCAAAAAAATAGAAATCATCACTCATACCTGTCTCAGGCATTAAATAAAAGACAAAATCCGATAGACTGTCAACTGTCTTTTTGTCAACTTCTGCGGCTTTTTTTCTTTTTTCTTCCGGTGATGGTCTTTCTTTCGCATTCTTTTCTGCAGTTTTTTCTCTTGTTCTCATTTCTGAAACAAATAGTAGCGCTGGTGGGATAATCAGTAATAATGTAAATATAACTAATACACCGATGATCTTCTTGTACTTGTTAGCTTGTTCTTGTTTTTGTTCTTCCACAAATAGAACCTCCTCATTATATTCATTATAATATGAATCATGTATTTATCAACAGAAACATTTGTTTGACTTAAACATTTGTTTGTGATAAAGTCATAGTGAGGTGAATTATGGAAAAACTTACAAAAAGACAAGGTGACATTTTGACTGCTATTAAGAAGTACATGGCGACAAATGGCTTTCCTCCGACCGTAAGAGAAATCGGAGCGACGCTAAATCTAAGCTCTCCTGCCACTACTCACTTTCATTTAGGTAAGCTGGAAGAAAAGGGTTATATCAAAAAGAATGATGCAAAGAATAGAGCGTTGGAGTTATTGGTTGACAATGAATTTGTTGAAAAAAATGATGCAAGTGTCGATATTCCATTAATTGGGAAAGTAACAGCAGGCTCACCTATCGAGGCAATTGCTATGCCTGATGAATACTTTACGGTGCCAACGAGTATGATACCACTTAAACGTGAAGCTTTTGGACTTAAAGTAAGTGGTAGTTCGATGATTGAAGCAGGAATCCTAGATGGTGACATTGCTATTATCGAAAGAAGAAGTGATGCTAACAATGGCGATATGGTTGTCGCAATGACTAGTGAGAATGAAGTTACTCTAAAATCTTTTTACAAAGAAAAAGGACATATTAGACTGCAACCTCAGAATAATACAATGGAGCCTATCATTTTAGAAGAAGCTAGCATTCTTGGTAAAGTAATCGGGATTTATCGCAAAATATAAAGAGCTAATTTAGCTCTTTTATTATGTCTTTAAATACGTAACTGGCAATCATAATTCCGGCACTGCTTGGCACGAATGCTGTTGAGCCTGGCAAACGCTCTCCTGTTTTAATAGGAAGCTCATCACTGCTTAAAACCATTATATCTTTTAGTTTTTCATCTTTAAGCCATTTGCGAATTAGTTTAGCCAGTGGATCGCCACTCGTTTTAGATAGTTTTGTTATCTTTAACTTAGATGGATCTAGACGATTTCCTGCTCCCATCGAAGAGACCAGTTTTATATTTTCCTTTTGACAGAGCATTATAATGCTCTTTTTACTTGCTACTGTATCACAGGCATCAATTACATAATCAGCTTTGTAATTGGTGATGATATCGATATTTTCTTCCGCTAAAAAAATATTGGCCGTTTGAATATTTGCTTCGTTATCGATAGCCAGTAGTCTTTCCTTTAAAACCTCGACCTTTATTTTACCAACTGTGGAGTCAAGAGCTATTAACTGTCTGTTCTTATTGCTTTCACCAATCTTATCAAAATCAATCAAAAGCATATTTTTTACACCTGATCTTAACAGTGATTCGGCACAGTGACCACCTACACCACCTACGCCGACAATAACGACCCTTGTTTTAAAGAGTTTATCTAAATTATCATTTCCTATTAACATTATTAATCTATCGTACATAATTTACCTCATAAAAAAATCCAGAAGAGAGATGTCTTAACGATAAAACCCGCTTCTCAGCAGGTGGGTGTTCATACTCGACATTAGGATTCCTAAATAAATCTAGGCATTCACACAGTCAATTGATCCGAACTCCCTTATCGTAACTTAGTCGGTTTTAAATCTAAAACATACTACGTCTTCTAGATAATAATATTATATCATGAGTAAAATAGCTAGCAAAGTTTTAACTATTCTTTTACATATTTTTACATAAACAAAAAAGACAATATTATTGTCTTTTTTCTTGCATGTTTTCGATAATCTTTTCGATCTTATCGCCTTGAGCAATTGAATCATCAAAGATGAATTTAAGTTCTGGTGTATGTCTGATATCGATTCTTTTACTAAGTTCACTACGTATATAACCTTTAGCTTTTTCAAGAGCCTTAGCTGTATCGATCTTTTTGCTTTCATCAAAGACGGTGTAATATATCTTAGCAAAACTTAAATCACTTGATAAATCACAGGCTGTGACCGTGACAAAGTTTATGTCTTTGTCTTTGACTTCAGTTTGGATGATAACACTTATTTCTTTGAAGATACTACTTGCGATACGTTCTGTTTTCAAACTCATATTAATGCTCCAACTTCTTTAGTTCGTAAGCTTCGATGATATCGCTTTCTTTGATGTCTTGGAAATTACTTAGTGTAATTCCACAGTCCATACCCTTACCAACTTCTTTGACCTGATCTTTCTCACGTTGAATAGTTTTAATTTCTCCAGTATAGATAACGATATCATCTCGTAGAAGTCTTGCCTTATGTGATGTTTTAATCTGTCCATCTATTACGTGACAACCAGCAATGTTACCAACTTTAGAGAATTTATATATCTGTCTAATTTCAGCATGCCCTGTAATCTTTTCTTCGTATTCTGGCTCGAGTAAGCCCTTCATCGACTTTTCGATATCTTCGATCATCTTATAGATGATATCATAAAGCTTAATCTCGACGCCGTGATCATTAGCAAACTCGACTAATTTTGCATTCGGTCTGACGTTAAAACCAATTATTAGAGCATTTGAGGCACTAGCTAGAACGATATCACTTTCGGTGATAGCTCCAACTCCGCCACGGATAACTTTGATTTTGACAGTGTCAATATCAATTTTAGCTAAGCTTTGTTTAATAGCCTCTAAGCTTCCGTTTACATCTGCTTTAATAACGACATTTATTTCTTTGACCCCTTCTTTAATAGCGCCAAATAAGTCTTCGAGTGTCATACCGGTGCGATTGGTATCTTTTTGTCTTGATCTAAGCGATCTTTGCTCTGCTATCGAGCGTGCTTGTTTCTCAGTTTCGAAAGCCATAAATAAGTCGCCAGCTTCAGGCACTTGATTTAAACCTGTTATTTCAACTGGCATCGATGGCGTTGCTTCGACGATACTCATTCCCTTATCATTTTTTAATGTTCTAACTTTACCGTAAGCATTTCCAACAACGATAGGATCTCCCAGTCTCAAAGTTCCATTTTGCACTAGTATTGATGCTTTAGGACCGATATGCTTATCTAATTTAGACTCGATAACCGAACCACTGGCATAACGCTTTGGATTAGCTTTTAAATCAGCCATATCGGAAATTAACACGATATTTTCTAGAAGTTCAGGAATTCCCTCTTTAGTTTTTGCTGATATTTTACAAACGAGCGTATCTCCGCCCCATTCTTCCGGTACTAGTCCATTTTCAGTAAGCCCTTGAAGGACTCTTTCTGGATTAGCCTCGGCTTTATCTATTTTGTTTAGCGCGACGATAATTGGAACACCCGCTGCTTTAGCATGATCGATCGCTTCAATTGTCTGTGGTTTTATTCCATCATCGGCAGCCACAATAATAATGACGATATCGGTAACTTTAGCACCGCGAGCTCTCATATCGGTAAAAGCTTCGTGACCAGGGGTGTCAATGAACGTTATTTTTCTATCTTTATAGATTACTTGGTAAGCACCGATAGCTTGAGTTATACCTCCAGCTTCTCCCGATACAACGTCAGTTTGCCTAACGGCATCAAGCAGTGAAGTCTTACCATGATCAACGTGACCCATAACCGTTACAACCGGTGGACGAAGTATTAAATCTTCATCGGCATCATTTATTTCAAAACTTTCAAAATTACTGATGTCAGTTTGCTCTTCATACTTTAACTCTTTTTCAAAATCGACAATTAAGAGTTCTGCTACTTCATAGCTTAAAGCAAAATTAAGGTTAGCCATAATACCTAGCTTCATAAGTTTCTTAATCAGTTCAGTTACACTGACTCCTAAGTCACCTGCTAAATCAGATACGGTCATACCTTCCTTGTAGACAACGAAATTACTTTTACTCTTTTCTTCATTTGAAACTAGCTTTTTACGACTCTTATATATCTTTTTTCTTTCTTTTTGATAATTACTCTTAGCCGTTTCAACTCTTTCCACTTTAGATTTAATCTTCTCAAACTTTTGATCATCATCGATTCTAATATGAGTCTCGTTCAAGATTTTTTCGACCTTTTCTTCGAGGACATCTTCTTCTAAAACTTCTTCATCAGATGCCACATAGTCTACACTATCCTGAAGCTCATTATCTAAAACGGTAATATCGTAATCACCTAAGACTGTATTTTCATCTTGATATACGATATTCATTTTTTTACAGAGTTCGAATATCTCTTCAACTGTCTTACCTACATCATTTGCATATTCTAAAATATTCATATGAGTCACCTACTTTCTATATTTTTAATTCTAATACTTTATTCTTTTCTGACTTATACTGTCTATACTTTACTCCCGTTGTATCAAATAGTTTTCTACTTACTTTACATATATCTGTATCACGATACTTATCTTCAAGATAGATAACTTCTTTAATTCCTGCTTGAATTAGGGCTTTAGCACATTCATTACAAGGAAATAAAGTTACATATACTTTTGCTCCTTGAAAAGCTTTGTTATCTCCTCTGAAGTTTAAGAGTGCATTTAATTCTGAGTGGACGACATAAGCGTATTTTGTTTCGCAAAAGTCTCCTTCTCTTCCCCAGTTAAAGTCATCATCTGGGTAATCGTTTGGTGCTCCGTTATAACCTAGCGATAAAACTCTATTGTCTTCAGAGACAATGCAAGCACCAACTTGGCTACTTGGATCTTTACTGCGTCCGGCAATAAGCTGAGCAATACCCATAAACGATTCATCCCATGATAAATAATCTTCTCTTTTTTTAGACGAGGTCATCGATTACCTCCTCAACGATATTTATTGCTTTATCATAGACTTCATCAGCAATAACGGTCTCTAGTGCACGCTCTAAAACTTTACTCACTTTAGCTTTAGCAATTACGTCTTTGTCTTTTTTTACGTATGCCCCACGACCATTAGCCTTGCCAACTTCGTCGATAATAACTTCCCCTTCGGGTGTTCTAACAAAACGAAGCAAGTCTTTCTTAGGTAGTTTTTCTCTTGTTACAGCGCAGCTGCGCATTGGAATCTTTTTTTCTTTCATAAGATCACCTTAATCCCTAAAGTTAATTCCCATCTCTCTTGCTTGCTCTCTATTTTTGATATCTATCTTATGGTGAGTAAGCTTTGAAGCTAGACGGACATTTTGTCCCTTTTTACCTATCGCTAACGAGAAGTTATCATCATCGGCGATGACAATGGCCTCTTGTTTTTTTGGATCAGTTAAAAGCACATGTAAGTTTTTAGCTGGCGACAAAGCGTTAGCTATAAACTCATCTGGTTCTTTATCATATTTGATAACGTCGATCTTCTCGCCACCAATTTCCTTGATGATATTGGCTATTCTCGTTCCCTTTTCACCGATACAAGCTCCGATTGGATCGATGTTGCTACGTTCTGAATAAACGGCAACTTTACTTCTAGATCCTGGATCCCTAGCGACGCTATAAAGAAGAACACTACCATCACTTAATTCAGGTATTTCATTTTCGAACAGACGTTTTAAAAATCCATAATGGTTTCTAGATAATAAGACAACTAAGTTCTTACCACTGTTATCTACTTTAGTAACATAAACTTTAATCTGTTTACCCATGACAATTTTTTCCCCAGGAATACACTCTTTCTTTGGTAAAATTCCATTGGTTCGCCCAAGGTCGATAAAATAATTGTCGACATCTTCTAAAGCCACTGTGCCAATTAATAGTTCATCTTCTTTACCACCAAACTCTTCCATAATAGAGTTTCGTTCTGCTTCACGCATCTTTTGCACTAAAACTTGTTTAGCAGTCGAAGTTGCTACTCGGCCAAAATCTTTTGGTGTTACTTCAGTGTCGATTGTATCTCCAACCTTTAAAGTCTTATCTAACTTTTTAGCATCTTTTAATTTAATCTGCGTCTTTTCATCAAAATCGATGATTATCTCTTCCCCATCTTCGTTTTCGGTAACAAGCGGAGCTATATCATCAGATACAACTGTCATATAAGAATATACCTTAATATCACCGTTTTCTCTATTAATAAATACTTTAGAGTTGGTCAGCGAATCAAAATTTTTCTTATATGCCGAAGATAGAGCGAGCTCCATAGCTTCAAAAATAATTTCCCTGTCTATCCCTTTTTCTTTTTCAATTAAATCTACTGCTGTAATAAACTCATTACTGTTCATCTTTCATCTCTCCTTTAGACTTAGCATAAATATCTAATATATAAGCATCTTTTATTAAATCCAACTCTTCGATAAGTGGATCTATGATGCGCGATGCCAGAGCAAGCTTTTCAATATCGATTAGCTCTTCACTATCGAGGACGACGCAGAGGAATTTATTAGTGTCTCTCTCTTCGATAAAAGCATCATCGACCCAAAGATTTAGATTTTCAATTTGGCTATCTACTAGCCCTTTAATTTTGTCTTTCATACACACCTCAATATAAAAAGTGGGTAATGCCCACTTCGTTGTTAAAAACATTGTATCATATCTTTTCTATAAGTAAAAGAAAAATATGATTTTTTTTAATACTGGATAGCCCAGATAACTAAATCTTTGGCTTCCTTGCCACAGCAAACACATTTATCACTGATTTTTTCTTGTTCAAAAGGAATGCATCTAGCCTTTAGACCTTTGATCTCTTTAATGCGGGCCTCACACTCTTCGCTTCCGCACCACATTGCTTTTATATAGCCTGGCTCTTTATTCATAATTGCTTCCATATCTTCAAGGGTTTTAGCAGTATGTGTTTTAGATACTTCGCGAGCTTTAGCACGCTCATACATATCTTTTTGCATAAGCTCCATCAGTTCTTTAGCTGCTTTGACTATATCGATATCTTTAGAGAATGTTTGCTTTTCTCTCGTATCTCTTCGAGCGATAGTTATTTCACCTTTTTCAAGATCACGCATACCTATTTCAATTCTAAGTGGTATACCATTTACTTCACTTTCGGCAAATTTAAAGCCTGGTGATCTATCACTGTCATCGATAAAAGCTGTTACTCCTGAAACATTTAAGTCTTCTAGATATTTATTAGCGAGCTGCACCACTGCTTCTTCGCTACCAATTGGGATGATTGCCACCTGTCTTGGTGCAATGCGCGGAGGAAGAACTAGACCATTATCATCACTATGAACCATAATAAGTCCACCGATTAATCTTGTCGATGCTCCCCACGATGTCTGATAGACATGCTCTAAAACATTTTCTCTATTTGAAAAAGTTATATCGTAAGCTTTGGCAAACTTTTGACCAAAGTAATGACTAGTCGCTGACTGAAGAGCAATACCGTTATACATAAGCGCTTCGACTGTTGTTGTATATTCGGCTCCGGCAAACTTCTCTTTTTCAGTTTTAAAACCAGTTACAACGGGAATAGCTAAATAATATTCGATAAATTCTTTATATATTCCAAGCATTCTCATCGTCTCTTCTTCGGCTTCTTTAGCACTTTCATGAATCGTATGACCCTCTTGCCACAAGAATTCTCTCGTTCTAAGAAATGGTCTCGTCTCTTTTTCCCAGCGAATGACGCTGCACCACTGGTTATAGAGTTTAGGCAAATCTCTATATGATCTAACTACTTGTGAATAATAATCACTAAACAGTGTTTCACTTGTCGGTCTTATACAAAGGCGTTCTTCAAGTTTTTTTTCTCCACCAGCCGTAACCCAAGCTACTTCTGGGGCAAATCCTTGGATAAGTTCCGTTTCTTTTCTCATTAAATTTTCAGGTATTAAAAGTGGTAAAGAAACATTGACATGTCCACATTTCTTAAACATCGCATCCATATTCTTTTGAATCATTTCCCATATAGCATACCCATTGGGCTCGATAACGACAAATCCTTTAACATTTGAATAACTAGCTAAGTTTGCAACTTTAACTATGTCTGTATACCATTTTGCAAAATCTACATCTCTAGATGTAATGGCTTTATTTTTCATTATCTCACCTCTGCTTACTATTAAAACATAAAAAAAGGTCTATTTCTAGACTTTTCTTTACTTTTTCCTTTTAATAAAGGTTTTTAACACGTAGCCAAGGAATATCATTAAAATAATAAATAAGCCCCAAGCTAGAATATCGTAAAGTATACCCTTAGTATATTTTGATAAAACAGCAAATAGCGATGTCGGTAAATAAGCTAATAATTTTTGTATTTCTTTGACTGCTAAATTAACTCTTAGGAAATACATTAATCTAAAAAACAAATCAAGTATTCCTATTAAATATACAAAATTAGAAAATCTCCTGAAGTAAAATATTACGAATGCAATTAAAAGTACTATTATAATAATATCTATATACATATATCCTCCTTATTGATAATAACATATCTTCATATTATTTTAAATATTTTGTTAAGACTCTTTCCAATTCTTTTTTTTCAACTGGTTTAGCCAAATAATCATCAAAGCCTCTGTCGATGTAGCTAGCGCGTGAATTTAATTCGACATCAGCTGTAAGAGCCACGATCGGCGTCGCATATCCAAGACTTTTTAGCTCTTTCATAACTTCAGTACCACTCATCTTAGGCATCATTTCATCTAGCAGTAAAAGGTCGTATTTTTCACCATTATTTATTTTATTTAAGCACTCTTCTCCACTTATTGCCTCATCTAATGTACAATCATAAATACTAATAAGTTTATTGGCTATTTTTAGATTTAGTTTATTATCATCGACAAGTAAGATTCTTTTTTCCGGAAAAGCAAGAGTAAATTCAGGCACAGGTATTGTTCCACCTTTATTTTCTTTGACTGGAACCATCGTCTTTTTTTGAGGAAGTGTCACGGTAAATTTAGAACCACTACCATATATACTTTGAACTGTTATCGTTCCGCCCATTAATGTTAATATGTGTTTAGAAATAGCAAGACCGAGTCCCGTTCCTTCGACCGTTGTATTCTTATCTTCATCAAGACGATTAAACTTAGTAAATAATTTTTCAATATTTTCTTTTTTAATACCACGACCTGTATCTTCGACTATTATAATTAGCTTGCAAACATCATCAATATTAACCGACTGAGCTGTCAAACTTACAAAACCCGCTTTAGTATACTTGATAGCATTAGTCAGCAAATTTAATATAACTTTACGATTGTTAGTAATATCACCATATAAAGATCTAGGTAAATCCTTAGCAATGTTCACTTTTAAAACTAAATTTTTCTCTTTCGCTTTATGTTCTACCATTTTTATAACACTATCAAACATATCGTGTGGATCATATATATTTTCATTTACTTCGATACTACCCGATTCTATCTTTGACATATCGAGAACGTTTCCAACTATTTCTAATAAAACATTTGAAGCTTCAATTATATCTTTAGAGTTATCTTTAACTTCATCTAAGCTTTTAGCATTTTCATTTAACTGACTAAAACCTACTATGGCATTAAGTGGTGTTCGAATTTCGTGACTCATACTCGATAAAAAGTCACTTTTAGCTCTATTTGCTTTCTCGGCAAGGTCTTTGGCTAGTTCCACCTCTGTTAACAGCTTAATATCCGGATTTTCAATAGTGTGATAGAGCATTAATACAATAAAAGCCATCAGTGAATTAGTAAGTAAAATCTCGGGCCATCTACTTTGAATTATCGAAACCAACATCATAAAAATGACAAAGACAATAATTGGTAAATATCCTTTTTGAAGAAGACGTTTATAATTTATAACTAAGAAATAAAACATTAAACTTATTAAAATAGCTGCTAGAATAAAAAGTATATTTACACTAGGACCATATGAATAGTATTTAGTGGGGGCATTATTTAGGTATATAGGAGCTGTCGTTACAGCTATTACACACAAAGCATAAAACACTTTATATACTGTATAAAGTGTTTTATATTTAATTCTATAATCGACACTATCTTCTTTAAAAGATACAACAAAAGAATATAAACCAAACTGAATAATCCAACTTAAAATGCATACATTAAAAATTTTTAATAATATTGTAGTTAAAGTATCATCGATACTTACTAATACTATGACACTTAAAAAGATTTCAGTTACTAATGATATTAAAGTTATAAGAACTAGTCTTTTAAATATTCTATTTTCAGCAGTGTTTTGCTTTTCTTTCTTAAAAAATAGGACGGCTATAAAAGCGGTATAAACTAGTGCGGAAATTGAAAGGTACATCGTTCTATTCATAACTTCTCTCTTTTGATTTATTTTCTTAAAACTAGCCTTTTAGCCTCTTGTGATTCTACGTACTGAGCACCAAGTTCTTCTAGTTTTCTAAAATCATATTTATTATTATCAGTATAAGGCATAGCTTCAATAAATGCAAAATATTTAGGTATACTATTTTCTTTTAATTCATTAACACAAATTTCTTTAAGTTCAGCTTCGATTTGATCGGTAGTTAAATTGTTATCTTTTTTAATAGTATAAAAAAGCATCGGAACATTTTCTTCATCACAATCAGGAACAGAAACAGCTAGACATTCTTTGACAGCTGGATGTTTATCGAGAACATTTTCGATAGAAGAAGCAGCTAATTTAAATCCTTGTCTGACAATAACTCGTTGGTATCTTCCAACAATCGATACATATCCGCCTTCGTCCATTTGTCCTAAATCACCAGTGTGTATCCAGTAATTGCCATCAGCATGTAACTTTTTGATACGTTTTGTTTCTTCTTCATCATTTGAATATTCAATGAACATAGTGTTACTTCGATAGCAAACTTCACCGACTTCGCCATATGAAAGTTCTGTTTCTTTTTCATTATCATAAATCATTACTTCATCACCTGGTTTAGCGACTCCTACTGTACCAAACTTGTTAGCATTAAGTGGATTGAAAGTAACTGCTCCAAGTCCTTCGTTGTTACCATAACCATTGATAATAGAAACACCTAGTTTTTCTTTGATATATTCAAGCTCATCGATAGTTATTTTATCGCCACCGGAGATTAAACAATCAATTTTTTCTAGATCTTCTTTTTTTATTTTAGAGATATTGTCTGCAAGATAACGATAATGAAAGGGTGCAGCAAAACACATGTTAAAATTGCCCAGTCCCTTAAAGACGACATCTGGATCAAACTTCGGTACCATTTCCGCTTTCATACTATATGACAAAGCTACAAAAAGAGAGTTAGCAAGGCCGTAGGCAACCCAAGGAGGGACCACTACGAAAATGCTTTTATTTTCGTATAAAGGAAGATCAGAATATGCTACTTGATTAACAAGTGAAGTAAAAGAATAATCACTGTGAATGATACTTTTAGCTTTGCCTGTTGTTCCTGATGATTGAACGATGACGCTAGGTCTATCTTTATCAAAGATAACAGAAGAAACATTAGATAAATCCCTGCCTTCGTTGACAAAGTCTTTGAACCAAGCATAGTTTTTTTCATTAGGTAATTTAACAGTCTTACCTTTGATTAAGTTTTGTAATTTATAAGCTATTTTTTTAACGGGTGGAAGTGAATCAGCTGCTGATACAAGTAATATTTTGGAAACATCAGTATGTGGAATTACTTCACTTAACTTAGGTGCTAACAAATCAAGAGATACGACATGTTTACAATCATGTTCAGTTAAATAGTGCTCTAAATCCTTAGGCGAAGCTCTTAAATCTAGCCACTTTGAAATAGCGCCAATTTTATTGAGCGCTAAAAAGTTAACAGCAGCTTCCGGTGTATTAATTAGTGCCATAGCAACTACGTCACCCGTTTTTACTCCACTGGCGCTAAATGCTTGAGCAGCTTTATCTACTTCATCTATAAACTCACCGTAAGTAAAAAGTTTACCCATATATCCTAGTGAATTATTATCCATCGCATGCTTGTTAGCGTTGTAAACAAGTTCATATAACGTTTGATTGGTATCAAATTCACGAATTGGCTTTTTTCTGTAATGTATATCTTGTGGTCTATCAATTGTAACAAAACCACTCTTTTCTTTATTATTCATAATACTCCTTTAAAAATTGGCTAAACTATAACATAAAACAACAGTTTTGTCAATCAAATAAAGCCTTCTCTTGCTCTAGAGTACTAGCTTCTTCATGGCCTGGATAAATGATTGTATCTTTAGGATAATTAAATATCTTTTTTAGACTTTCTTGCATTTGCTTCATACTACCACCGGGTAAATCTGTTCTTCCGATACCTCCAGCAAAAAGAAAGTCACCTGTAAACATTATTTTCTCCTCTACAAAATAGAATGTAATAGAGTCACTAGTGTGGCCAGGGGTGGAAATTATCTCAAAGTAAAAAGGATTGATTTTTTGAAAGTTATCACTCTTACTATCGATTATGGGAACGCTGTAAGTTGCAAGCAATTCATCTAGTGCAGCTACATGATCGAAGTGATGATGAGTAAGAAGAACTGCTAATAATTGATCATCGGCAATAGCAGCTTTAATCTCTTCGAATTTAGAACCAGGATCAATTACAAGTGCATAATTATCTTTTTTTAATACATAACAGTTTTGACTGTAATAGCCCGTGTCAATTATTTCTACTTTCATAATCCCCTCTCCTTTTTAGAATAAATACAACCACAATAGTCTTGACGATAGAGATCATATTTTTTAGACAGTTCAATTGATTTTTTATAACCGTCATCTTTTTTAAAATCAGCGTAAAGATATTTTACCGAGAAATCGTGTTCTAATTTTTTACCGATAGAATTTAATATTTTTGCATTTTTATGGGGACTGATCGATAGTGTTGTCGTAAAATAATCAAAATTGTTTTCCTTAGCGTAATTAGCTGTTTTAGCTAAACGCTGGTAATAGCAAAGAGAACATCTTTTCCCACCTTCTTTTTCTTCTTCAAGCCCTTTCGCAATTGTCATGAATTCTTCGGCTTTGTATTCTTCAAAAATAAGCTTTAAATCTTTAGCTTTGGACATATTCTTGGAAAGTTTTATCAGTTCATCACTTCTGCGACTATATTCTTCTTTACTATCTAGATTAGGATTATAAAAATAAAGACTTATATCAAAATATAAACTTAAAACTTCTATTACTTGCGATGAGCACGGACCACAACATACATGCAATAACAAAGAGGGTTTATTATCTAAACCCTTCACTTCATTAATAATGTTGTCCATTATTATCTTGTAATTCATTTTCTGGTTTTTTTCTTAAGAACTTTTATTTTATATTGACTAGGATCGGCAACTGTTTCCTTATCGATTATTAATTCTTTTTCTTCTTCATCTTTAATGCGTCCAACACTTCGAACGGCTTTAGTCATCGTGTGATCAACTGCTCCTTTTAAGCCGCTTGCTCCTCCTTGATGTTCGCTAGCAAAGTCGATGACAGCATCAATTGCTTCATCAGTAAATACTAGTTTTACTTTGTTTTCTTTAAGTAAAGACGTCTTATACATATTCAGTGACGAAATTTTACTGTCCATAAGAATCTTTTTCAAATCTTCTTTACTTAAATTGTTCATAACAATTCTTACTGAAAAGCGTCTTAACAATTCAGGTTCGAGGCCAAACTTTGCTAAATCTTCAGTGCTTATATCTTTTTTGTCCGTAGCGGGACTATATTCAATCCTTTTATTAAAACCAATAGTTCTTTTTGCTTTTTCTTTATATAAAGATGAAAAAGCTCCACTTCCAATAAAGGTTATACGACTGGTATCGAGCGTTATCATTCGCTCGTTATATCCGCCACCCATCGGTACTTCGATTAAACCTCCATCGAGCATTTTTAATAGCTCGTACTGAACATCTTGTTTAGCGATCGTTTCCCCGTTATCAGAACTAGCTAATTTATCTATCTCATCTAGGACGACTATTCCTTCTTCAGCTTTAATTAGGTCATTACCACTTTTATTAATAAGCTGTCTAAGGCAACTGACGACGTTATCACCTACGTATCCTGCCGAGGTACATCTAGTGACATCAAAAATAACAATCGGTTTGTCAGTTAAGGCTGCTAAGCTCTTTGACATCTCTGTTTTGCCAACACCTGATGGCCCAATTATCAAGATATTAGATTTCATCCCTTCGT
This sequence comes from uncultured Muribaculaceae bacterium, assembly GCA_964630225.1. Classification (GTDB taxonomy): domain Bacteria; phylum Bacillota_I; class Bacilli_A; order RF39; family UBA660; genus CAYZRY01. Next base: position 23,381 of record CAZVUK010000015.1, read on the forward strand.
AATTACCGTATCTACTATTTCGATCATAAGCATCAATTAAGGCTTCGCAGGCATCATCTTGAGCGATGATTCTTTCTTTTAAAGCTTTTTCTAAGAAATCGGCATCAACTTTAACAGGCTCTTCTTCATCTAAGATTCTAACTGCTCCTTTAAAAGTGGTTATCTCTTCGCTTATCTTTGGCGTATTTAGTGTTTCCTCGATTTTTTCTTCTTTGAGTGCTCTTTTGGCTTTTAAGTCAGATAGCTGAGCTTTTTTAAGCTCTCGATATGCTTCGTAATAGTTTTTCTCAAAATCTATTGCATAAAGAGAAAATTCTTTATTGCTATCGCCAATATAACTTTTACTAGTATCATTTTCATAATCGACATAGTGAAAATACAAATGATTAGCTATATCATCTTGATATTGACAGGCTAACGACATCAAAAGATCTTCGTTTAAATCTTCTTCTTTAAGTCTTTTGGCTTTTAAAAGTTCTCTTACAGTAATCGGAAAAATATATGAATATTTATTTCCTAGCTCATAATTATCAATATAATTGTATGTATCTAGTTCATAATACTCATCACCATTTAACTCAAAGAAACTTTCATTTTCGATCGTTCCAATCAATATTCTCTTACCAATTACGTTGATAAGATTTTTGTTATGTGATGTTATCTCTACTCCATAAGCTATTTTTAAATCTAAAAAATCCATCTGTCACCTCTATATGTATTTATATTACATTAAATATTTTTTTTGTAAAATAAAAAATGCTTATTCAGCATCTTTTTTAACATTTACTACTTCTTTACCTTTGTATGATCCACATTCTTTACATACACGGTGTGGTTTAATTACTGCCCCACAATTTGGACATTTTGTCGTAGTGTCTAGTTCCAAAGCACTGTGGCTTCTTCTCATTCTTTTTCTTGTTTTAGATACTCTTCTAAATGGTACTGCCATGATATCACTCCTTCTCCATATTTTCGATCAAGTCTGCCAAAGAATTCTTTCTTTCTTCATCTTCGGAAACAAGCTTCCAACCATCCCCATGAAATTTATTCAAATCTTTTTCTAAAGTATACTTTAGAGGGATCTCTAGTACTATATTTTGCCATAAAACTTCTTTAATATCAATAGTCTTTTGTAAAGATTCGTATATTTCAGTAGTTTCTAGAGCAAAAGGATAAGCTATTTCTTGCAAGCTGATAGCATCTTCTACTGTCATTACACCCGATGCATTAAAGTTGAATTCTATCTTATCATCCATTGTATAATTAAGCTTTCCAACAAGCTTGACAGGACTTAAAGCTTTTATTTCACTTTGTGATATATAAGCATCATCTAGTACTACTTCTTCATCGATAAGTATTTCATCTTTGTAATTTAAGACGGTAGTATCTATCATATATATCACCTCGCTAGAACATTATACATCAAAATGTTTTTTTTTGCTAGAACTTTTTAGCTTATTATAATATAATATGGGCGGAGGAAACGATGGATGTAATTGGAATAATCTGTGAATATAATCCACTTCATAATGGACATTTATATCATATTGAAAAAATAAAAGAGACTTTTCCAGAAAGTATCATCGTTTTAGTAATGTCTGGTCCCTTTACTCAACGTGGTGATGTATCAATCTTAAGTAAGTGGGAAAAGACGCAATTAGCTCTTAATCACAAAATTGATTTAGTGATAGAATTACCGTTTAAATTTGCCAGTCAAAGTGCCGATATCTTTGCCAAGGGAGCTATTGCTATTATAAGTGAGTTAGACTGTGATTACCTGGTCTTTGGCAGTGAAACAAATAACATTGATGGATTAACGAAGATGGCCAAGATGCAAATCGAAGATGATAGTTATAACTTGCTAGTCAAAGATTATTTAAGCGAAGGGATGAACTATCCTACGGCAATGAGCAAAGCTTTTGCTGATACAATCGATATTATTATCGATAAACCAAATGATATTTTAGGACTTAGTTATGTCAAAGAAATAATAAAGCAAAAGTCTAGAACGAAGCCCTTAACAATAAAGCGAACTAACGATTATCACGATGATGAATTAAGAAATAAAATTGCTAGTGCAACGGCCATTAGAAAAGGATTAAACGCTGACAAAGAGATAAAATCTTTTGTACCTGTTGATACTTATAAAATGATTAAAGATCGCAAAGAAAAAGATATATTTGATTTCTTTAAATACAAAGTTTTATCTGAAAAAAAGCTCGAGCAGTATCAAACGGTTGATGAAGGAATAGATAATCGTATCAAAGCAGTTATCGAAACTAGTAATACTTTAGAAGAGTTCTTAGATCAAATTAAAACAAAAAGATATACTTATAACCGGATTAAAAGAATGATGATTCATATCCTTGTTTCATTTACTAAGAAAGAAGCTAAAAATCAAAAATTAAATTATATAAGAGTTTTAGGATTTAATAAACAAGGATTAAAACATTTAAACAAAGTTAAAAAAGATATATCTATTCCGATTGTCAGCAATATGAAAAAAATATACAATGACTTGTTAGAGCTTGATATTAGAGCTGAAAAACTATATCAATTACTTAATAAAGCTGAGATCGACTCATTTAAAAATGCACCAATAAAAAAAGACTTATATTAAAAAGAGAAAATTTATTTTTCTCTTTTT
>CAZVUK010000016.1:0-25136 GCA_964630225.1 uncultured Muribaculaceae bacterium
ACAATCGTAAGTATTATTTTTATACAAAAGATGTTAAAAAGATAAGTGTCGAAGCGATCGAAGCAAGTAAATTAAAAAATAGCGATGTTAAAACAAGTGAACTAACAATCGAGGATGCACCAGCCATAAGTGGAACCAAAAAGACCCATATAGTTCCAGAAAGTTGTGATTAATAGCTAGATAATTTATGATCACATCAATTGCAAGTCCGCCGTTCTTCTTTTTTGTCTATTATAACTACTTTTCTTTTTTACTTTGAAATGGTATAATTCCAATAGGTGATTAATTATGGCAAATAAAAAGAGTCCGAAAAAGAAGACTACGGCAAAAAAGAAAACAACTACTAAGAAAACAACGACAGCAGTAAAAAAGAAAACAACTGCTGCTAAAAAAACAAGTCCTAAGAAAGTTGTCAAAGAAAATGAAAGAAAAGTTAAACCGCTTGTTGAAGAAGTTAAAAAGCCTCTTAAGGAAGTTGAAGAAACTAAAAAAGAGCCTCAGAAAGCTCCGCGAGAAGTAAAACACAGCAAAGCTATTGCTGCTAACTCGATGAAAGCAGAATCGAAGAAAAAAGCCCGCGAAAGGTTATTCACGTCTAATACAACAAATGCTGATTCTGAAATGGTTAAAAAACTTATCACAATAACAGCGGCTGTTTTGACTCTACTTATTACTGTTTATTTTATAGCTAGTTTTGTAAGGGGAGATCTAAAAAAGAAAGCCGATGAAGAGATTAAGGTTATTCAAAATAACGAAATTTTAGCTTCGAGAATTTTTGATAAACCCGATAATGAATATTATGTAGTTGTCTATGAGATAGATAGTAAAGACAATGAATTTATCAAAAACCTTGTCGCCGACTATCGTAATAAAAAAGAACTACCAATCTTCGAAGTTGATTTAGCTAACATGTTAAACAAGGACATCGTAAGTGACAAAGAAGCCGTCTATATAAAAGAAGGGTTCAAAGTTAAATCATCAACGATGCTCAGAATAAAGGATAAAGAAATAGCTGAACATATAGATACAGATAGAGCAATAATTGATTTATTAAAATCAAAAATAATTAAAAAAGCAGAATAACTCCTCGGAGTTATTTTTCATTTCTTCTTTTTAATTTATAAATATATGTTAAAATGTTTATTATAGGATGTGATTTGAAATGAAAAAAGAAACAGTAAAAAAAGAAACAGTAAAAAAAGAAACAGTAAAAAAAGAAATAAAAAAAAGAGGAATAAAGAAACAAGAAACGATAATTCCTAAAGAAAAATATAACTTTTCCTTAGTTGAAGTTCTGGTGATTATGCTAGTTACGGTTGTTTTTGGAATAGTAATCGGTGGTTTTGCTGACAACTTGAAAGGGCCATTTAAAAAAAGCTCTACTCCTCTTACGCAGAACAGTGATTTGAATGAATTTATTAATATCTATGAGGAACTCAAAGATAATTATTATGGAACAATTGATTCACAAAAACTTGCTGAAGCTGGGATAGCGGGAATGATACATTTTCTTGGTGATAAATATTCAGTATACATGAATAACGATGTTTCACAAGGATTTAACGATGAAATGGATGGTCAGTTCGTCGGTATGGGAGTGACGGTATCTTCAAGCGAAGAAAGAGTTATTAAAATAATCGATGTTTTTGCTGGTAGTCCTGCTGAAAAGGTTGGTATTAAAGCTGGAGATGAAATAATCAAAGTTAACGATATGCTAGCTAAAGACCATACCCTTCAAGAAATAGTTAATACGATCAGAGGTAAAAAAGGAACAAAGTTTGATATCTTTATTAAAAGAGGGGAAGAGGAAAAGAAATTTACAGTAACTAGAGATATCATAATCCTTACTTCAGTAAGTGGAAAAGTATACAAAGAAAAAGATAAGACCATTTCTTATATAAGAGTTGGAACTTTTGCTGCTAATACAAATAAGCAGTTTAAAGATATGATTGATAAACACATCAAAGAAGATAAGGTATCTTCGTTAATAATAGATTTAAGAAACAATACGGGTGGACATTTAACAGTAGTCGAAGCTATGGCAGAATTATTCCTTGATAAGGGTGATGTTATATATCAACTTAAGGATAATGAGAAGACGGTAAAAACTAAGACAGAGAAAAAAGGAATATATGATATTCCGGTTGTTTTTATTACCAATGAAGGAAGCGCTTCGGCGTCCGAAGTATTTGTTGCTGCTTTAAAAGAAAATGACAAAGCAATATCGGTCGGTGTTAAAACCTTTGGTAAAGGTACTGTTCAAGCAGCTAAAGAGTTAAAGAGTGGTTCGACTATTAAGTTCACTGTTAAAGAGTGGTTAACACCTAAGGGAAATCAAATAAATAATAAAGGTATAACGCCAGATTACGAGGAAGTCATGAATGATAATTATTACAAGACACTCGATGAAAAAGCTGACAATCAATTACAAAAAGCTTTAAGCGTAATAAAAGAAGAAAATTAATTCTTCTTTTTTCTTTTAATGAACTATGGTGCAAAGGTTCCTTGCTCTTGTCCCATAATGTTTACTGCGACACCAGTCCTTTTTTCACTATCGAACTTAATTACAAAAGGTTGTAGGAAGTCAGCTTTTTCTGTTTGTCCATTAATTAACTTTTCATCTACTTCCAAATACAATAGGTAGATATCGAGTATCTCTCTAACGCTACTTTTATTTATCATGGACGATGACACCTTTTTTATATCGTTTGCTAGCAGGTCCTCGTAATCGATGCTTCTGTCTTTTTCAATTTCATCAGCTTTAGGTCCTATATTAAGTCCGTTATATACTTCATAGGTTCCTCTATAAATAGTGCCTGAATCAAAAAGTGCTTCGAATGTTTTGAAATCAAATGAAAACTTTCCGGTTGATGAGTTACCTTTGTAATAGTAAGTGCGATCGGAAAATATTTCGCGTGTAAATATACCGTTAGGTTTTGGCCGATTAGAGTTATTTGTGTCTGTAATTTGTGAAGAAAAGGGATTATCACTTTTATAAAGTCTCCATAAAACAGCACCAAACACTGCGGTGAATAAGACTATAACAATAACAAAAGATGCTATTATGTATAAAAACACGGGTTTTTTCTTATAATCGTTAATATTTACTTTTGTCATTTGCTGACCAGAATTAAGCGGGAGATTGTTTTGAGCAGCAGGTTCAGCAGCAGTTTGATCCGGAAAACTACTGTGCACGTTAACTTGGGGAGGTAGATTATCTGGGGCTTCGCTGCTTAAGTTTTGATTCTCGGGAGCAGCATCATATAGTGTGGCCCCGCAGTTGTTGCAGAACTTATCGCCCGGTTTAAATGGGCTAGAACAATTGTGACAATTCATAAAAAATACTCCTTATTATATATATTTTATCACATTAAAATAAAAATGTATTTATTTACAAACTTTTTCCAAAAAAGCCTTGCATTTGATACTTAGATAATGCTATAATCACTTACGTGTGGCTGCTTAGATGTGCGAGGTTGTTGATACACCGGGTTAAGTTGTTAACAAGTATCGGGTTTTCGTACGGAGCATGTCTATACTAGATATAGGCGAAGGGAGGATTTAATATGTCAAAAATAGTTCGTATTAAATTAAAAGCATATGACCACAGAGTTCTTGATAAGGCTGCGACTAAGATAGTCGAAGCTGTTGCGAGATCGGGAGGAAAAATAAGTGGACCTGTTCCGCTACCTACTGATATCGAAAAGTTTACAGTTATTAGAGCTGTACACAAATACAAGGATTCTCGTGAGCAATTCGAAATGCGTACGCATAAAAGACTTATTGATATCAAAACACCTAGCAAGGAAACGATGGATGCACTTAAGCATTTAGACTTACCTAGCGGTGTCGAAATCAGTATCAAAGAACAAAACAAATAATTGGAGGAAAAAATGAAAGGAATCTTAGGAAAGAAAGTTGGAATGACACAAGTATTTACAGTTTCTGGTAAATTGGTACCAGTTACAGTAATCGAAGTCGAGCCCAACGTTGTAACTCAAGTTAAAACAGCAGATAAAGATGGTTATGACGCAATCCAACTTGGAACTTACACTGTTAAAGAAAAAAGTTCTAACAAAGCAAAAATGGGTCATACCAAAAAAGCTAATACAGCTCCTAAGCGCTTCTTGAGAGAGATCAGAGGGGCAAGAATCGGTTCGTATGAATTAGGTCAAGTAATCGATGCTAGCGTCTTTACTGTCGGTGAAATCGTCGACGTTCAAGGAGTTAGCAAAGGTAAAGGAACGCAAGGTGTTATTAAACGCCATAATCAATCGCGCGGTCCTATGTCACATGGATCTCAATATCATCGTGGAGTTGGTTCGCTGGGAACGATGCTACCGATGCACGTTATCAAAGGTAAAAAGATGGCGGGACGCATGGGTAATGAACTTACTACTATTCAAAACTTAGAGATAGTAGCGATCGATTTAGAAAACAACGTAATCTTAGTCAAGGGTAATGTCCCTGGACCAAAGAAATCGCTTGTCATAGTTAAGACATCTATCAAAAAAGGTGAGAAAGTTAATTCTAATGCTGAAGAACTTATTACCTATGAAGTCATAGAAGAAGAGATAACAGAAGAGGAAGCATCTATTGTTGAAGAAGCAGTAGAAGAAGCTAATGAAGAAACTCCTGAGGTGGTCGAAGAAACTGCTGAGGAAGAGACTGAAACCACTCCTGTAGCTGAAGAAGCTGCTTCTGAAGAAACAGACAAGGAGTAATATCATAATCATTTATGATTGAGGGAGGAAATAAGATGAAAAAGATAACGCTTTTAAACCTTAAGGGTGAAAAGATAAAAGATATTGAATTAAATGAAAATATTTTTAATATCGAAGCGAACGACAAAGTTTTAAAAGATGCTATAGTACTTACTCAAGCTTCACTTAGACAAGGAACGAGAAAAGTAAAGAATCGCTCTGAAGTTAGAGGCGGAGGAAGAAAGCCTTGGCGTCAAAAGGGAACTGGTCGTGCACGTCAGGGATCTATCAGATCTGTACAATGGCGTGGTGGTGGAATCATTATGGGACCACAACCTATCGTTTCGACAATAAAAATGAATCGTAAGGAAAGACGTTTAGCACTTCTTAGCGCTTTAACTAAAAAAGCAGCTGATATGGTCGTAGTTGATGAGCTTAAAGTAACGACGCCTAAGACTAAAGAAATGCTAAATATCTTAAATAATCTAAAATTAGAGGGAATCAAGGTTTTGATGGTCGTTAAGGAACTAGAAGAGAGTTTAATTCTTGCTTCTAGAAACATCGATACACTTATTCTAATCGAAGCAAGTGAGATTAATGTTTTAGACTTAATTGCTGCCGACAAAATTTTGATTACAAAAGATGCTTTGGAAGCAATCGAAGAGGGGTTGAAATAATATGAATACTAAATATTTAGAAATAATTAAAGCTCCGGTTGTAACCGAAAAGAGCTCAGCTCTTGCTGAGCAAGGAAAGTATGTATTTAAAGTTGCATACAATACTAATAAAGTAGAAATTAAAAAAGCGATCGAACAAATATTTAAAGTTAAAGTACTTGAAGTGCAAACAGTAAATATTGTTCCTAAGAAAAAAAGAGTAGGTCGTTACAGTGGTATGACTAATCGTGGAAAGAAAGCGATTGTAACACTAGCTGCTGGACAGACGATCGAACTTAAGTAAAGGAGGAATTAGTTTATGGCAATTAGAATTTATAAATCGACTACCCCTGGTAGACGTGGAATGAGCACTGTAATCGGCAGTGAACTTACAACTGATACTCCTGAGAAGAGTTTGCTCGTTAGTATCAGTAAAAAAGGTGGGCGTAACAACCAAGGTAAGATAACAGTTAGACATCACGGTGGTGGTGCTAAACGTAAATATCGTCTAATTGACTTCAAAAGAAGCAAGAGAGGTATTCCTGGTAAAGTTGCAACAATCGAATACGATCCAAACAGAAGCGCTAACATTGCACTAATCAACTATGTTGATGGAGAAAAGAGATATATTCTAGCTCCTAAAGGAATTAGCGTAGGAATGGAAATCATGGCTGGTGAATCTGCCGACATCAAAATCGGTAATGCATTACCACTTATGAGTATTCCAGTTGGAACAGTTGTTCACAACATCGAACTTAGACTTGGACGCGGAGGAGAACTAGCACGCAGTGCTGGAACTTCGGCTCAAATTCTAGGTCGTGAAGGAAAATATGTAATGCTTAGACTTTCAAGCGGTGAGCAAAGACAGGTTCTTGGAACTTGTTATGCTACGGTCGGAGAAGTTGGAAATGCAGACCACGGTCTAATCAACTTAGGAAAAGCTGGAAGAAGCAGACATTTAGGAATTAGACCTACAGTTCGCGGTTCAGTAATGAATCCAAATGATCACCCACATGGTGGTGGTGAGGGGCGTTCACCTATCGGTAGAAAAGCTCCAGTTACACCTTGGGGTAAACCAACTCTTGGATATAAAACAAGAAAGAAAAAGACGTCTGATAAGTTTATCGCTAGACGCCGTACTAAATAAAGGAGGCAATAAATTATGGCAAGAAGTTTAAAAAAAGGTCCTTATGTATTCGAAAGATTACTAAATAGGGTCAAAGAAATGAACCAAAACGGTAAGAAAGAAGTCGTTAAAACTTGGTCGCGCCGTTCTACAATTTATCCCGACTTTATTGGACACACATTTGCTGTTCATAACGGAAGAGAATTTATTCCGGTCTACGTAACAGAAGACATGGTTGGACACAAGTTGGGTGAATTCGCACAGACTCGCAAATTTAGCGGTCATGGTGACGGGAAGAAATAGGTGAAGGGAGATAATTATGGAAGCAAGAGCAATTGCTAAAACAATTAGAATATCACCTATCAAGGCACGTTTAGTTGTCGACTTGATCCGTGGTAAAAAAGTTAGCGAAGCAAGAAATATATTAAATAATTTAAATAAGAAGTCATCAAATCTTACTAAGAAAGTTTTAGAATCGGCAGTAGCGAATGCTGTTAACAACCTAAAACTTGATGAAACAACACTGTTTGTTAAAGAAGCAAGAGTAGATGCTGGTCCTGTATTAAAACGTCATATGTTTGATTCACGTAGCCATATAGGACGCAAAGATCGTAGAACTAGTCACATAGTAATCACGGTAGTAAGTAAATAGTGGTAAGGAGGTAAATAATGGGACAAAAAGTTAATCCGATAGGAATGAGATTGGGTATCAACAAAGACTGGGAGTCTAAATGGTACGCAAGCAATAAAGATTATGCTGATTTTCTAGCTAAAGATATTAAGCTTAGAGCATTTTTAGAAAAGAAATTATCTAATGCAAGTTTATCTAAAGTTGAAATCGATAAAAATAACAAACGTGTCGAAGTTATTATTCATACATCTAAACCAGGTATTGTTATAGGCCGTGGTGGGGAAGAGATTAATAAATTACGAGATGAAATTAAAAAACTGATCGACGAAGAAAATGTAGAAGTATCGATCGTGGATATTAAGAGAGCTGAACTTGATGCAACATTAGTAGCAAAAAGTATCGCTCAACAAATTGAGAACCGCGCATCTTTCAAGAGTGCACAGAAAAGAGCAATCCGTAATGCAATGAAATCTGGAGCTAAGGGTATTAAAACTATGGTTTCAGGTCGTCTAGGTGGTGCTGAAATCGCTCGTTCTGAAGGTTATTCAGAAGGAACTATTCCACTTCATACACTTCGTGCTGACATTGATTATAGTTGGCAAGAAGCGCAAACTACATTTGGTAAGATTGGAGTTAAAGTATGGATCTATAAAGGTGAAATACTTAACAAGAAGACTAAAGGAGGTAATTAATTATGCGAATACCATCAAGAACGAAATATCGTCGTGTTCACAGATTACCTTACGAAGGTCGTTCTAAAGGGAATCGTGAGCTTAACCAAGGTGATTTTGGTCTAGTTGCCCTAGAGGGTGCTTGGATTACAGCTAATCAAATTGAAGCAGCTCGTGTAGCGATGACTCGTTATATGAAACGTGGTGGAAAAGTTTGGATAAACATTTTCCCACACATGCCGTTGACTAAAAAGTCTATCGGTAGCCGTCAAGGTAAAGGAAAAGGTAGTGTTGATGCTTGGGTAGCGGTTGCTAAAGAAGGAAAAATTCTTTTTGAAGTAGCTCAAATAGATGAAGCTACAGCAAGAGAAGCTCTTCGCTTAGCGTCACACAAGTTGCCAATTAAAACTAAGTTTATTAAAAGAGAAAAGGTTGGTGAGTTAAATGAAGATTAAAGAGATTAGAGAATTATCTAATGAAGATATTCTAAAAAAGGTCAAAGAATCTAAAGAAGAGTTATTTAACTTGCGTTTTCAACAATCGACTGGTAATTTGGAAAAACCTTCAAGAGTAAGAGATTTAAGGCACCAAGTGGCAAGACTTAAGACAGTTTTGCGCGAACGTGAATTAGGGAAGTAGAGGGAATTATGGAAAAGATAAAACATGATTTAGTTGGGAAAGTCGTCAGTGCTAAGAACAACAAAACAATTACAGTTGAAGTTGAAACTTATAAAAAACATCCGTTATACGGAAAAAGAGTAAAACATTCAAAGAAATACGCAGTACATGATGAAACTAACAAAGCTAAAGAAGGAGATATCGTTAAAATTATTGAAACGAGACCTCTATCTGCAACAAAGAGATTCTATTTAGCTGAGATCATCAAAGAAGCAGTAATTCTATAGGTGAAGGAGGAGTATTTATGATTCAACAAGAAAGTCGTTTAAAAGTAGCAGATAATTCTGGTGCTAAAGAACTTTTAGTTATTAAAGTACTAGGTGGAAGTGTAGTACACGCTGGTAATATTGGTGACATAGTTGTTGGTACAGTTAAGAAAGCCACACCTAATGGAACTATTGGTAAAAGCAAAATTGTCAAAGCGGTTATCGTTAGAACTGTTCAAGGTCTAAAGAGAGCTGATGGTTCATATATCAAATTTGACGATAATGCTTGCGTAATTATCAAAGATGATAAGAGTCCAGTTGGAACTCGTATATTTGGACCTGTTGCCCGCGAACTTCGCGAAAAAGATTATATGAAAATATTATCTTTGGCAAAAGAAGTGTTATAGGAGGATATTATGAACTTTAAAATAGGAGACAAAGTAGTAGTTATATCCGGATCTAGTCGCGGAAAAGAAGGAAAGATTTCAAAAGTACTTCGTGCAGAAAACAGAGTTATCGTCGAAGGATGCAATATCGTTAAGAAGCACCGTAAAGGTAATGGAAATGAAACTGGTGGAATTCTAGAAACTGAAGCACCTATTCATGCATCTAACGTTATGCATATCGATCCTAAGATGAAAAAGAGAACTAGAATCGGACATACACTAGATAAAGATAATAAGAAGATCAGGATCGCTAGAAAATCTGGCGAGAAGATCGGTTAAGGAGGGGAAATATGAACCGCCTAAAAGAAAAGTACTTGAAAGAGATAGTACCGAGTTTAATGAAAAAACATAACTATTCTACAGTTATGGAAGTGCCTAAGTTAGAAAAGATAGTAATCAATATGGGAGTTGGAGATGCAACTACTAATTCTAAATTGCTTGACGCAGCTGTTGTTGACCTAGAGACATTATCTGGTCAAAAACCTGTAATTACTAAGGCTAAAAAGTCGATAGCGGGATTCAAACTAAGAGAAGGACAAGCTATCGGGTGCAAAGTTACATTAAGAGGAGCTAACATGTATAACTTCTTAGATAAGTTAGTTAGCATAAGCTTACCTCGCGTTCGTGACTTCCGTGGTGTTTCACCAAAGGCATTCGATGGACGAGGTAACTATACACTAGGTATCAAAGAACAATTAATCTTCTCTGAAATAGAATTTGATGATGTAGTTAAAGTACGAGGAATGGATATTGTCTTCGTAACTACCGCAAAGAGCGATGCTGAAGCTTTCGATCTATTGGACGAACTTGGCATTCCGTTTAGAAAGTAATTGGAGGATGAATTATGGCTAAAAAAAGTATGATTGTTAAAGCTAACAGAAAGCAAAAGTTTAAAGTGAGAGAACATTCTCGTTGCATGAGATGTGGTAGACCTCATTCAGTTCTAAGTAAATTTGGAATTTGCCGTATTTGTTTTAGAGAATTAGCTAATAAAGGACAAATACCAGGTGTTAAGAAATCTAGCTGGTAATTGGGAAGGAGGAAGAAAATATGGCTATCGTAACTGATACAATTGCTGATATGCTTACGCGTATTAGAAATGCTAACGCAATGCGTTACACTGAAGTCTCTGTTCCTGCTTCTAAGCTCAAATTAGAAATAGCTAAGATTTTAAAAGAAGAAGGATTTATAGAGGACTATAAAGAAGTTAAGGAAGATGTTCAAGGTAATATTTTACTTACTTTAAAATATGGAAAAAATAAAGAAAGAGTAATTACAGGATTGAAGCGTATTTCAAAACCGGGATTACGTGTTTATGTCAAGGGAGAAGAAGTTCCTAAAGTTCTTAATGGACTTGGAGTTGCTATCATTTCAACATCTAAAGGTGTTATGACAGATAAAGAAGCACGTAAGCAAAACCTAGGTGGAGAAGTAATGGCTTATATCTGGTAGTTAGAGTGGAGGATATATGAGTCGTATAGGTAATAGAAAATTAAACATACCTGAAAATGTAACAATTACTATCGAAGATGATAAAGTTACAGTCAAAGGACCTAAAGGTGAATTATCTACTGCTTTGGCTAGAGATATTACTGTTTCGATCGAAGAAGGACAAGTAGTAGTAACACGTGCCAATGAAAATGCTAAAGCTATTCATGGAACAATTAACTCTAATATTAAAAATTTAATCGAAGGAGTTACTAACGGTTACACTAAAGGTCTAGAAATAATTGGTGTTGGATACCGTTTTGCACTAAAGGGAGATAAAACACTAGTTGTAAGTGCAGGATATTCAAAACCTGTCGAAGTTACAGTACCTAATGGTATTAATGTCGAGGTTGTCAGCAACACAGAAATTACACTTAGTTCTATAAATAATATAATACTAGGTGAGTTTGCTGCCAATGTTAGAAAAATAAGAAAGCCTGAACCTTACAAAGGAAAAGGTATTCGTTACAAAGATGAATACGTACGTCGTAAGGAAGGAAAGAAAGCTGCTTAATAGCAAGATAAGGAGAAGCTTATGATAAAGAAGAAAACAAGAAATCAAATGCGTGAAGCAAGACATGAGCGTTTAAGAAAAACGATTCGTGGAACAACAGCTGTTCCAAGACTTAATGTCTTTCGTTCAAGCACAAATATTTTTGCACAAATTATCGATGATGAAACTGCAACTACAATAGTAAGTGCTTCATCACTTGATAAAGAACTAAAATTAAAAAGTGGTGCAAACATCGAAGCTGCTACAAAAGTAGGAGAATTACTTGCTAAAAGAGCTGTCAAAGCTAAGCTAAAGAAAGTTGTCTTTGATCGTGGTGGATATCAATATCACGGACGTGTTAAAGCACTTGCTGAAGCAGTTAAAGCTGAAGGCTTAGAGTTTTAGGAGGAAATATGCAAAATAAAAGATATGAACCAAAAGCTAAGTTATACGATGAACAAGTAATCGAAATTAAAAGTGTTGTTAAGGTCAATAAAGGTGGTCGTCAAAGAAGATTTGAAGCTGTCGTTGCTGTCGGAGACCGCAAAGGTAAAGTAGGACTTGGAATGGGTAAAGCAGCAGAAATACCTGATGCAATTAACAAAGCTATTCAAACAGCAACTAAAAATATGATTAAAGTTCCTCTTATGGATGATAGAACAATTGCTCATGATGCACTTGGGATATCGGGAGCAGCTAAAGTTATTCTTAAACCAGCGTCAGCAGGTACAGGAGTAGTAGCTGGAGGTGCTGTCCGTGATATTCTAGATTTAGCTGGAGTTCGTGATATTTTATCAAAATCTCTAGGATCTAGAACTAAGTATAATGTTGCATCGGCAACACTTAATGCATTAAAACAGCAAAAGACACCTGAAAAGGTTGCAGCACTTAGAGGAAAATCAGTAGAGGAGATATTAGGATAATGAAGTTACATGAATTAGAGAAAAATATCGGTGCTACTCATCGTCGTAAAATAGTTGGACGTGGTCCTGGATCAGGACTAGGTAAAACTAGTGGACGTGGACACAAAGGGCAAAACGCTCGTAGTGGCGGAGGAGTCCCGGCAACATTCGAGGGGGGACAATTACCTCTATATCGTAGATTGCCAAAAAGAGGATTTAGCAATGATATGTTTAAAACAGAATATGCTGTTATAAATGTCGAAGATTTAAATCGTTTCGAAAATGGAACGCTTGTTACACCAGCTCTACTTAGAGAATTAGGGATAGTTAAAAAGCAATTAGCTGGTATTAAGATACTTGGTAATGGAAACTTGGAGAAAAAATTAACTATTCAGGCTAACAAAGTTTCTAAAGTCGCGAAAGAGAAAATAGAAGCATCTGGAAGTAAAATCGAGGTGATCTAATATGTTTCAAAATTTGAAACAAATTATGGCGCCGACTAATAAAGACTTACGAGGAAGATTAATATATACGTTAGTTGTACTCATGATCTTTATAGTCGGTACAAACGTCAGAGTTCCTGGAACTGAAGACTTCGCTGGAAGTTTAGGTTTTTTAGAACTGATTAACGTAATGGGTGGAGGAGCACTTAAAAAGTTCTCTATCTTTGCTCTTGGAGTAATGCCATACATTACGGCATCTATTATTATGCAGCTCCTTCAGATGGATATCATTCCATACTTTAGTGAGTTAAACAAACAAGGACCGACAGGAAGACAAAAGATAAATAAAATCACTAGATACATGGGTATTATAATTGCCTTTATCGAAGGGTTCTTCTTTGCCTTTGGTTTCCTTGGAGCAGATAAAACAACATTTGATTATTTATATGTAGCAACTATCCTAGCAGCCGGAACAGCGTTCCTATTATGGCTTGGGGATCAAGTTACGCAAAAAGGAATTGGTAATGGTACGTCATTAATTATTATGGCTGGTATCATTGCGACCCTTCCTGCCATGTTTATTCAGGCTTTTAAAGAACTGATACTCATGGATAAGTTTTCAAATCCAGTTGGAATAGCATTGTTTATTGCATTGATAGTAATTTACTTACTCATTATCGTCGGTGTTATCTGGGTCCAGGAAGCGGAAAGACGCATACCTATCCAGTACACTAATAAATCGACAGTGGGACTTGGCAATAATCACTCATTTATGCCAATTAAAATAAACGCAGCGGGAGTTGTACCGGTTATTTTTGCATCAAGTTTGATGGCGATACCTGCAACGATTGCTCAATTTGTGAAAAACACACAGTATACAGACTTTGTAAATAAATATTTAGATTATACTAAACCAGCAGGTTTCTTACTATTTGTAATATTTATATACTTCTTTTCTTACTTTTATACATTCATTCAAATTAAACCTGAAGAACTAGCTAAGAACTTGAATGAAAACGGTGGATTTATTCCTGGTATTAGACCTGGAAAAGACACTGAAAAGTATGTAAGTAAAATTCTTTCTAGACTGACACTAGTCGGTGGATTGTTTATCGTAATAATCGCTGGATTACCGATTCTATTTAATAAGTTTTCGGGATTATCGGCAAGTATTACTATCGGAGGAACGGGATTACTTATCGTCGTCGGAGTTGCTCTTGAGACATATAAACAATTAGAAGGAAGTTTAGTTTCTAGAAACTATAAGAAAGGTTACAGTCGAAGATGATAAAAAATGTTGTATTGATCGCAGCGCCTGGTGCTGGCAAAGGGACTTTAGCTAAACAGCTTGAAGAACTTTACAATAGAGTACATATTTCAACCGGTGATCTCTTGCGAGAAGCCGTAGAAAAGAAAGACGAAGTAGGACTTAAAGTTAAGTCACTGCTCGATAGTGGTCAGTTTGTCGATGATGAGACAATCTTTGCAGTTATGCGAAAAAGGCTAGCCGAAGATGACATCGCAAACGGATATACTTTCGATGGTTTTCCAAGAAATATTAAACAGGCCGAAAGATATGATGAAATTTCAAAAGATAGCAGTATTGTTATTGAGAAAGTATTTCAACTTGAAATTCCGGAAGAACAATTAATTAGCCGAATTACAGGACGCAGATTATGTTCTAATTGCGGGAAAATATACAACATATATAATCCAGAACTTACTCCAAAAGTCGAAGGTGTCTGTGATAGTTGTGGTGGAAGTTTATATAAACGAAGCGATGACAACGAAGAGACTTTTCATGAAAGATTTCAAACCTATATAGAAAAAACCCAACCACTTATCGATTATTATAAAGAGCAAGATAAATTAGTTGTAGTTGATGCTAGCATGGGTTCTAATGAAACTTTGAAAAAAGTTCGAGAAATAATGGAGAAGACCAGTGATTAAAATAAAAAGCCCTAGAGAATTAGGATTAATGGAAGTAGCAGGTAAGATTGTCTACGATACTCATCAGTATTTAAAGCCCTTTCTTAAAGAGGGGATAACAACTGGAGAAATAGATAAATTAGCCGAAGACTATATTATTAGTCGTGGTGCTACTCCTTCTTTCAAGGGACTTTATGACTTTCCAGGGGCGATCTGTGTCAGTCTTAATGAAGAGGTTGTACACGGTATTGCCGGAAAGAGAAAATTGAAAAAAGGCGATATAGTTAAATTAGATATCGGAGCTTGTTATAAAGGATACCACGGCGATTCAGCTTGGAGCTATCCTGTAGGCGAAATTAGTGAAGAAGACCAACATCTTCTAGAGCATAGCGAAAAAGCTTTGTATGAAGGTATTAAGATGGTCAAAGCCGGTGCTCGGGTTGGTGACATCTCTGAAGCTATCGAAACTTATGCTAAAGAGCATAAATTAGCAGTAGTTAAAGAGTTAGTAGGTCACGGTATAGGTTCTTCAGTTCATGAAGCACCTGACGTACCAAACTTTGGTAAAAAAGGAATAGGACCTGTTCTTAAAGAAGGAATGGTCATCGCCATTGAACCGATGTTAAACCTAGGTACTGCAGATATCTACATGCAAGATGATGACTGGACTATATCGAGTGTAGATCACAAAAATTCAGCTCATTTTGAGCATACTGTAGCTGTCACTAAAGATGGCTATAAGATATTGACAGGAGAGTGATAAGATGGCAAGAGAAGATACAATTGAAGTCGAAGGTAAAGTTTTAGAAATTATACCTGGTGGTAAATTTAAAGTTAAGCTTGAAAATGAACACATCGTCGAAGCTCACGTTTCTGGTAAAATCCGAATGAATTACATTCGCATCTTACCGGGGGACACCGTTGTGTTAGAATTATCGCCATACGACTTAACACGTGGGCGTATAACCTATCGTAAATAATTAGGAGGTAAAAATATATGAAAGTTAGAGCATCAGTTAAACCAATTTGTGATAAGTGCAAAGTGATTAAAAGAAAAGGCAAAGTAATGGTCATTTGTGAGAATCCTAAGCACAAGCAAAAACAAGGTTAATGAAAAGGAGAAATAAATATGGCACGTATTAAAGGTGTAGATATTCCAAACGATAAACATATAGAAATTTCACTTACATATATCTATGGTATTGGAAGAAATCTATCTAAAGAAATATTGAGTAAAGTAGGAATTGATCCAACTAGAAAAGCTGGAGATTTATCTATTGATGAACTCAACTTAATTCGTGATGAGATGAATCATCATCAAACTGAAGGAGATCTTCGTCGTGATGTTAATATGAATATTAAGACTAAGATGGAAATCAATAGTTATGAGGGAAGTCGTCACAGAAAAGGTCTGCCTGTCAGAGGACAGAGCACTAGAAGTAATGCTCGTACTCGCAAAGGAAAAGGTAAGACAATAGCTAACAAGAAAAAATAATAGTTAAAAGGGAGGTCAAACAATGGCTTATAAAACTAGAAAAAGAAAAGTTAAAAAGAATGTACCAGAAGGTGTAGCACATATCCATTCAACTTTTAACAATACTATTACTACGATATCTGATGTCGAGGGGAATGCTCTGGCTTGGGCTAGTAGTGGTGCTATTGGATTTAAAGGTAGTAAAAAATCAACTCCTTTCGCAGCAGGTATGGCAGCAGAGGCTGCCGGTAAAGCAGCATTTGAACTAGGTATGCGAAAAGTTGAAGTCTATGTAAAAGGTTTAGGACCAGGACGTGAAACAGCAATTAGATCACTTCAAACTGCTGGACTTGAGATAACAGCAATAAACGATGTTACACCAATTCCACATAATGGATGTCGTCCACCAAAACGTCCACGTGGTTAATGAAAAAGGGAGGTAATTTCATGATTGAATTTGAAAAACCAAATTATAAAATAACTGATTATGTCGAAAGTAATTTCTATGGGAAGTTTGAGCTTGAACCACTTGAAAGAGGATTCGGTACAACGCTTGGAAATGCACTGCGTCGCGTAATGCTTTCATCACTTCCAGGATCTGCAATTAGCAGTGTCAGAATAGAGGGAGCTCTTCATGAGTTTCAAACTTTAGATGGAGTTGTCGAAGATGTTACAACAATCATTCTAAATTTAAAGAACGTTGTTCTTAAAAACCATTCTGATAGTGTTAAAACCATTAGAATTAACTATTCTAAAGAAGGAATAGTGACAGCAGGAGATATCGAACATGATAATGATATCGAAATTGTAAACAAAGATTTAGAAATCGCACACGTAGCTAAAGGTGGAAGCCTAGTTATGGAAATGACTGTATCTAATGGTCGTGGATATGTTAAAAGCGAAGAGAACAAAAAACTTTTAGAAATTAAGAAAATTGGAATTATTCCAATGGATAGTAACTTCTCACCAGTTGAGTTAGTTAAGTATGAGGTAGAAAGTGCCCGCGTTGGACAAAACGAAACATACGATAAATTAGTTCTAGAAGTATGGACTGATGGTTCAATAAAGCCAGAAGAGGCAGTAGCCCTAAGTTCAAGAGTTCTAATCGAACACTTCAATATACTTACTAATCTAAGTAATGTTGCCGATGTGACAGGAATGATGATCGAAAAGACCGAAGATCCAAAGGTCAAGGCGCTTGAAACATCAATCGAAGACTTAGACCTAACAGTAAGAGCTTACAATTGCTTGAAGAGAGCAAATATTCATACAGTTCAAGATTTGGTAAATAAGAGCGAAAATGAAATGATGAAAATTCGCAATTTAGGAAAGAAATCTTTAAAAGAAGTACTTGATAAAGTTAAAGAACAAGGACTTACTTTGAGAAATGATATTTAATAGGAGGAGAAAATGGCATATAGAAAATTAGGTGTAGACAATAAACATCGCCGTAGCATACTTGCTAATATGACTAAAACAGTCATAATGAATGGCAAGGTTACTACTACTGAAACTCGTGCTAAAGAAGTTCGTAAATTTGTCGATAAGATGATTACTTATGGTAAAAAGGGAACTTTAGTATCACGCAGACAAGCACTTGCATTTGTTCACAATGACAAAGAAGTAGTAGAAAAAGTTTTCAATGAATTGGCTCCTAAATATGCATCGAGAAACGGTGGATACACTAGAATCTTGAAATTAGATGAAAGACGTGGAGATAACGCGTTACTAGTGATTTTGGAGTTAGTAAACGAATAAAGCTAATATATTAGCTTTTTTTGTTGTTTAAAAATAATAAATGTTCTATACTTATATATAGAATAGGAAGTGAGTTTATGGAAGAAAATAATCAAAATTTAAATGACTTAAATCATACAGAAGTCGTTTTAGAACCAGCTTCAGTTGAAAACCCTACCGGAGTAGATGCTTCAGCTGAATTGCCAATTGAAGCAATGGCTGTTCCAGAGCCAGCACCAATGCCAATACCCGAAGAGGCGGCACCAATGCCAATGCCAACGCCGATGCCGATGCCAGAAGAGCTAGTTGCTCCAGTACCAAGTCCAATGAACGGCGAAGTAGCTGAAACTTCGACTAAACCCAAGAAAAAAGTAGGTTTAATCGTAGCGATAGTCTTAATTCTTTTGCTGATCGCTGGAATTGCCGGATTCATCTTTTATGCAGGAACAAAAATTATATTTGAAAAAAACATTGATAGAATGATGGCTAAGTTCTATATAGAAGAAGTCTATGACAAACCATTTAATAAGGGTGAGCTAAAAGCCACTACCGTTATAGACACTACTGCTTCGAATGTTTTACATAAATTTAAATACGATTTAGTTACAGACTTTAATATTGACTTAGATAAAAAGATCGTAAATATTGTTTACTCTCTAGCAAGCGAATCTAACAAAATAGATGGAGAGTTTATTACAAATGAAAAGTCATCGTTTGTTAAATTTAATTTTATTGACAACAAGTTATTTGACTTAGGTGAAGCTATGATAGACTTCGCTGAAATTAATAATAGCCAGTTCACAGTTAAAGATTATAACAAAGTAGTTAAATATTTTAATAGAGCTATCAATGTAAACGTTCATAATAACGATTTAAAAACAGAGAAAGCAAAAATTAATGTTGGTGGGAAAGATTATAATAGCAAAAAGATTATTTATGAAATAACACCGGAAGAAGCTAAAAGTATTGTTACAACATTCTTAAACAATGTTAAAAAAGACAAGAACTTAGTCAAAGCATTATTTGGTGATCTTGACAAAGGAAATAAAACATTAGATGAGAGCATAGAAAATGTTAAAAACAACGATTTCAAAAAAGAAAGCACAATTCAATATATTGTCTATATGGATGGATTAAAAGGTCTACGTCATGAAGTGTTAGCTGCCGAAGGTAGTAAAATTGTCTTCGATATGTACAACGAGGCTAAAAATAGTGTTGAAAAGCTAAGTGTTTACTATCACGAACAAAAGCAAGTTGAAATGATAATTACTAAAACAGCCACAGATAAATATAATTTAGATATCGATGTTGCTGGATCATTTAAAATTAATGGAACATACAACGAAGGAAAAGATAGTTCAGCTTTAGACTTAAAAGTAGCAATGCAAGGGCAAGAGTTTGCTACAATCAAACTTACAAGTAATGGTCGCGGAGATAAGAGCGATGGAACATTAGAAATAGCCAGTGCGGCCCTTGGAATAAATATCAGTAGTAAAGTATCTGCCGATCTGACTAAAACTGCTAAAGCTATAGATACCAGTGGAGCAGTTCCATATTCATCTATGAGTGAAGAAGAACAACAAATGCTAAGTACGGTGATGACGACAGTACTAGGACCAATCATGGCTTCATATAACGCACTTTCAGGAAGCTATTAATCAAGATTTAAGTGCTAGAAATAGCACTTTTCCTATGCTATAATATTGATATGGAGATGGTATTATGAAGGCACTGATAACGGGAGCATCATCGGGTATTGGCTATGAGATAGCGTCGTACTTAAATGAACTGGGACACGATTTAATATTAGTTGGCCGTGACAAAGAACAAATGCAAATGATGCAAGAAGAGTTCAAGGTCGATGTTAAGATAATTGTTGCAGATCTTTCGATAGAAAGTAAACTTAAAGAAGTCTATGTTCTATGCCGCAGTGAAAATGTTGACATACTTGTAAATAATGCTGGTTTTGGTGTCTTTGGAAAATTCGAAGATACTGACTTAGCGATAGATTTAGAACTGATCGATGTCAACATCAAAGCAGTATATGTATTAACGAAGCTTTTCTTAAAAGAAATGAAGAAAAAAAATAGCGGTTATATCCTGAATGTCGCATCAGCCGCGGCCTTTCAGCCTGGTCCACTCATGGCAAATTACTATGCTTCTAAAGCTTATGTGCTTAGAATATCGCAAGCTATAAGAGAAGAGCTACGCCGTGATAAATCTAAAGTCAGTATATCGTGCTTGTGTCCAGGACCTGTTAAAACAAACTTTAATAAAAGAGCTAATGTGGAGTTTGCGGTTAAGCCGTTGGATGCCAAAGTCGTAGCCCGCTATGCAATAGATAAGATGTTTAAAAAGAAAGCAATCATCGTTCCTGGATTAAAAATGAAGACGATGAGATGCATATCAAAACTGAGTCCATCTAGCCTTTCAGCTAGAGTTACATATAAGATTCAAAGAAAGAAACAAAATTGAACTTTCCCTATGTAAAAAAAGACATTTAGTGTATAATATATGCCAAGAGGGTGGTTATATGGGGAACATATTAGAAGTAAAAGATCTAAATTTTTCTTATAATGATAAAGTAATACTTAATAAAGTTAGCTTTAATGTTAGAAAGGGAGAGTTTATATCTTTTTTAGGTTCAAATAACAGTGGCAAAACAACATTAATCAAACTTTTATCGGGCTTGTTACCTAGCAACAACAATATAGAGCTAAATAAATTGACACTTAATAAAGAAAATGGCCGTAAATACTTGAGAAATATAGCTGTGGTCTTTTCTGATTTAGAAAGACAGTTTTTGAGTGATACGCCGCGAGAAGAGTTAAGAAATGTTTTAAAAAATTTAAAGTTCAGTAAGAAAAAGATCGAAGAAAAGACCATTTTTATTGCCGATGAAATGGATGTCATGGCTATCTTAGATGAGAATATCGAAGATTTGGGAACTTTTGAGAAAGCTAGAGTATTACTTGCTGTAGCTCTTGTTCACAATCCTAAGTTGTTACTTGTTGATGATATCTTTAAAAGAGTCGAAGCCCCCGAAGCTAAAGTCCTAAACCAATTGCTTAGAAAAATGGCAAGCCTTTTTGAACTTAGCATTATTACGACTAGCAATAATCTAGGTGATAGTTTATATGCTGATCGCGTTATCTTAATTGAAAAGGGAAAGTTAAGTATCGATGAGTCATTCGATGGCATTGTTACCAAAGATAATCGTTTAGCCAAAGCGGGAATAGTTATTCCTAAAATGATAGATATGTCACTAAAGCTTCAGTTTTACGAGCTGTTGGATACTATTATTATGGATGAGAAAGCGATGGTGAAACAGATATGGAAATAATTGTTAAAGATTTATCGTTTGGTAAATACTTAGAAAATGTTGACTGTCATTTTCAAAGTGGAACCATTACAGGTATAACTGGAACGGCTGGACTGTATCTTCTCGATTTATTAAATGGAGATGTTATCAGAACGGGCGGAGGACTATATGTTGACAATATCGAAATAGGAAGTGATTTTTACAAACAGTATCCTTCAGCTGTCGCTTATGTTTCAGAAAACTATACTTTTTATAGTAAAACAGTTATCGATGAGTTTAAGTTTACTTGTGACTATCGAGCTTATACTAGCGATATGTTTAAAACAAAAGTAAATAATCTTCTTTTCCTAGTTGGTCTTGACGAGTCATATTTAAAACGGGAAATAGTAAGTCTATCTAGTAGCGAAAAAATACTTTTGTCACTTGCTATTAATTTAATCTTTGACCCTAAAGTGATAATGTTCGGTGATATATTTAAATACCTAGATAAGAATAATATTAAGAAAGTCATATCGATTATTAATAACCTTAAAGAATCTAACAAAGTAGTCATTTTTTTCTCAAAAGATGTTAATAATATTTATGATTACAGCGATATATGTATAATCTTTGTCGGATCTAGAAGTGACAGGTTCGGTCCAACAGAAAAAGTCTACACTAGTGACGGAGTACTTAAAGATAAACGAATAATGCTACCTAGTTTAGTTCAAATTACTAAATTGGCTAGAGCTAAAAAAGTTAATCTATCTTTTCATAAAGATGTCAGAGATATTATAAAGGATGTGTATAAACATGTTTAATAAAATAACTTATATCAATAAACTTATTTCACTAATCATCATGTTTATCATACTTTTACTTTTGTATAAAACTACGACGATGTTTTTACCAGCTTTGCTTTTGTTATTTGTAGCCTTTGTGAGTGATAAAACAATAAATATCCTTATTTCACTTGCTTTCTTTTTCGTATCATTTATCTTAATTAACAACGTCTACCTAGTAATTGCATACAAAATACTTTTGTTTTTATTCTTTATTGTAGTGTTAGAGTCAATGCTTAATTGTGATGAGCGAAGATATATATATGGATATCTTAGAAATTTTAAGCTTATCGATACCGAAAGAATGATTAATAGATGTTATAAAGATGATCTTATGAATACGATTGAATTTGATAATTCATTAATATATAAATATGCAATGGATGGAGCTGAAAAAAGGAGATATAAACTATATTTAAAAGAAGAGTCTGCTAAGAAGTTAAAGCAAGAATCTAATTATAAATATATTCTTGATAGAATTAGATATGGTAATTATCACGATAAACAAAAAGAAATAATAGTAAAATCAGTTTGGACAAATGAAGATAATATATATTTAGCAGTATTTATCTTTGGTTTTATATTATCGATGATTTTTAGGGGTTAAAATGAGAGTTAAAATAGTATATGCCTATGATGGAAGCAATTTTTTTGGTTTGCAAAAACAGCCAGAATTACGTAGTGTCGAAGCTTGTTTTGAAGAAGTTTTATTTAGTATTAATAATAATAGTAAAACAAAGTTTGCTTCATCCGGTAGAACAGATAAAAAGGTTCATGCCAAAAGGCAAGTTGCTCACTTTGACTTAGATGTCGAAATAACTATGTTTAAGCTTAAACGGGCTTTAAATAGCTATTTACCAGAGGATATTCATGTTATTTCTTGTGAAGAAGTAGATGATAGTTTTCATGCCCGTTTTAGTGTCAAAGAAAAGGTCTATACTTATCTTATTAACTGTGGTGAATATTCGGTCTTTGATAGATATCACATCTTTCAATATGGAAGGGAGCTGGACGTTAGTGCCATGGAAAAAGCGATAAAGTATTTTTTGGGAACTCACGACTTTAAAAATTTTGTTTCAAATCAAGATAAGAGAGATAGTTATGTAAAAAACATATCGGAAGCTAAGCTAAGTAAAGAAGGGGATATCATATCTATAAGCTTCCGCGGCAATGGTTTTATGAAATATCAAGTTAGAAATATGGTGGGCACACTCTTAAGAGTTGGCGAAGGCAAATTAGAGCCTTCGCAAATAGCTAATATACTCGATAACAAAGACTTTGTTTCGACATATACCATAAAGGGTGAAGGCTTATATTTGACCGAGGTAATATACTGATGTAAAACATTAGTTTTAGTATAAAAATGATTGACTAAAATTCATATATTTAGTATAATCTTAATCGGTACACATCCCATATAGGTCAATCTGTAGTTTCCGAACAGAGTGATCAAGAAGGAGAAATTTATGAATAGTTATATGCAAAAAAATGAAACAGTCGATCGTAAATGGTATGTCATTGATGCGCAAGATGCAATTCTAGGAAGATTAGCTACTAAAGCAGCGACCTTATTGCGCGGAAAGCACAAAGCTATCTATACACCACATATCGATTGTGGAGATTATGTAATTGTGATAAATGCTGAAAAAGTAAATCTTACTGGAAATAAACTAGATGACAAGATGTATTATAATCACTCACAATATGCTGGAGGTCTAAGAACTAGATCTGCTCGCGTAATGAGAGATAAATATCCAGTAGAGATGGTTGAACTAGCTATTAAAGGAATGCTTCCTAAGAATCGTCTTGGAAGAAAGATGTATACAAAGCTTTTTGTATATGCAGGTAATGAGCATCCACATATGGCGCAACAACCAGAAATAATGGAGGTTAATAAATAATGGCTAAGGAAAAAACTAACGAGTACTATGGTACTGGTAAAAGAAAACTTAGTATTGCTAAAGTTAAACTAGTTCCAGGAACAGGTAAAATAATTGTTAATGGTAGGGATGTAAATGAATATTTACCGTACCAAACATTAGTTATGGATCTAAAACAACCGCTTGAGTTCACTAAGACAGAAAAGCAATTTGATGTTCACGCTGAAGTTAAAGGTGGAGGTTATTCAGGACAAACTGGAGCAATTAGACTTGGTATTACTAAAGCACTACTTGCTTATGATGCTAACACTCCAAAAGATTCTGAAAACAGTTTTAGAAAAATACTGAAACCAGCAGGATTTATCACTCGTGATTCTCGTATTAAAGAGCGTAAAAAGCCAGGGCTTAAAAAAGCACGTAAGGCACCACAGTTCTCTAAGAGATAATATATGCATAATAAAAAACCCATATTCTGGGTTTTTTAATGTCTTAGAATGAGAAAAAAATAGCTTTTTCTCTTTTCTTCCAATCAACTCCTGTAGAGTATGATATATCATTAAATAAATCTTCGATTATAACTTTCTTTTTACTGTATAGATACTTATCTACTTCATTAATTATTTTACTAGTTTTGGCTATAGAGTCATCGTATAATTCATAGAGACTCTTATCCGATTTGATTGTGTTATCGGTAGGAAAGTTCCATTCTAGTTTATCGACATTAAAATAGTCTCGTTCTTTATAACTACGATATTTATATGATATTACTCTAAGATCCATTCTTGCTCTTCTGAAGTGATTAAAGAAGCGGTAGAAGATTAACTTAATACCATGTGGATCATATCTTAAGAATCGTAAGAAAAACTTCATATCTTTAAGACTTCTTTGATATTTATTAGCAAAGTTATTAATTTTATAAACATCCTTGAATGTATGGTCTAAAACATCACTTAATTCCGGTCCGATACCACTTATAAAAAAGTTAAAAAACTTATACTTATAGGGATTCTTTCTCAGCTTCTTTTCAATAATATACCGATCGAAATTCATCTCTAAATCATGATGAAGACCGTTATATTTTAAACTGGCTTTATTCTTTTTTCTAAACTGGCCAGTTTTATATACTATATATGGATGCATAGTTGAATCAGTTGCAAAGTGTGAAATGCTTCCGTATAGAAAGGCCATTACTTGTGGAACGCTTTCATAATGTTTAAACTTTATATATTCAATCATCGTAACAAAATAATCATTGATATACGATGTGTGAAAACGGCTCGCTGTTTTTCTGGTTTTAATGTTTCTCTTACTAAAAGAATATAACTTATAAAAATAAAAAGAATCCATGCTTTGTGAAAAGGTCTTTAAATCATTTAAATGATCACTTAAAAAAAACTTTTTGTCATTATCAAAACCATCATATACTTCTTGAATTATTTGAGCGTGTGTTGCAGTAGCAGCCATATTCAACCATCCTTTCACTATGTCATTATATGCAATAATTATATCATATTTTTCCCACATAATTTC
>CAZVUK010000017.1:0-20690 GCA_964630225.1 uncultured Muribaculaceae bacterium
TCTAATGGTGGAGCCGGGGAGAATCGAACTCCCGTCCGAAACTGCCGTTCTAGGAACATCTACAAGTTTATTCAGTTATTAAAATTCGCTACCCAACAATTAACTGACAAACAATTGAATAACTAGTTTATTTTAATTCACTATGATCCATAAACATAATCATAGTATATCCTACTAAAATGAGCTCCTGTTACTTCACGTAGGCAAGAAGTAGAGAAGCCTATCTTACTTAATTAAGCAAATGATAGTTTATTAAATTTATTTCCAGTTATATTTAACTGTTGCATTTTTGGTTGCCACCAACTTGCAATCCCTATACGCACAATCCCGTCGAAACCTAGTCGACCCCATTGGTAGAGTAATTATAGCACAAAAGATGCTCTTTTTCCACTCTAATCGTAGTTGCGTTCTTTAAGGCTCTTATCTAATTTTCTTTTGATATCTCTTTCTTTTATGACTTCTCGTTTGTCAAAATGCTTTTTACCTTTGGCAACACCTATTAATATTTTAACTTTATTTTTCTTGAAATAAAGTTTTAAAGCAACCAAAGTATAACCTTCCATTTCAAGTTTAGCAGAAAGTTTTTTAATCTCACTCTTATTTAGAAGTAGTTTTCTACTTCTTTTTTCTTCGTGGTTAAAGATATTTCCTTCTTTATATAAATTGATAAACATATTCACTAGAAAAACTTCACCTTTTCTTATCAAGGCGTAAGAGTCATCAATACTACATTTTCCTGCTCGTATAGATTTTACTTCAGTTCCACTTAAGACAATTCCTGCTTCGTAAGTTTCCTCGATAAAGTAATCATATTTAGCTTTTCTGTTGAATATTTCCATTATTTCACCACTATGCTTTTATCTAGCTTTGTGATCCTTTCTTTTAGGTTTTTAAAGTATGTTTGATAGTTAGCTAATATACTATTGTTTAACATACTATACGGATATACCAAATAACCATATCTCGTATTATAACCGCTTTTGTAATGAGTATAAATAAGCTCTGCTTCAACATCAGTAATTGCTTTGGTTGTTGTTCCTGAATCAGTAGTTAAGTTTAGATTAGCACTGACCATCGCCCCACTTAGTCTATCTGCTCCATTTTGAGAAGATATAAAATTTCCCAGCGAATATATAACTAGAGTGTTACCGATAAACTCGATTGGCTCTATCACGTGTGGGTGATGACCGATAACGACATCGACGCCAAGTGATGATAAATAATTAGCAATACGTTTTTGATCAGCACTGACGTTGGGATTATACTCTATACCCCAGTGCATTGAAACAAATATAAAATCTGTTTTATCTTTGATTAAATTTATATCTTTTTTAACTCGCTCTTCACTATATACATTAACATAGTAATCATTTGGACTTTTTAAGCCGTTTGTTAATGTTGTATATGCTAATAAAGAGTATTTTATTCCGTTTTTTTCCATGACTTGAATATTATCTCGTTCTTCGGCGCTAGTTGCACTGCCTATGACCATTGCTTCTTTACTATTCCAATATTTTCGAGAATTTATGATCGCTTTTGCTCCACGATCTAGCGTGTGATTATTAGCTAAGCTAACCAGGTTAAAACCACTATCTAAAAAAGCATCTCCAACTTCGTAAGGAGAGTTAAACATCGGATAAGTAGATAATCCAAGCTCTGCTCCGCCGAGAATAGTCTCTTGATTATAAAAAGCTAAATCATATTTTTCGATAATTGGTTTAACATGAACAAACATTTTTCTGAAATCATAAGCCGTACTAGTTTTAGCATCTAAATATATAGTCTTATGAATAAGGGCGTCTCCGACCATTATTATTGAAAGTGATGATTCGTCTATTTCTGGAACTACTTCATCACGATATTTAAATTTTGCTAAATTTGTTATTACACCATATTCTTGCCAATACAAAACATGTATGTTCATCGCAAGAACTACAAGCATTACAATTCCCGTTAAAAACGCTAAAATTTTATATGTTTTTTTTATCCTTCTTTTTCCCATCGCTTACCTCCACGATTGAAAAATCAATCTTTTTCTCTTCTTTAGATGCTCTAACTACTTTGACCCGTAATCTATCACCTAAACGATATACTTTTTTGCTATGTTCTCCGGTAAGTGTTTGTTTTGTTTCATCGTAAATAAAATAATCTTTCATCTCGGCTGTCGAAACTAATCCTTCGATTAAATTATCTAGCTGCACAAACATTCCAAAATTGGCAACTCCAGAGACCATCGCTTCGTATTCTTCGCCGATGTGAGACTCCATATACTCGGCCATTTTCATCGAATCTACTTCACGTTCACAGTCGATCGATGCTCGCTCGCGATTTGATGAGTGCTCAGCAACGATATTTAGTTTCTCGCTCCAGTGACCGATTGTTTTTCCCGACATATCATTATCAAATAGATAGGTTCTAAGAAGTCTGTGCACTGTTGTATCTGGGTATCTGCGAATAGGCGAAGTAAAGTGTGTATAACATTTGCTAGCTAAACCGTAATGTCCTAGGTTTTGTGCTAAGTAAATAGCTTTTTGCATATTTCTTAAAACTAAACTTGACAACACTTTAAACTCTGTTTTATCTTTTAAATAGTTAACTAGTGACTGCACTCCTTTTGGGCTGATGTTTTTCATATCCGCAGTCACGTTATAACCAAGCGAACTTAGGAAAGATAAAAATTCTCTCATCTTTTCTTCTTTAGGTTTTTCATGAACACGGTAGATAAATGGTAGATCCATGTAAAAGATATGACTTGCCACACATTCGTTTGCTTGAATCATAAAATCTTCGATGATGTTTTCTCCCCGTCCTCTGTCTCTTAATACGACATCGTAAGGAAGTCCTTCTTCATTAACTAGTATCTTAGCTTCGTTAGTTCCAAAATCGATGTAACCACGAAGATTTTTACTATCTCTAATTATTTTTGATAATTCATCCATCATATGAAGTGTTTCTTCATAAGCTTCGTATCCTTCGACTTTTTCGCCTTGCTCGATTATTTTATTAACATTTTTATAAGTCATCTGAATTCTAGATTTAATGATACTTGGAAATATTTCATAATTTTTAGTTTGACCTTTGCTATCTATTTCCATTACACATGAAATAGCTAATCGATCGACATTTGGATTAAGTGAACATATTCCATTTGATAATTCATGAGGAAGCATAGGTATAACTCTATCAACTAGATAGACGCTCGTGCCACGTTCCATAGCCTCTTTATCAAGGGGTTCTCCTTCTTTGACATAATAACTGACATCAGCGATATGAACGCCTAATTCATAATTACCATTTTCTAATTTCTTTATCGATAATGCATCATCTATATCTTTAGTATCATCACCATCGATGGTGAAGATAAGTTCCCCAGTTAAATCTCGGCGACCTGCTCGGTCTTCTTCAAGTACTTCAGCAGGAATGCCACTAAGCGAAGTAAGTGTCTCTTCATCAAATTCACTTTTAATTTCATACTTATAGACAATAGATAATATATCTACCCCCGGATCGTTTTTATGTCCTATTATCTTTTCAATTGTTCCAATGTACCTACCTGCACCAATTTTTTTATTTATCTTACAGACTACTTTGTGACCATCGACAGCATTTTTGCTATCTTGTTTATCTATCTGAACTATTATCTTTAAACTATTATCATCAGGCATAACATAAGTCTTATTCTTCTTAGTTTGAAACTCACCAACAAAAGTACTTATTCCTCTTTTTATTACTCTGACTATTCTTCCTTCTTGTCTGCCATCAGCTTTACTTTCTATTACTTCGACAACGACGATATCTTCATCTAATGCCCCGTTTAAGTTCGCTTCACCGACAAAAATATCTTCTTCTTGATTTTCAACTGAAACAAAACCAAAGCCTTTTTTATTAACTGTAAGGCTTCCTTTTTTAAGTGGACCATCATTAAAGAGCATATATCTATTTTTATTTGATAGGTATAATTCTCCTTCTTTGACTAATTTATCTAGAATCTTACCATACTCATCGGTTTCCTCTATCGTAAGTAAGTTTAATTCCTCATGTAATTCTTCATACGAAAGAGCTTTTCCCTTACTTTTTATCATGTCTATTATTTTATTTTGCATATTTACCTCTAAGCAAATTATACAATAAAAAAAAGACTTAATACAGTCTTTCTTACATAAACTCCATTATCAAACTGACAAGAAAAAATGTTAATCCCAGAGCCATTGTAACTCTACTTATAAAAAGTTCTGCTCCACGTTCTTTTCTTTGTGAAAAAAGATCAGAGTTTCCACCAGATATAATTTGAGCTGCTCCTTCGGCTTTATTACTTTGAAGTAAAACTATCGATATTAACATAATTGATACAATTAATAAAAAGGTTTTCATACTTTCCTCCATACAGCTAATAATTTAACATATTTATACTTATTTTGCAAGTTATTATATTCTAAAGAATATTTTTATATGGTATAATCTATTTACAAAGGAGGGGCTATGAGAATAATTAAAATCGATGAAAAAAGATACAATGATTTTGTTATGAATTGTCCGTATCGCAGTTATTATCAAAGTTCATCCTATGGAAGAGTTATGAATAATCTCGGTTTAAAAGATGAGTATTATGGCTTTGAAGACGGGGGACAGCTAGTAGGTGTTACGCTAGTTCTAGTTAAGACAATATTTATGAATTTTAAATATGGTTACTGCCCAAGAGGAATAATTATGGACTATACCCAAGCTAGAGATATTAACGAAGTAACGCGGGATTTTAAAGCGGCACTGCTTAAAGATTATTTTTTAATGATTAAGATGGATCCACTAGTAATTAGTTCAATTAGAGACAAAAGAGGCAGCATCAAAAGTCAGAATAATAATCTTAAATCGATGATGAGTATTATGGAAGGAGCGGGCTACAACCACTGCGGCTTCAACATGATGTTCGAGGCAGTAAAACCGCGTTTTGAAGCAGAATTAAATATCGATCTGCCAGCAACTACTCTTTTTAAAAACCTAAGTAAACAGACGAGAAACAAACTTAGAAAAGCTACTAAGTATGGTTTGACTGTTTATAAAGATAATAAGTATGAAATGGAAAAGTATTTTCATTTAATCAAGGATAGAGGTTTTAATCTAAAATATTATAAGGAACTTCACAATAACTTTGGTGATAATTTTGAGATATACTATGCTAAATTAAATACGAGAGTATATGTTGAAAACAGTAAAAAACTATATGAAAAAGAGATGGAGATAAACGATTATTTAACTAATATTATTCAGTCTCACGGATACAAGGGTAAAAAGATAAGTAGTGTCCTGAGTAAAAAAATGGAATCAGATAAATTATTAAGTGCATACAAAAGTTACATGGTCGTAGCAACCGAGCTATTGAGAGAATATCCTGAAGGACTTATCGTTGGTGTTACAACAACGCTTAAATATGCCGATAAAATATATCTTGTTACCGAAGGGTATAACCGTGAGTATAAAAACCTTTGTGCTACCTATCTAACTAAATGGAAAATAATCGAAAAATATGCTCAAAGTGAAATGAAAGTCTTTAATATGGGGGGCTTGTCAGGAAGATTTGACCCCAAAAACAACCCGTATAAAGGGCTTAATGAAATGAAGTTTGGATACGGCTGCCAAGCAATTGAATATGTCGGTGAATTTAATTTGATTGTCAACAATCCGATGTACTCGATATACAAAGGGTTAAATCTAAATAAAAAGTAACAAAAAAAAGAAGCAAATGCTTCATTTTTTTTATTTCTTTATGATTTCAATTACGTTACCAGCACCGACTGTTCTTCCACCTTCACGGATAGAGAATTTAGTACCGTTTTCAACTGCAATTGGGTGAATTAGTTCAACTGTCATTTCGATGTTGTCTCCTGGCATAACCATGTCAACACCTGCTGGAAGTTCAACTACACCTGTTACGTCAGTAGTTCTGAAGTAGAATTGTGGTCTGTAGTTTGCAAAGAACGGAGTATGACGTCCACCCTCTTCTTTAGTTAAAACATAAACTTGTGCTTTAAACTTGTTATGAGGGGTAACTGATCCTGGTTTTGCAAGAACTTGTCCTCTTTCAACTTCTTCACGAGAAACACCACGTAATAGTACACCAGCGTTATCTCCTGCTTCTGCGTAATCTAATTGTTTTCTGAACATCTCGATTCCTGTAACAACCGTTTTCTTAGTAGGTTTAATACCAACTATTTCAACTTCGTCGTTAAGGTTAAGTTTTCCACGTTCTACACGTCCTGTAACAACAGTTCCACGACCTGTAATTGTGAAAACATCTTCGATACTCATTAGGAATGGCTTATCTGTTTCACGGTCTGGAGTTGGAATCCACTCGTCTACCGCTGCCATAAGCTCATCGATAGCTTTACCGTATTCTTCATCTCCTTCAAGTGCCTTAAGAGCTGATCCTCTGATGATCGGAGTGTTATCTCCATCGTATCCATACTCAGAAAGTAGTGAACGGATTTCCATTTCAACTAAATCTAGTAATTCAGCGTCATCAACTTGGTCACACTTGTTCATAAATATAACCATTTTTGGTACACCAACTTGGCGTGAAAGTAGAATATGCTCACGAGTTTGTGCCATAGGTCCGTCTGTTGCAGCAATAACTAAGATTGCTCCATCCATTTGTGCAGCTCCTGTGATCATGTTTTTAACATAGTCAGCATGCCCTGGACAGTCTACGTGTGCGTAGTGACGAGCTTCTGTTTGATACTCAACGTGAGAAGTGTTGATTGTAATTCCACGTTCTCTTTCTTCTGGAGCCTTATCTATTTTTGCATAGTCAAGAAAGTCTCCACCAAACTTGCTTGCTTGTCTTTTGGTAATAGCAGCAGTTAATGTTGTCTTACCATGGTCAACGTGACCAATTGTTCCAATATTTACATGTGGTTTTGATCTGTCAAATTTTTGTTTTGCCATAATAATTTCCTCCTTTTTAATTACTATTATATTTTATCTAATATTTGGCAATATTTCAACCATTATTTAATAGTTGTATATTTATTAGTTGCCGCTTTTCTTAATGATTTCTTCGGCTATACTCTTAGGAACTTCTTCATAATGATCAAATTCCATAATGAATGTTCCGCGACCTTGGCTATTACTACGTAAGCTTGTAGCATAACCAAACATCTCTGAAAGTGGGACCATCGCTGATAGGTTAACAGCATTTCCACGAGCTTCTTGTCCAAGAGGTTTTCCTCTACGACTTGTGATATCTCCCATTACGTTACCAAAATATTCATCTGGTACTGTAACTGATACTTTCATAATAGGCTCTAGTAATACCGGTGCACACTTGGCTTTTGCTTCTTTAAGCGCCATGCTAGCGGCAATCTTAAACGCCATCTCACTTGAGTCGACATCATGGTATGATCCATCATATAGTGTCGCTTTTACATCTATCATCGGATATCCCGCAACGATTCCTGACTCTAATGCTTCTTGGATTCCCTTATCGGTTACTGGAATATATTCACGAGGAACAACCCCACCGACAATTTCATCGACGAACTCATATCCTTGATCTGGATTTGGTTCAAATTTAACCCAAACGTGTCCGTATTGTCCACGTCCACCAGATTGCTTGATATATTTACCTTCACACTCTGCTGCTTTAGTTAATGTTTCACGATAAGCAACTTGTGGCTTACCAACGTTTGCTTCGACCGCAAACTCTCTTTTCATACGATCAACTAGAACGTCTAGGTGAAGCTCACCCATACCAGCGATAACTGTTTGACCAGTTTCTTGATCGGTATGAACTTTGAAAGTCGGATCTTCTTCAGCTAACTTTTGAAGAGCTACTCCCATCTTTTCTTGATCTTGTTTAGTCTTAGGCTCTACGGCAAGCTGTATAACAGGTTCTGGGAATTCCATTTTCTCAAGGATGATGGGTTTCTTCTCATCACAAAGTGAATCTCCGGTTGTCGTATTTTTAAGTCCTACGGCTGCTGCTATGTCCCCTGTATATACATCAGTAATTTCAGCTCTGTCATTAGCATGCATAAGTAAGATTCTTCCGATACGTTCTTTGGTATCTTTGTTCGAGTTAAGTACGTAAGATCCCCCCGATAAATGTCCTGAATATACGCGAAAGAACGTTAGTCTTCCTACGAATGGATCAGTCATAACCTTGAATGCTAGAGCACTAAACGGCTCATCATCGCGTGGATGTCTTTCGATCTCCTCTCCGTTTTTACCAGTACCCTTAATCGATTCTACATCGATCGGAGATGGTAAATAGTCGATTACGGCATCAAGCAATAATTTGATAGCTTTGTTTCCTAATGCTGTTCCACACATTACTGGGAAGAACTCAACTGCTAGAGTACCTTTTCTGATTGCTCTTTTAATTTGTTCAACCGTTAGCTCTTTTCCTTCGAGGTAATCCGTCATTACTTCGTCGTCATATTCAGCGATAGTTTCAATTAATTCAGCTCTCTTTTCTTCGACTATATCTTTTAAATCTGCTGGAATTTCTATTTCTATTGCTTCTTCTTCAGGTTTTCCATCATATTCATATGCCTTCATCGTAACCAGATCGACAACTCCCTTGAAGTTATCTTCTGCTCCGATCGGCCATTCGATTGGTTTAAAATTTACACCCAATCTTTCTTTTATTGTTTTTAATGAGTAAGCAAAGTCCGCTCCCATTTTATCCATTTTGTTAGCAAAAATGATACGTGGAACTTTGAATTCAGTAGCTTGGCGCCAAACAGTTTCTGTCTGAGGCTCAACTCCTGCTTGAGCATCGATAAGTGCGATCGCTCCATCTAGTACTCTTAAACTACGACTAACTTCAACGGTGAAGTCTACGTGTCCTGGAGTATCTATAATATTGTAGCGATAACCCTTCCAATAAGCTGTCGTTGCTGCCGAAGTAATTGTTATACCGCGTTCTTGCTCTTGCGCCATCCAGTCCATCTGTGCTGCCCCATCATGGGTTTCACCGATCTTATGGATTTTGTGCGTGTGGAACAAAATTCGTTCTGAACAGGTTGTCTTACCTGCGTCGATATGGGCCATAATCCCAAAATTTCTTGTATTTGATAACGGTGTTTCTCTTGCCATAACAATTCCTTTCTACCAACGGTAATGGGCAAACGCTTTGTTAGCCTCAGCCATTCTGTGAGTATCATCTTTCTTCTTGACTGCACCACCTGTGTTGTTTGATGCATCAATTAATTCATTAGCTAGGTTATCGGCCATACTCTTTCCACCTCTTAACCTTGCATATCTTACTAACCAACGTATTCCCAAAGCCTGTGATCTTGTAGCACTAACTTCGATTGGTACTTGATAGTTAGATCCACCTACACGACGAGATTTTACTTCGAGAGCCGGTTTAATATTTTCAATAGCAGCTTCGAATACTTCTAAAGCATCTTTACCAGTTTTATCTTTAACTTTATCAAATGCTTCATACATGATAGTTTGGGCTACTCCCTTTTTACCATCGAGCATCAAGCAATTGATAACCTTGGTAACTACCTTAGAATTATATATAGGATCTGCTAATACGTCTCTTTTAACTGCACGTCTTTTACGCATATTTATTTCCTCCTTTCAGTTTAATTAGCTTTTTTAGGTTTTTTAGCTCCGTATTTACTACGGCCTTGTTGTCTATCTTTAACTCCTGCTGTATCAAGTGTTCCACGCACGATGTGATAACGAACTCCGATTAAGTCCTTAACACGTCCACCGCGAATTAGTACGACACTGTGTTCTTGAATATTGTGTCCGATACCAGGAATGTAACATGTTACTTCAGTACCATTGCTCAAACGAACACGAGCATATTTACGAAGAGCTGAGTTAGGTTTTTTAGGTGCCATCGTTCCAACGCGAGTACATACTCCGCGTTTTTGAGGTGAATTTAACTTTGTCTGTCTTTTTCTAATAGTATTTAGTCCAATTCCTAGAACCGGCGACTTACTCTTACGAGTTTTTGACCCACGCCCTTTACGAACCAATTGATTGATTGTAGTCATATAAAATAGGTCTCCTTTCTTTACACATAGCCAGGTGTATCATAATTTTTCATAAATATAAGCTTTGCCTAAGCAAAACTCAATTTAATCAGCATGATTAATATATCATTATTACATTTAGCTGTCAATTAAATTTGTTATATTTTGATATAATTTTGTATTTTTCTTACTTATGATATAATTTTATTGTAGGTGATTGAATGAATAATCGAAATTGGGATAATTTAAGTCCTGAAGAACAGGAAGAAATACTATTAGGAAACTTAAAGATTGATACTAATTTTTTAACGATTGGCTTTTTAAGAGAGACACTTCGTATAATGTTAAATGAAAAAGCTGATGATAAAGAAGCGATCGATAAAATCTATGCTTTCATTAAAACGGAAATGGCTGTACCAAGCCCAAGGTTTTATAGTGATGATGACGCTGCTTTGGTAAACGATAAATATTCTTTAGATATCGATGATACTAAAACAATCGAAGAAACAATTCAGTACACAGAAAATAGCTCTACATTAAATCTAGAGATTTTTAAATCGGTCGAAGAATTAATTGCTGAATACCAAGAGACACTCTCTAAAATCGAAACTATGAAGCTTCCAAATTATACCGAAGCTGTTTTGCAAGTTGCTTCTTTATATGAAGGAGCGATTCACAACTATCGTAAGAAAGAAGCTATCCGAAAAAATAGTCTTTCTATTCCAAGTGAGCTTATAGATAAACTTGACGCCCTCTTTAAGGCAAAAACAAAGTACCCTAATCGTTTAGCAGAAATAGATAGCTTGATAACTAAGTTGTACTTTGTAACTGAGCTTTACAGTAGAGATAGAACTTCGGAGCATGTCTTTGATATTTTAAGTAAAAGTGAAAATTTACTTTTTGAAAGTATCATGGGAGAACCAGCCAAAAGAGCCGAAGCCGATATAAACGAAATATTAAATAATGAAAATCAAGAAGAAATAGATAAATGGCATGAAGATGCTAAAAAATTTGCTGGTTATAAAGAAGATGACAAGTACGATTTAAGTAGCAAGTCAGTAATAACTGATTACAGCAACGAAGAGATCGATTTATCTAAATCTACTATTGCTAGTAGAGTATATAACATAGCCCTAGCCAACGGACAAAGAGTCGATGAGAAAGATCCTGTCCTCGTTGCTGCTTTTGAAGATAGAGTAGCTAAACTTCGAAAAGAGATGAAAGGGTATAGTCGTAAACGCGTCGCAGCATTTAAGAAAATCTATGGCATGAATTGGGAAGAAACTTACATCGAAAATTATACTATCGGATGGAACACTGGTATAAAACACTCGATTGATAAAGCTTATGATTCTGCTCAGGAAGTTAGAAAAACTAATATCGAAAAAGTCGAGGCAGAGTTTAGTTATAACGGAACTCTTGATGCTGAAACATTAGAGTCTGTTGCTAACTATGTTCACAATATCGAAACTAAAGATCCTACTGAAGTCATAATTAAAAAGGCATTAGTTACTATGTCACTTGAGCGAGATACTAATAACTTAGCTGGGTTTAGAAAAGCTAGAGATATAGTTTATTCAGTATCTGATCATATCTTAGAAGGAAATAAAGGTTTAAATAAACAAGAACAAGATGCTTTCTTTAATAATTTAACCGATCTCCAAAGGGCTGCTATTAACATTAAAGCGCTTGCTATAAGTAAAAATGATAAGGCAAGAAAACAACTTGTTGAAAAAATAAAAACCGAAGTTAATCCGCCGGCACTAGAAGAAGAGAATAATAGACAAAGATAAAAAGAGTTAAAAACTCTTTTTTTATTCATAACCTATTGTTTTATAATCTCCACAATCGATGTATGCCTGATAAACTTCGGCTCCAAATTCATTAGTTATTTTTACATAGCCGCTGCAATGATTATATTTAGATCCCGGAATATTTAAATCATTTTTATTTATATTTATACTTTGACCATCACTAAGAACAATGTTTTTATCTATTTTATATGTTCTAGCATAATCTATCATAGTACTTTCATAAGCAGGATAATTATAATCTTCGATTCCTGGTTCATCATATATTATGTGACTCTGACTATTTTTAAGCCCTGTTCCAAAATAATTGACGAGGATTACTACGACAAAAAGAGCAACGAACAAAATTGCCATAAATACTAAAAAGGTTACTAGTCCCCATCCTTTGTTATCAAGTTTTTTCATTATATCACCAACTTTATTTTACAATAGTTAAACTCTTTTTGCAATCATGAAAAAAGACGATTACTCGTCTTAATCCATCAATTCACTTTCCAACTGATCGAGAGGTTCCTCATCGATAAATTGTGCAGATAATTCATATTCGACATTTCGGTATTCTTTTACTCCCGTTCCGGCAGGTATTAATTTACCAATTAGAACGTTTTCTTTCAATCCCTCTAATGTATCTATTTTTCCTTTGATTGATGCATCTGTAAGTATTCTAGTTGTCTCTTGGAATGAAGCAGCTGCTAAGAATGAATCTGTTTCAAGTGATGCTTTGGTAATACCAAGTAGTACCGCTTGACCGATAGCTGGTGTTTTACCTTTCAGTACAACTTCTTTATTTCCATCAGTATACTCGCGGAAATTAACAAGTGATCCAGGAAGGAATTTTGTATCTCCTGGTTCGAGTATCTTCATTTTAGAAATCATACGTCTAGCGATAATCTCAATATGTTTATCAGAGATGTCTACACCTTGACTACGATAAGTTCCTTGAACTTCTTTAAGAATGTATTCTTGCGCTGTAAGTGGGTCGGTAACAGCAAGTAATTCTTTAGGACTGATAGCCCCTTCAGAAAGCTTATCTCCCGAAACAACCATATCTCCTTTTTCAACACGAAGTTTTACACCATAGTTGGTAACGTGTTCTTTACTCTCGACATCATTTTTAACAGTGATACGGAATTTTCCGTGATCATCTTCGATTTCAGTAACTTTTCCATCGATATCAGCAATGGTTGCTTTTCCTTTAGGAATACGCGCTTCAAATAATTCTTGAATACGAGGTAATCCTTGTGTAATATCTTCTCCACCAGCGATCCCACCGGTATGGAAAGTTCTCATCGTAAGCTGAGTTCCTGGCTCTCCAATTGCTTGAGCGGCCATAACTCCAACTGCCTCACCGATTTCGACAATGTTTCCTGTTGCTAGGTTGCGACCGTAGCATTTCTTACAAACTCCGTTTACTGTATTACAAGCTAGAATTGAACGTATTTCTAGTTCTTTAACTCCAGCAGCAACGATTTTTTCAGCAAGCGAGTCAGTAATAAGTGCTCCCTTTTCAGCTAGGACTGCCTTAGTTTCTGGATTAATAATCTTTTTATTAGTGTGTCTTCCGACGATACGATCATATAATTTTTCGATCACTTCACCGGTTTTATCATTAATAAAGTCACTAACCATAACACCGTTTTCCGTTCCACAATCTTCTTCGCGAACAATGATATTTTGTGCAACGTCGACAAGTCTTCTTGTTAAATAACCCGAGTCTGCTGTCTTAAGAGCAGTATCAGCCGATCCTTTACGAGCACTATGGGTCGAAAGGAAGAACTCCGAAACCGATAATCCTTCTCTAAATGAGGATAGAACCGGTATTTCGATTGTATCTCCATTTGGTTTTGACATCAAGCCACGCATTCCTGCAATCTGTGTGAAGTTCGAAATCGAACCACGTGCTTTAGAGTGCATCATCATAAAGATTGGGTTATCAGCGTTGTCCTTGGCTTTTTGTTCAAGTTCTTTTTGAATTTTATCTTTACATGTATGCCATGCTTCAAGTACTTTTTCAAGTCTCTCTTCATCAGTAATAAGACCGCGACTATACTGTTTTCCTATTTGGGCAACAGTTTCTTTCGCTTCTTCGATAAGTTCTTTTTTCTTTTCACTAACAACAATATCGCTCATCGATACAGTAACGCCTGCGACGGTCGAATATTTAAATCCCAAGTCTTTCATCTTATCAAGCATGATCGATGTTTCTGTTGTTCTATATCTTTTAAATACTTGAGCAATTAGCGAGCTAAGCGTTCCCTTTAAGAAAGGTCTAACTAGCGCCATTTTTGCTATTTCTTTAGGTATATCGACTCCACGATCTAAGAAATAGATATTCGGAGTGATATTTTGAATGTTATCTTCGGTAGGTTCGTTAATATATGGGAACGAATCTGGAAAGATTTCATTAAATTTAATTTTTCCAACAGTAGTAACTAGGTACTTACCTCTTTGGTTCTCAGTAAATAGCTTGTGTCTAAATGAGTTTACTGGAATAGCTATTCTGGCATGAAGACTAATTTCTTTTCTTTCATATGCCATTAGAGCTTCATTAGTATTTTTAAATACTCTTCCCTCTCCTAGTACAGCAGCTTTTTCCATCGTTATGTAATAGTTACCAAGTACCATATCTTGTGAAGGGGTAACAATCGGTCCTCCGTCTTTCGGACTTAAGATGTTGTTAGCTCCAAGCATAAGCATTCTAGCTTCAGCTTTAGCTTCTTCTGAAAGTGGTACGTGAACAGCCATTTGGTCCCCGTCGAAGTCTGCGTTAAAGGCAGTACACACAAGCGGATGAAGTCTGATAGCTTTTCCACCAATTAAAACAGGCTCGAAAGCTTGGATTCCCAAACGGTGAAGAGTCGGAGCACGGTTAAGTAAAACCGGATGCTCTTTGATAACTTCTTCGACGATATCCCAAACTTGTGGATCACGATGCTCGATTAAACGCTTAGCTGCTTTAATATTATGTGCTAAATCTCTTTCGACAAGTCCATGAATGACGTGAGGCTTAAATAACTCAAGTGCCATCTCTTTTGGAATACCACATTGATACATTTTTAGGTTAGGTCCTACGACGATAACACTACGACCTGAATAGTCGACACGCTTTCCAAGTAGGTTTTGACGGAAACGTCCCTGTTTACCTTTTAACATACTAGAAAGTGATTTGAGAGGACGATTTCCAGCACCTGTGACGCTTCTTCCACGTCTTCCGTTGTCAAATAGTGCATCGACCGCTTCTTGTAACATACGTTTTTCATTTTGAATGATGATTCCCGGAGCACGCAGCTCGATAAGTTTTTTCAACCGATTGTTACGATTTATTACTCGACGATATAAATCATTTAAATCTGATGTTGCAAAACGACCACCGTCAAGTTGAATCATCGGTCTTAAGTCTGGTGGAATAACCGGAATTACATTCAGTATCATCCATTCAGGCTTTTGCTCAGATTGATAGAAAGCATTTAGAACGTCTAGCCTTTTAACAAGTCTAGTACGTTTTTGTCCAACTGCACTTTGCAATTCTTTATTAATTACATCTATCTCTTTTTTAAGATCGATCTTTTTAAGTAATTCTCTGACAGCATCAGCACCCATTCCGACCGTGAAACCATCTCCATACTTTTCATAGAACTGACGATATTCACGTTCTGATAATGTCTGCTTATCTTCAAGTGGTGCAATACCCTTGTCGATTACAACATAACTTACGAAATATAATACTTCTTCTAAGTCTCTTGGACTCATATCTAGAACAAGTCCCATACGCGATGGAACGCCTTTAAAGAACCAAATGTGTGATACTGGAGAAGCAAGGTCGATATGACCCATTCTCTCACGACGCACTTTTGCTCTTGTCACCTCTACTCCGCAGCGGTCACAGACGATATTTTTATATCTTACTCGTTTGTACTTTCCACAAGCACATTCAAAGTCTTTAGTTGGTCCAAAAATCTTTTCGCAGAAAAGTCCATCTCTTTCTGGCTTTAATGTACGATAGTTGATCGTTTCTGGTTTAGTAACTTCTCCATACGACCAATCTAATATCTTCTCAGGTGAGGCAATACCTATTTTTAATGCTTCAAATTCATTTACTGGTATCATATTTTATTCATCCCCCTCCATTACATTTTCGAACAACTCTTCTTCGGCATATTCTAAGATTTCCTCTTCGATCTCTTCTTCAGCTGTTTCCTCTATTTTTCTAGCAGGAATCTCG
Organism: uncultured Muribaculaceae bacterium; assembly: GCA_964630225.1. Classification (GTDB taxonomy): domain Bacteria; phylum Bacillota_I; class Bacilli_A; order RF39; family UBA660; genus CAYZRY01. The sequence continues at coordinate 16,026 of CAZVUK010000017.1, forward strand.
ATGTCATTGAAACTTGGATGATAATCTTCTTTATATTCATCTTCTTCTATCTTCTTAAGATCGTGTTCTTTACCATCTTTATCGACGATACTTAACTCTAGTCCAAGCGATTGAAGTTCTTTCATAAGTACTCTGAACGACTCAGGTACACCAGCTTGATTAATTGTTTCACCCTTAACGATAGATTCGAATACTTTAACACGACCGACAACATCATCCGATTTAACAGTTAGGATTTCTTGAAGGATATTAGCTGCACCGTATGCTTCGAGTGCCCATACTTCCATTTCTCCAAATCTTTGTCCACCAAACTGGGCCTTACCTCCAAGAGGTTGCTGAGTTACTAGTGAATAAGGTCCTGTTGCACGAGCGTGAAGCTTGTCATCAACCATGTGGTGAAGCTTAAGCATGTACATAACTCCGACTGCAATACGGTTATCGAAAGTTTCTCCGGTGCGTCCATCGTATAGAATTGTTTTCCCATCGGCATCCATTCCGGCTTTCTTCATCATCTTTTCGATATCTTCTGGATTAGCTCCATCAAATACCGGTGTCTCTATATATATACCTTGTTTTTTAGCTGCCATACCAAGATGCAGTTCTAAAATTTGTCCAAGGTTCATACGCGAAGGCACTCCCTGAGGGTTAAGCATAATATCGACCGGTCTTCCATCTGGTAAGTACGGCATATCTTCTTCTGGTAGTATTAGAGATATAACACCTTTGTTACCATGGCGTCCTGCCATTTTATCTCCAACTTGAATTTTACGTTTTTGAGCTATATAAACTCTTATTATCTTAGTTACTCCCGCTGGCATTTCATCATTATCCTTGCGTGAAAATACTTTTACATCGTGAACAATACCATCTCCTCCGTGCGGAACACGTAGGGAAGTATCTCTAACTTCTCTAGTTTTTTCTCCAAATATAGCATGTAATAACTTTTCTTCTGAAGAAAGTTCGACCATTCCCTTTGGTGTAACTTTACCAACAAGGATGTCCCCTTCTTTAACTTCAGTTCCAACAACAACGATACCGTTTGAATCTAAATTCTTACGAGCTTCATCGCTAACGTTGGGAATATCTCGAGTTATTTCCTCAGGTCCGAGTTTAGTCTCACGACACTGCATTTCATAATCTTCTAAGTGAATACTTGTATACACATCATCTTTAACTAGGTTTTCATTTAGGATAACTGCATCCTCATAGTTAAATCCATCAAAAGTCATAAAGGCGATTGTTACGTTCTTACCAAGAGCAAGTTCACCCTTGTCAGTACTTGGTCCATCCGCTATGACAGAACCACGCTTAACTGATTCACCTACTGCAACTATTGGCTTTTGATGTTTACAATTACCTGCATTTGAAAGTTCAAAGTTAGATAAATAGTACTCATCTTTTCCACCTTTATTTTTAATCACTATTTTTCTAGCATCGACATAATCGACGATACCATCTGCCTTAGCTACTACGACTGCTCCCGAATCGCGCGCTGCGACATATTCGACACCAGTTCCGATAATCGGTGCATCCGCTTTAAGCAGAGGCACTGATTGACGCTGCATGTTTGCTCCCATTAGGGCACGAGTTGCATCATCATGTTCTAAGAAAGGAATAGCACTTGTTGTAATTGAAACAATCTGCTGTGGAGATACGTCAACATAGTCAACTTGATCAGGTGAAACCATGATATTTTCACCACGATATCTCGCTGGGACGATTTCATCTATCATCATTTCTTTCGCATCGATATTAACCGTTGCCAAAGAGATAATTAACTCTTGCTCTTCATCAGCAGTTAAATAATCTATTTGATCAGTAAATTTCTTGTTTGCTACTTTTCTATATGGAGTTAGGATAAATCCGTACTCATCTACCTTAGCATAACCAGCAAGTGAAGTTATAAGTCCAATGTTTTGACCTTCCGGTGACTCGATTGGACAAATTCTTCCGTAGTGAGACTCATTAACGTCACGAACTTCGACTCCCGCTCTATCTCTTGAAAGTCCACCTGGACCAAGAGCCGAAAGACGACGTTTGTGAGTAAGTTCGGCAATAGGATTGATCTGTTCCATGAATTGCGACAATTGGCTGCTACCAAAAAACTCTTTAATTGCTGCGGTAATAGGTCGTATATTAATTAAAGTTTTTGGTGTAACTTCAGCTATCTCTTGTGTAGTCATTCTTTCTCTAACTACTCTTTCCATTCTGGAAACACCAATTCTAAATTGGTTTTGAAGTAATTCTCCAACCTGACGTATACGCCTATTTCCTAGATGGTCTATTTCATCGAACGTACCAAATCCAGCAAGTAGATTTAAGTAGTATGACACCGATGCATATATATCAGAGATAGTTAATCTTTTAACATCAATATTTTGATCATTTCCTATCAAAGTAATCTTTTCTTTAGGATTTTTCGGATCGACTACATCTAGTGTTTGAACTTTGTTATATGTATCAAGTTCAGTGTTAGCTTTAGCTTCTTTTAGGTTATAGCCATCAGCAAAGATGGGTTTTAATATATCTAGAACATCTTTGTCGATAACTGTTCCTTTAGCTACTATAACTTTTTTATCTAATTTAATATCTTCTGCTAGAGTCATTCCGATAGCTCTATCTAAAACATTAAGTTTTTTGTTAAATTTATATCTTCCAACTTTAGCCAAATCATATCTAAAATCATCAAAGAATCTTGTGATAATATGATTTTTTGATGAATCTAACGTTGAGGGTTCACCCGGTCTTAATTTCTCATAAATCTCGATTAAAGCTTCATCTACATTTCTAGTGGTATCTTTAGCTAGCGTATTTTCAATAAACTCGTCTTTACCATACATCTTTAATATATCTTCATTCGTAGACATACCAAAAGCTCTAAGCAATGTCGTTAGAGTTACTTTTCTCGTTCTATCGATACGAACATATAATACATCTTTAGAATCTGTTTCAAACTCTAACCATGTTCCGTGATTTGGAATAATTTGAGACGTTATTAAAACACGTCCACTTTTTGGGTCCGTTTCCTTATTATAATATACACTAGGAGAACGCACTAACTGAGAAACAACTACACGCTCGACTCCGTTGATAACGAAAGTACCACTTTCGGTCATCATTGGTAAATCTCCAAGGAATATTTCTTGCTCTTTTACTTCACCAGTTTCGTGATTAAATAATCTCACTTGTACTTTTAGAGGAACAGCATATGTCGTTTCGCGATCTTTACTCTCTTTTACTGAGTAGCGAGCTTCGTCGAAATGATAATCACCGAACTCCAGCGATAAAGTTCCAGAGAAGTTTTCAACTGGAAATAAATCTTCAAATACTTCCCTAATACCTTCTTCTGTGAATCTTTGAAATGATTTTTTCTGTATCTCTAACAGATCGGATAATCCAAAATCTTTCTTTATTTTTGAAAAACTAACACGTTGGCGATGATCACCACTATTTACTACTTTATATGCCACTATATTTCACCCCTACACACATATTTTAATCAAAGAACATATAGTCAAACTAATACGTTGCCAATTTATATTATTAACATAATTACTTCAAATAGTCAAACGATTTTACACTTAATAACAAAAAAACCTTTACTTTTGTTAACGAGCTCTACATTATACTCTTTTTTCAAGTCCCTTATCGCTGATTCGGCACCCTGTTCTTTACGAATGACAATGTAAAGTGAACCCTTTTTATTCAAATATTTTTTAGCTTCAAAAAATATTTTATATACTACTTCTTTACCTGCTCTTATCGGCGGATTAGTGATGATTGTATCAAACTTCTCATCTACCTTTTCATATATATCACTGACTATAAATTCAGTATTGTCTATTTTATTTAATTTGCTGTTTTTATTTGCAAGATGAACAGCTCTTTCATTAACATCAATCCCTAGAACCCTTTTTAAATTGGTTGCTCGCGAAGCGATGATGCTAAGAGGTCCATATCCACAACCAACATCTAGTAACGAGCTTCCAAGTGATGACATATCTATGCTTTCCAAAAGAAATCTACTGCCATAATCTAAGCCTTTCTTAGAAAAGACACCATTATCTGTATAAAATTTAAATTTGTGTTCAAGTATATCGACATCGTGAATCTTTAAGTTGCTTTTCAACAATTCATTTTCAAAGTATTGACCCATTAATTCTCCCAAAAAACAAAAGAAAGAGTTAACTAATTAATATATAGTTAACTCCCTTCGCCTAATCATAATACTACACATTTAACAATAATGCAAGTATATATTATTAATAATAATTTGTACGTAACTGGCAATTTAACGTCGAAGATGGAACGCACCACATGGTAGACCAGTATGACCACTCGCCATAATCATACACATATCCACCAAGACATGTTTGAGGTCCTGTACACATTTTGCTAATAACTTTACTCGGGCAAGGCCCTTCAAACGCAAATATAGAACCTTTACTACATTTACAATTATTTAACACTTCATTTTCACACACACTTTTTGCTTCGGTTTCAGTTTTGTAAATAGGTGTTTCCCACACGCTGCCAGTGGCTATTTCAGATAGTGGACAAACAACAATATTTTCACACTTCCCATTAAAACCATATTTCGCACTGCTACAGCTAGGCCCTTTTTTAATAGTCCACTGCGCTCATCATAATCCGATATCCGCGTTA
>CAZVUK010000018.1:0-19714 GCA_964630225.1 uncultured Muribaculaceae bacterium
TTCCATCGCTTACAGCCGTTGTTAGCTGTCTAACCTCTTTGCTGCGACAATCTCCACTTGCAAAGATTCCTTCGATATTTGTTTTCATATCTTCTCCGGCTGCTAAGTAACCATATTTATCTAAGTCAAGATAGCCATTTAAAAATTCTAAATTAGGCACACTACCGATAGCCATAAATAATCCATCAAGTACTATTTCTTTTTTATTTCCCTTCGTATCAATCTCGACACTATCTAATTTGCTTTCTCCATTTATTTTAGTTACGATAGTCTCCAGGTGAAGTTCAACATTGTTCATCTCTTTAATTTTATCAACACTTAACATATCGCCAGTTAATTCTTCTGCTCTGACAAAAGCATAAACTTTCTTAGCGTATTTAGCAAGAGCCATAATCGATGCAATGGCAGTATTTCGCCCTCCAACAACAGCGACCGTTTTATCTTTGTAAAAGGCGCCATCACAAGTTGCACAGTAACTAATTCCGCGACCAACTAGCTTATCTTCATTTTCAAGCCCAAGCTTACGCTCTCTTGAGCCACTTGCTACTATCACTGTTTTAGCTGAGTATTCACCTTTATCACTAACAAGTTTAATTTCATTACCAACTCTTTCAATTTTACTAATTTCTTCGGTGTTTATTGTTATACCAAGATTCTTTAACTGATCATTTAAATTCATAGCTAGAGTAGGACCATCGATATGACTAAAGCCCGGATAGTTTTCTATATCATTAGTTTGAACAATCTGTCCACCATATATATACTTTTCAACTATCTTAACTTCATAACCAGCTCTTTTAGCATATATTGCCGCCGTCATTCCCGAAACCCCTGCTCCTATTATAAAAACATCAATCATCTTTTCTTTACCTTCCTTAGTTCACTTGTTTTGTAAAAACCCTCATCACTAATAATAAGTTGTTTTGAATAGTCGACTCTAACAAACTTAGATACAATATCATCAAGTTTAGTTATGTCTTTTTCTTCCAAATAATCTTCCATGAATTTAACGCTATCTTCAAACATTATCATATTAGGATTATTATCATTATATGGTTCTACTCCTCTAATTATACCCCAGAATATAGGTTTTTGGTCGATGTTTTTATCGATTGTGTTAATCGCTTCAAATATTTTATGAGCTATTTTATAATCTTCATCGAACTCATAAGAGGTGCTAGTCCAAATATGCCCTAAAGAAGCAAAGTTTAAACCGATGGTATATATTCCCACGCAACACTTAAAATGATCGGAGACTAAAACTGCTGTTTTAGTTTCTTTGTATTCACCGGTATTTACCATTATCTCTGTCATTTTTTAATGCCGATTTTCTTAACGATGGCTCCGAGACTTTCTCTTCGCTCATCGTAGTCTTTGTGAGAAAACGGTAAATACAATCCTTTTTCTATTATTTTTTCATTATATTCATTTATGTCAGCAACATAAGCTTCAGAGTAAAACTTATTTAGGGCATAAAGCCTTGCATAAACTGAGCTTGTAAAACAATTATCACACTCTTCATCAATAACTAGTTCCTTGCTATCAAAATCGATAAGTTGTACATCTAAATCTTCTTCTCTAAGTAATATATTATGAACATTACTTGAATCAATACAATATATTCCGTTATTGATAAGTTCATCATGTCTAATACGTATATCAGATATTACATCCATACTCTTATCATAACCTAAATCGTAATGAGCTAAATTTTTATAACCCTTGTGATGTTTCATAATTAACGCCAGTGGGGCATTTCTAAAAGTAGCTAGTGCCGATGGGAATGTGCTAAGTTTTACATTTGCTTGTTTTTTACTTAAGTATGTTTGCTGTTTAACAATGTCACATTGAAAAAGAAAATTACTACGAAAACTGTTATTCTTAACCTTATACGCATATCTTGCTATTTCCTCTTCGCTTGGAAAATCAGCCGAATTAAGCATTTGGTTTTCAAACTTAATTAAGTACTCATCATCGAATTCATATACTGTTCCATAAGAACCTTGGCCTATTTTTTTCTTTTTAAAGATAATTTCAATAATCTTATCATAATTAATATCTATTCGTTTAAGCATCTTAACACCTATATTTCCCTTCTTTAACACCTAATGATTTAACAAAGGCATCACTGCGGTGTTTATATTCAAAAAAGCGATCTTCGTTCATGCGACGTTTAAAAGCCATTTTAACGAAAGTCTCGTAAGGGGCTTTATCAACTACATAAGAAGCATTTGAAGCGAAATACTCTCCGGCTAAAAGTTCATATAGAATTTCTTCCGCGTCAAGTCTTTGGCCATCAAAGACATTCAATGATCTCCCTTCAAAGTCTATCAGCTGAAGATCAGCATTTTCTTCGTTATAGAGATTATTATTAGATTGAGTTCCATCGTGATGATATATACCATTAGCCGCAAGCTCTAGTAAATTTTCGATCTTTAGATTAAATACCCTTTCTTTTTCTTCGTAAGTAAGAGCAATATCATAAAGATTTTTGTAAGCCTTGTGATACTTTAAAATAAGAGCTAGTGGTTTAGATTCAATATATACAAGTGATTTGGCAAAAGAACTTTTCTTAATATACGGTTTAAGGCTTGCTAATTTATCTTGTTGTTTTTCTACATCACATCTAAATGCTTGGCTCCCATACCTATTAAAAACGTCGATAGCACTATTCTTATCTTCACGAAAAAGAGACAGATAATACTTATCTATCTTGATCAGTTCATCATCATTATATTGGTAAACTTCTCCGTCGGCACCACGACCTATATAATTGTTGTTTTCTATAATTTCGGAAAGTTTCTCTTTGTTTAATTCAAATCTCTCTATCACAATAGCTCCCATTAGTGGCTAGATTATATCATATTTAGATCTAAATTGGAAGTTTTTTATAGCGATCTTTTAACTCTAATATTAGTACTGAAATAATATGAACAATTATCAAAGCGAAGATTATTTTTATGAAGGCTATTCTATATGATTCCTCTCCAAAACGATAAACTTCGGGTATAACGCTATTCAGTAGTAAAAACACCAATGGATGGACCAAATAGTAATAAGTATATAACTTTCGAAGTGAATGTTTAAACTCGAAAAACGGCAGTTTCTTGGTGTGTAGGAAGGTTGTAAAGGCATAATACGAAAGTGGTACGGCTGAGATTAAAATATTGCTATCCATTCGCTTAATACCCTTGATTACGTATATTTCGAGGATAAAGACGACTAGGAACAAAAGTGTTTTAGAAAAACTGTGTTTTATGCGTTTATCGTTCTTTTGCCCAAGATAATAACCTAGTGTTATATAAAAGATACCAAAGAACAAAAAGTTTCTCGTCGTAAAGAAATATTCGAAGTAAAGATCCATTATGTTTTTAAGAAAGATCGGTAATACTCCGTAATAAGTCTCAAACGAACCTATCAGTAAAAGAACAAATGAGATGACCAGTAATTTAGCTACTGATATATATTTTTTAAGAAATTTTAGGGACAATAAAGCCATTATTAGCGCAGGAAAATACCAAAGATGATAGTATGTTCCAATATAAAAAAGGCCAACAAATATAGCTAGAGGATATAAACTTGGATGAAGACCCATATCTTTGACATAAGCAAAGCCTTGTGGAACATAAAGAAGACTCCAAAAAAGATACATTGGTAACAAAGTCTTAATATATTTATATATATAATTGGGATCTTCTTCTTCTTTTTTAACCACAAAATAACCTGTAATTATAAAGAATAATGGGACACATATTCTGGCTATAGTATTGTTTAAAAGAAAGGTTGCAAACGGAGATCTTTTATCAAAAGGTCCCAAGTGTAAAACAACTATTAAGACAGATGATAAATATCTAGCTAAGTCTAGATTATAGTATTTATCTGTCGATTTTTTAATCTTTAATCTCTTTTTCATAATATAGAATAATTATATCATAAAAACAAAAAAACGATTTGAAAATCGTTTTAATAAACTTCGTATTCTACTCCGTTTATATCTGTTAAAACCATCTTGTATGCACCACCCATTGGACCTCCTTGTATAGCACCTTCTATAGATACTATGTTTTTGAGATTTTGATAATTTGGTGCTAAAGTCGTTGCTCCATTAACGATATTTTTAAAGCTATTCTGTGAAACGGTTCCATCTTTGTTGATGGCAATAATTCCCATATCAGTCGCATCGTGTCCTGCCGAAAAGAATTTGGCTGAAATATAGTCGCCACTAAATACATAGGTATCATTAAGGGCTTTTCCATAATAACCGTCGTAATGCTTATGACAAACCGCGTCACAAGTTACAGTGATCTTACCATTTTCAAGTTTTAAAAAAATATTGTAGTGTTCATCGCGTTTTATCGACTTTCTTTCGACATTAAAGAATGTATTTACTGATTGGACTGGTGCGGATGGCGCTTCTTGTCCTGGCTCTTCGCTGCTTGCCTGCTCGTCGTCATCGGTAGTATTTTCTTTTTCTTTATCGTCGGTCTTATCACTTTTACTGCTTTTTTCTTCGTTAGCTACTTCACTCTTTTTAAGTTTTTTGTCCAAAGACACAACTCTATAGAATAAAGCTCCGATAGTAAGTAGCAATATTGCTATTATTACAACAAGTACCAACGACTTTATTTTTCTTTTTTGATCTAATTCATCTTCCATATTTTTCTCCTACTATATAAATATAACATAAAAGTTATTTTATGAATGATGAAAAATATTTTTTATAATATTTTGACAAAAAAAACAGTTCTTAACAACTGTTATTTTTTCATGGTGGGCGATATAGGACTCGAACCTATGACCTCCTGCACGTCAAGCAGGCACTCTAACCAACTGAGCTAATCGCCCGTAAAGTAAATATATTATAACATATATCTACTTACTGTAAAAGATTATTTGTTAATCATTTTAACTTTTTGTATCTCTTCATAATAGATCATTACATCGTGTGAAAAGGCGACCATCGATCTAGCGGCAGCGGTTCTTAGAAAATCTGTGTCCAAATCATTGTGCCTAACTCGATCAAGGGCATCGGCATCTTTAAATATTTTGATTAAATTTAAAGCTCTTTCTTGATTTTCGATTTTGTAACCTTGAAGTGCTTGGCTTGCTTTTGAATCATCCATACTATGAGCCCAAATGATAGCAAGTAAAGTCTTACAGTTTTCTTCTCCAAGCGCTGAATATTGTTCTCTTAACATATAAGCCGCTTTTGGTCCATGGGTTTCATCTTCCAAATCATTTGTCCTTCCGATGTCATGATACTTTGCTGCTTCGACTAATAGATACCTATCTTCTTCTTTTAGATTCATCATTGCACTTAGTCCCAAAACATAGACAAAAACTCTTTCATTATGTTCAAGACCGTGGTCTCTACTATTAAAAAGTACATTTTTGTTTATTCTTCTAAATTGAGCAACCGAAGCTTCATATCCTTTTTGTGATCTTATCATATCAGTTAAGCTTTCAAATGATACTTGATTATTAAAAATAAATTCATTTGAAAAGTTTTGACCAATTGCTTGTCCATTTAATATTTCTTCATACATTGTTATTTCTCCCTAGTTTTTGTATTTTATTTTTAGAAAGGTTTTCTTTCCTTTTTGAACAAGAATCCCTTCTTTAAGTAGATCGGCAGTAATCAATTTACTTGGATCTGTCTCTTTTTCATTATTTATCGATATGGCACCTTGCTCAATCATTCTCCTAGCTTCACTTTTCGATAGGAAAAGATCGGCAGCAAATAACATATCGACGATGTTAAAGTCACCACTACCCTCTATTTCAAATTGTGGTGTATTCTCATTTTGTCCGCGGCTATTAAATATTTCAAAAGCCTTCTTTTCAGCAGCAATATATTCGTCACTTCCATGGAGGTCAGTAATAATTTCTCTAGCTAAATTCTTTTGGGCTATTCTTTTTTCTGGTGCTTCAAAGTGTTCTTTTTCTACTTTTTCAATCTCTTGACGTGGCATAAAAGTAAGTTTTTTTAACAAGTCAACTGCTGTTATATCATCAAGATTGAAAAAATACTGGTACATATCGTAAACAGGCGTCTTATCTTTATCTAGCCACAGTGCATTACCATCTGTTTTACCTATTTTCATACCACGACTATCAGTGATAAGCGGCATAACCATTCCGTAAGCAATACCTTCTTCTTTCTTTCTGATAAGTTCTACTCCAGCTGTAATATTTCCCCACTGGTCAGATCCCGCAACTTGAAGGGTACAGTTATGACTGTTATAAAGATGCAGAAAGTCAATCGACTGAAGAAGCATATATGAAAACTCAGTGTAAGTGATTCCGCTTTCAAGCCTTCGACTTATTATATCTTTAGATAACATATAATTAATTGGAAAGTATTTACCATAATCTCTAAGGTAATCTATCATGTTGATATCTTTTAACCAATCGTAGTTGTTAACAACGGTAAAACCAAAAATCTCTTCGGCTTGTTTAGTTAGACCTTTAATATTTTTAGCAACTGCCTCATAAGAAATCATCTGTCTTTCACTAGATGGTTTAGGGTCCCCAATTAAACCAGTTCCTCCGCCCATAAGTAAAATAGGATTATTTCCAGCTTTAGCTAATCTCTTGCATATTAGAAAAGATGAGTAATGCCCAATATGCATCGAGTCGTCAGTTGGATCAACCCCTATGTAGAAGGTTAGTTCTCCAGCATTCAATTTTTCTTTGAGTTCCTCACTAGTTATATCTTTGACTAGCCCTCTCCACTCTAAATCTTCAAATAAAGTCATATTTCCTCCTTAAAAAAACCACAATAAATATCCATCTAAGGACGAATTTATCGTGGTACCACCTTAATTACTTCTCATAGACTATAACGCGTCACCTATAAACTCCATACTTGTATTAATATACTTCGATGTACCAGTTTTCATCAAGCACTGATTTTCTACAAACATCTAGGTATTTCGAGTACTTCCCCGTTCATAACAATAAGAATATATCATCAAAAGCTTTTTTTGTCAAAGAAAATCTTTTTTATTTAAAAAAAGATAATACTTTCTTATAAACTTTAGTTTTGTCGCGATATTCTACTTCATTATCTATTTCGTTATGTAAACATTCTGGAATGTCTTGTTTTTGAAACGATAATGTATTAGTTAGTTTAATAGCATCTCTAAGTTTAATTCTGTCATATTGTGAATTTATCACAATATTCTTAGGACTTGCATGTTTAGCTTGCAAAACAAGTTTAGCATCATCGATGCTAAGATAATAAGAGCTATCGTTATATATAAGGCTAAACATCCTATCATCAGAATCAATTCTTTCATACATCGTTTTAAAATCTCTAACAGTATCAGCATAATCAAATATTTCATCGACATCAGTTTTGACGTATTTATATACTTCGTTATAAAAATCACTGTCGTAATTTACTAAATTAATGCGACCCGTTTCTTCTTCTCTATGAAATATTGCTTTATATCTAGGTCTTCCATCGAAGAGTAAATATAGATCATCTGTTAAATAATCAAAATTGCTAGCTATAACATAACCAAAACTTGTTTTTTCATCATTAATAAACATATTGATCGGTTCAATAAAAGCAGCTTCTCTGTCGTTAAGATTAAGGGTCTTTCTTCTAATAGCATTTGATAATTCAACTAAAGAAACTTCCTCTTCTCCAGGTTTTTTCATATTGTTTATAAGTTTTTTCAATCTACGTTCATCAACTTTTAAATTTATTATTGTGCTATCCATAGTTCACCTCTAAAATAATATGATATACTGTAATTCTTTTTTTTGCAAATAGTATGTAAATATTTGTCAAAATTATTCTTCTCTTATTGTTTTATGATATGATTATATTATAAGAATCTAAAAGGATGTTTTATGAGAATTATTCATCTTCTAAATTGGAATTTAAATGATATCAGAAAAAGCTTAGATGATATTGCTAGGCAAAACTTCGATGCTATTCAAGTAACTCCAGTTCAAGCTATGAAAGAGGACTCTATCGAACACTGGTGGATGCCTTTTCAACCTATTTCTTTTGATATTGGAAATGTATATGGTAGTAAGAATGATTTAGAAAGATTGTGTCGAGAGGCTAAAATTAAAAACATAGATATTTATGTCGATGTTATTTGTAACCACATGGCAGGAAGAAATGACGGAAGTTTATATCCTCATGAAAATGTTGATCCCTATCTTAAAAACAATCCTCATTTTTGGAAGGAAGCTCGACCAATTGAAAACTGGGATGATCGTTATCAAGTAATCAATTACTGCATGGGACTTCCTGGTTTAAATGTCTCTAACCCGGAGCTTCAACATAGAATATCGCAATTTTTAAATGAACTTATCGACTGTGGAGTCGAAGGTTTTAGGTTCGATGCAGCAAAAAGTATTGGCTTGCCATCCGAAGGAGTAGATTTTTGGCCAAAGACCATCTATTCATTAAAGAAATATGGCATCTTTTTATACGGAGAAGTTATCTTTGCAGGTTGTGACATAACAAGGCAGTATAGTAATTACATTAAGATACTTACTAATGAATGCAACTTGCCCTCAAAAGATATAGTTAAGTTTTCTGAAAGCCACGATAGCTTTTATGAGTTTGGTTATACAAAACACATGAATACTCATGAACTGCTTAAAGCTTACACCCATTTAACTAATAATTATGAACACACTTTATATTTTCCCAGACCATACGATGACAGCTGGAAATGGAACGAAGTTAAAAATGCTAACAAAGTAAAAAAATTAAAACGATAATTGCTTATCGTTTTTCTATTGTCGCTATTTTCTTTCCACTAAGTGTGTAATATATATCATTTTTACCTTCTTGATAGAAAATATAATCATCTTTGATTATCACTTCTTGATTTTTAATTATCACTCCTTTGTCAGGATTTATTACATCTACTTTTTTATCTTTGTCAGTACTGAAGGTAAATATACTTATACCACCTGTTCTAGTCGTATTTAAATTGCTTCCATCGTGCTTATATACTTCTTTACCTTTAGAGTTTAATATGTGAACAGTTTTATCTTTATTAGCTGTATAATAGACATTATCTATTTCTTCGATCTGGTTAATAAAGTTATACTCTGAGCTTACTTTTTTACCACTGGTATCGATGAGGTATTCTTTTAAATAGGCATCGGCAACAATTGCTTTACCTGTTAAATCAAAGCCCTTATTAATGACAAATTTATTGTCGATAATTTTCTTGGCCTTTAGGTCATAAAAAGCAAACTTTTGATTGGGAGCAGTGCCGATAACTAATGAGTATACCTTGCTAAATTCATTTGCTTTAACAAGTTTGCTGTTCATTATTCTATCCATGAGTTTAGACTCATAATATATGGCTGTACTATTCTCAACTTCTTCGGCATAGTTAAGTCCTTTACTAGTTACCTCTACTGCTGTTTTACCCGCTTTAATACTCAAACAATATAATCTATCATCAACTACTTTTATATGGCAATCTTCGCCTTTAAAAGCATATAATCTCTTTGATTTATAATATATATAATTAGTTTGCACTTGTTCGCGGCATCCTGAATAAATCATCAAGTCACCGACTTTTTGAGCATAGCACAAAGCTTTTTCAAAAGATAATTTATCGACTAACTTGTTAGTTTTGGTATCGATAATATAGTTATCTTTATCTAAGCTCACTATCAAATAATCACCTTGAGCGGCCAAAATTGATTCTTTAGCACGCTTGGCGTTAATTGAATATATTAGAGTTCCTGAAGAATCATAAACTCTTTGTTTATCTCCCTCGTCCATCATAATATAATTTTTAGAATAAGCAGCTATTTTATACTTATCGACATCAATTTCTTTAAGTAGCTGTCCCTCAAAATTTTTAACTATTTTTTTGGATCCACTCTTTTTATAAATGATTGGTCCAACCAAAGTATATTCTTTGAAATCCTTGTCATCGAGCACCACTTTTCCACTTTTCGAAAGAAGAACTCTTCCTTTATCATTACTTATATAAATAGCTGAAGTAGCAACAAAAGCGTCATTTTTATATTCAAAATCTGTCAGTTGTTTTCCTTTGTCATTAAAAATAGCAAATTTTTTATTTTTCCCTTCTAAAATATATACTTTCGTATTAGTATAATCCGTGACATGATCATTTGCGAATTGGTAACCTAAGTATATACCTAGACCAATTAACAATATAGCAATGACTATAATTACTAATAGTATTTTCTTTTTCATTATTCTACCTCTCTTAATTTTTTATTGTTTTTTGATTCTATGTAAATCAAAGTAAATCCAGTCATAAAAATCAATATTACAAATGCAATAAATATGATTGGATTAAATTGAGCAAATAGTATCCAGTCATAAATCGTATGTATTAACGTTGGTACTAGTAGTGACATGATTATGTAAAAATACATTTTGAAATTTTGATTATTATGATGTGCTTTTTTAGCTTGTGATATTAAATATCCCATAAAGATTCCACATATAGCATGAGCAGGTATAGCTGTTAATGCTCTTGAAAAGGCTACTTTATACATGTTCGATATATTGGCGACAATATATAAAATATTTTCAAATCCAGCAAAACCTAACGATACGAAAACAGAGTATACAATTGCATCAAAACTCTGATCGAATTCTTTGTGACGCCAAGCTATCAAATAGACAAGTAGTCCTTTAGAGAATTCTTCGATTAAAGCGATCGTGACAAAGACATAAACAAATAGATTATTATTACTCAAGCTCATCTCATCTGCCTGAAAGATAGGATGAAAAGTATTTAATATAGCAGTCATAATCAAGGTTAAGATTGCTGATAAAACACCTGCTATTGCGAGACTACGAATAAGTTCAGTTGATTCTTTATCTTTATCTCTATAATATATGTACCATCCAATTGCAAAAATTGGGGCTAATGATATAAGCAGTATTTCCATGGCTTATCTCATTTCATCGATATACTTTTTTAACTGTCTAGATTCTGAGCCTAATATTATCTTTAGCTGATTATCTATTTCAACTATTCCTTTAGCTCCAAGTCTTTGTATTCCTTCCTTGTTAGCTAAACTCACATCTTTAAGTGTGACAATAAATCGCGACATATTTATCTCGCTATTAATTATATTTTCTTTACCTCCTAATAAATCAACTAATTTATTAAGTTGAAGTCTAGTGTCTTTTTTACCTAGTTTTAATACTGCTAATAAAATAATTAGAATTATTGCAAGTACTACTAAATATTCCCACTTCATATTTTATTTACCTTCCTTTAAAACTTCTCTGTATACTTCAGCTAATTGTTTACCTATATATTTTAAGTCTCTTTCCTTAGCCACTTTAAACGATTCTTTAGTTAATGATGGTAATTTTCCGTTTAAGAAGAGTTTAATTTTCTTTTCAAATTCATCTACATCTTTTGCTTTATAAACATTTTTGCCATCAAAAAGCCAATCATCAAATATTTCTATATCTCTAATTATGGCATTAGCGCCAGCTGCACAAGCTTCGACTATCGGTATACCCTCGGTTTCTTCTAAGGTTGGAAATATATATAGATCACAACCATTTAGTGCTCCTTTTATATCGTCCCTAGGAACATAGCCCGGAAAAGAAAGATTGGGTAGCTTTGTACCTACAGCTTTTTTGACAGCTTTTGTAGCCGCTGCCAACGGACTGTATCCAAACCAAATAAACTTATATTCGGGCATTCTTTTTGCCAATTCGACAAAGTCTACTATTCCTTTGCGTTCTATATATATACCTATAGCAATAATTACTTTTTCGTCATCTTTAATACCATATTTTTTACGCCATGTTTTTGCTGATTTATCAACATCTTTTGTAAAATAGTCTATTTCTATGCCGTTTGATATAGCATATATTTTCTTATCTTCTAATCCTTTATATGTGCTTAAAAGCTTCTTAGAATATGGAGTTGGCGTGATGATAATATCACCCGATGAATAAGATTTAATAAGTAATTTTTTAAATAGTTTCGATGTCTGTTTAGACAAAATAAAACCATTCTTATAATCTTCTTCCGTAGAATGAGCATGGTAGACTACTTTTTTTCCGGCTTTCTTGGCTTTTTTTACCATTAATGCCGATTTTAAAAAATATGTATTGATATGTAAAATATCATAGTCATCATTTGGATCTAGAGTATAGTCTATCCCCTCGTACTCAAGAGCCCTTTGCTGATGTTTAATAGCTTTACCTAGGCCACTTTTGCCTAATGATTTCTGACCTTCTGTATACAGTAGTATTTTCATTTAATCACCTGATTATATTATAGCATATAACAATATAAAAAAAAGAAATTGTCTGGCAATTTCTTTTTATTTTTTACTATGTTCTTCGATAGCTACAGCAACTGATACGGTAGCTCCGACCATCGGATTATTACCCATACCAATAAATCCCATCATCTCGACGTGTGCTGGAACTGATGAAGAGCCAGCAAACTGGGCATCACTATGCATTCTTCCCATCGTGTCGGTAAAACCATAGCTTGCAGGACCTGCTCCCATATTATCAGGGTGAAGAGTTCTTCCAGTTCCTCCGCCTGAAGCAACCGAGAAGTATTTCTTGCCTTTATCTATACACTCTTTTTTGTAAGTTGCAGCAACCGGATGAGGAAATCTTGTAATATTAGTCGAGTTTCCAGTTATAGATACATCGACCTCTTCAAGCTGCATTATCGCAACACCCTCACGAACATCATCTGCTCCATAACATTTAACCTCTTTTTTAGCACCGGTTGAAAATGGTTTTTCTTTAATGATAGCAAGTTCTCCCTTTTCATAATCATAACGCGTTTCGACATAAGTAAAACCATTAATTCTAGCGATTATTAAAGCTGCGTCTTTGCCAAGACCGTTAAGTATAACTTTAAGTGGTACTTTTCTAATCTTGTTTGCTGTGTTGGCAATGCCTATCGCTCCTTCAGCAGCGGCAAATGATTCATGTCCTGCTAAAAAGCAAAAGCATTTAGTGTTTTCATCAAGTAACATTGCTGCCAGGTTACCATGACCAATCCCTACTTTTCGTTCTTCGGCAACTGATCCATTCAAACAAAACGCCTGTAGCCCCTCACCTATTTTTTTAGCAGCTTCGACAGCCGTCGTAGCTCCATTTTTAATAGCGATAGCAGCCCCTAGGGTATATGCCCATGTCGCATCTTCAAAAGCGATTGTTTGAACTGATTTAACTATTTCTCTTGGATTAAAACCATAGTTTGTACATATCGCAAGCGCTTCATCAAAGTCGGCAATACCATTTTTCTTCATGACTTCGTTAATTTTGTCGATTCTTTGATCGTAATATTCAAATGTCACCATACTATTCCTCCCTCGGATCTATCGTTTTTGCTGCATCTTCGTAGCGTCCATAAGTCCCGCTTGCTTTTTCGATGGCTTCCATCGGATCCATCTTTTTCTTAATATTATCCATCATCTTTCCGATGTTGACATATTTATAACCAATTACTTCATCATTTTCGTCGAGTCCTAAAGATACAATATATCCTTCGGTTGTATTTAGATATCTGACCCCTTTTGTTTGCGTTGAATAGACGGTTGCAACTTGACTCACTTTTCCTTTACCAAGATCTTCAAGACCCGCTCCAATCGGTAAGCCTTCTTTTGAAAATGCCGATTGACTGCGTCCGTAGACAATTTGTAAAAACAGTTCTCTCATCGCTGTATTAATAGCATCACATACTAGGTCTGTATTAAGTGCTTCTAAAAGGGTTTTGCCTGGCAATATCTCCCCGGCCATCGCTGCCGAATGAGTCATTCCTGAACATCCGATAACTTCGACTAAAGCTTCTTCAATGATACCAGCTTTGATATTTAAGGTTAATTTACAAGCACCTTGCTGTGGTGCACACCAACCTACTCCGTGTGTTAGACCATAGATATCTTTGATTTCTTTAGCTTTTGTCCAATTTCCTTCTTGCGGAATTGGAGACGGTCCATGACTATCTCCCTGTCTTACAAAACACATTTCTTCGACTTCTTTTGTGTAATTCATTTTTTCTCCTTTTTATTTTTCTTCTTTTTTTCTTTCGTTAATTCTTCTCTTTTTTCTATTTCTTCAATAACTAAATCGACATCGTAATCATCAAAGAAGTTGTCTAAAGTTTTTATCCCTTTTTTCTTGGCTTTCTTTTTGTCTATACTAATCTTAATTAAGATAAAAAGGACAAGTGCTGCAACAATTGCTGTCAGATAAACGACTAGGTCGAGTATCAAAATATTGACATTTTGGAGCAGAATATTTAAAAAGACCGCTAAAAACTTGCCCGTGTATTCTGGTATCGACAAGATTCCAAAAACAGCAAAGTATGCAACTATATTTAAAATTAAACTGTATAAAAGTATTTTAGATACATAAAGAACTCGTTTACTAATAAAGTATAGTCCTATAAGTGAAATAACAAATACTGCGATAACCGCTACAAATAGTTCGTTTGACTGACCTATTTTTAAGATGAGCTTTACTCTAGTACTTTTAAAAAAGGTGTTAAATTCAGCATCTAAACTTTTTTCTATATCACTTACATGATCGTCATTATAATTGATATCTTGATTACTTTTTGATATAGCCTCTTCTAGTTTTTGCTCATCTATTCTAACAAACTTGTCGGGATTATTTTTCTTGCTTTCGATAAGTCTCGTTAAATAATCAGCGATCACTTCGGTTAAATCTATTTGATCATGATATTGATAATCTATTCCAAGATCAACCATGAGTGCTTTTTCAAGATTTATTTCTTCTTTTTCCAGTGCCAATTTTGGTAGATTGTTATCGACAATCTTCTTTGTAAATTCTTTGTTATTGACAACTTTAGAGATAAATAATAAAGAAAGCGCTGTAACAGTTAAAAATAACGTAATTGAAAAAATAAAATTGAATATCTGTCTTATTATTCTCATATCATCACCTATACTAATTATAGCATAATAAAAATAAAAACAAGAATAGTATTCTTGTTTTTATTTTCTTTTAAATTTATATAATTGTTGGTGCCAACCACTCGAAGAACTCTATATTTCTAAGTATCCCATAGGCTAAAGCTATAAATATGAAAATGTTTATGATATTTTTATCGAGTATTTCTTTTTCATTACTTGTGTCAAATTCGCCTTTAATTTTTTCAATAATAAGCAATATTATTATAGGAAGAAAAATTACAACTAGAGCGTTATATCTTATAGCCTGATAAACATCTAAAGTTAAAAGTGAAGTAAGTGATCTAGTGATGCCACAACCTGGGCAATAAAGACCAGTAAGTTCATGAAAGATACAGGGAATGCCAACTTTGAACAGCTTAAAAAGCATCAAGTACAATAGTACTAGAACAATTAATCCTGTGACAATTTTTTTTGCATCTTTTTTCATCATATTTCAAAAAAAGAATATTGCTATTCTTTTCTCCTTCTAATTTGTAACGGGTTGTTGTTGCAATGCATCGATTTCTTCGTTTAACGATTGTTGAACTAAGAAATAAGTAACTATGCTGAGGCCTACTACCTGTGATATTACAAATAATACACTGCGATCTTCACCTGCTTTTCCTTTAGCTTGATCGTGCTCGAACAGTGCTTTACCCATATTGTAAGCCCAAATGAAACTGTAAATACCACAAGTTATTAAGCTAAGCAGGAAAGACATTCCACCACTATTAAGCTTTTTACTTTGAGTAACAAATTTTACTTCATCGGTAATTGAAATGAACCAATATATTGTATAAATACCGCAAGTTACAAAGCTAAGTAATAACGCTACTGCTGGGTCTCTTTTCTTTAACATACAAATCTCCTTTTCTAAATTAAATATAACACATCTATTTAATGCAATCAACGAAATTATTGAATTTTTAATTGTGAAAGATCACGGTCAATTTGCTTTTTATTTCCCTTCTCTCCCCACATCATAAATTCTTGGTAACCTTTGTCATCT
Organism: uncultured Muribaculaceae bacterium; assembly: GCA_964630225.1. Taxonomy (GTDB): domain Bacteria; phylum Bacillota_I; class Bacilli_A; order RF39; family UBA660; genus CAYZRY01. Next base: position 15,953 of record CAZVUK010000018.1, read on the forward strand.
TCGAATATGAAAACTTTAATATATATGTTTGTTCCTTCTTTATTATAGCTGTAGCTTGTTGTCGTTCCGCTTCGGCCAGAGACAGTCATAGCACTAAGCTCGGCACTGGCTTTTCCATATAAAGATTCATTAGATGCTTTTATTTTATTTAAATAGTCATCAAATGATCGATAATTTTTTTTATCGTGAGCAAGATAGACAAAATATATATCTTTTTGGCTACTTAACATTTCTAAAGAGGCTTCTTTGTTCAAAGAAAACTGGTCGGCTTTTTTATAATCACTTTCAAAATATATTACTTTATTATTATCATATGTCTTAACAATAGTAAGTGGTTGAACAATGATCAATTTTTCAGGTTTCGAAATATTAATTGATACATATATCGATAATATCAAGATGGCTATCGATATTGATATAAGCAGCACTATAATAAAATTAGTCTTATCGAAATCTTTAAACTTATTTTTAGACATTTTTATCCTTCTTTCTAAAAAATAAATAAGAATTTTTTATTTATCTTTTTACTATTTTTTCTATTCCACCCATATATGGACGAAGAACCTTCGGTATATTTATACTTCCGTCTTCGTTGTAGTTATTTTCAATAAGAGCAATAAGGCCTCGTGGACTAGCTATAACAGTATTATTAAGAGTGGCTAGGAACTTGTTTCCGTCTTCGGTTTTCATTCTTATACCAAGGCGACGAGCTTGGGCATCACCTAGGGTTGAACATGATCCAACTTCAAAATATTTTTGCTGTCTTGGACTCCATGCTTCGACATCACATGATTTAACTTTTAAATCGGCCAGATCGCCACTGCAACACTCAAGTGTCCTTACTGGAACATCGATATTTCTAAAATACTCGACTGTATATGACCACATCTTGTCATACCACTCCATTGCCTCCTCTGGTTTGCATAAAACGACCATCTCTTGCTTTTCGAACTGGTGGACACGAAAGATTCCGCGTTCTTCAATACCATGAGCTCCGACTTCTTTTCTAAAACACGGTGAATATGATGTCATTTTAATAGGTAGAGTATCTTGCGAAATAATCTGATCTTTAAATTTACCTATCATCGAATGTTCTGATGTACCGATTAGATAGAGATCTTCCCCTTCGATTTTGTACATCATATTATTCATTTCAGTAAAGCTCATAACACCTGTGACAACATCACTTCTAATCATGAAAGGTGGAAGACAGTAAGTAAAACCTTTTTCAATCATAAAGTCTCTAGCATAGCTAATTAATGCTGAATGAAGTCTAGCAATATCACCAATTAAATAGTAGAAACCGTTTCCACTAGTTCTTCCAGAACTATCTTTATCAAGCCCTCCTAAAGCTTCACAAATATCAGCATGGTATGGAACTTCATAGTCCGGAACTACTGGATCACCAAATCTTTCCATTTCGACATTTTCACTATCATCTTTACCAAGTGGCACACTATCGGCGATAATATTAGGAATAGTCATCATAATTTCTTTGACTTGTTCAGCTAATAGTTTTTCTTTTTCTTCGATCAAAAGAAGTTCATTATTGATTTCTCCAACTCTAACTTTTATCTTTTCAGCTTCTTCCTTTTTTCCTTCACGTATCATTTGACCAATTAAGTTACTTTGATCATTTCGCTCTTTGCGAAGATTATCACCATCTAGTTTTAGCTTTCTTTGGTCTTCATCTAGTTTAATTACTTCATCAACTAAAGGAAGTTTAGTATCCTGAAACTTCTTTTTAATATTCTCTTTTACTGTGTCAGGATTTTCTCTTAAAAATTTTATATCTATCATTATTTATTCTCCTCATTTAAGCTATTAATTATTTTTTGATAAGACCTACGATATTTATCTTGTCTTACTAAATCGTTATCTTTTATTTCTGGAAGTCTATTTAAATCCATATTGTCTTCTAGGTCTGCCAATTTAACTTCCATGGCATTTATATTGCCACTTTCGATAATGTGATCAATAAACTGATCATAACTGCCATATGTATTGGAAAGCACTTGGACAATATCGACCACTTCTTTACTAAAACCCATGGACAGGAGTTCTTCTGCTGTAACTTCAGTATCTTCGATGACATCGTGTAAAATAGCTGCAACTCTTTTGGTCTCATCAGAAAACTTCTCACTACTTCGGTAAAGATGTCCCACATAAGCTTTACCTGCTCTATCTGTTTTATCGGCAAATAGTTTTTCCACTAATTGTCTAGCTTTTTCTTCCTGATTCATAACTCCTTCTTTCTACAAAAAAAAGACTATACTGGGAGCACATTTACGTGCGTTACCACCCCATTTAGTCTCATCTTGTTTAACGGCATTACCCGGAATGTATTAAATTCTCTCATGAGTAGATTTCAGGCATTTATTTTTTCTACTTTCACCATCCGTAGAATCTCTAAAAAAAACAATATGCATTACTTGACTCAATCTCTGATTTCTCTTTTATTTTAACATAATAAGTATAAAATAACAACTATTTATAATCTTCAAAAAGCTTATCGATTTCTTCTTGTTCTTCACTTGAAAGTGGTGCTTTCGTTAAATCAGCTTCAAACCAAGTCGGAAGATCGCTAACTTTTTCTTCACGTTTACTTTTAACAGTTTTTTTATTATTTTTCTTATATTCTTTTTCACACAACTTCATTGCTTCTTCGACTGTTTCGATCTTTAGTCTATTCCACTGCGACGCTATCGCTTCGACGTAGGCTCTGTTAAACTTTTGATTGTTAACTTGTAGAACAAAAGAAATTAACACATTTACAACACCGGGCCTTAGTTTGTAATTAATCATTAAGTCTTCGATTATTTTTAGTTCCCTACCGCTAGGTTCAGCATTTTTATATTTACTCTTTAAATAATCATACGGTGTAATATTTTCAAAGGTATATATCAGTTTAGCGCGGTTAGAAGCATCACCCTTAGGTTTTTTTAAATACTCTGGTTGTTTACTATAAATAAGAGTTGGTAACTTACCAGCACTTTCAAATTGAAAGTAGTTACGACTTGCTTTACGTAATTCATTTTGATCTATTTGAAATTTTTCATTTAAACTGTTCCTAACTAATACTTGCATATTTAAATCATCGATATCATAGATATAAGCAAGAGCATTAATTAATTCTTTAGTATCTTCATTAAATGTTTTTTCGTTGATTAAGTTCTTTGGAATACTACTTTCTAGCATATCGAAATCAATCCTACTATGTATTTTAAGTTTATTACTTTCTCTTGTGATAATATTGTCATTCTCTCCGAAGACTTGTCCTGCTACCGGACTAAAAACACTACTGAAGTCACTAGTTATATCTTCGTAGGATTTTAAATTTATATTCGGAACTTTAAAATAATCAACTATTTTATGATATTCACTTTTTCCAACATTATTATATAAAACGACATTTAATACTGGATGATTAAAAAATTCATTAGGAGAAACAGGTGAATATATAACATATACATAAGATGATATGTCACCCTCTTTAACATATGTTTTAACAAGGCCAATAGCCTCTAGTTTTTCTCGGGCGACAACTATACTCTCTAATTTTAACTGAAGAATCTTCATCAAGTGATGATGCGTTTCTTCACTAGACATAATATCTTTTTTATTTATTTCATCTAATAAAGTGTAATAGAGGCTAACTGCTCTACTACCGATTATCGGCTGGTACAAAAGAGTTATTAAATTCTTATCATAATCAGTGATGATGGTCTTATTTACAACTGTATATGTATCTGCTGGTAAAAT
>CAZVUK010000019.1:0-19553 GCA_964630225.1 uncultured Muribaculaceae bacterium
CAGGAGGTTATATGATTAGTACAATTTTATCTGTTTTTTTTCCGCCATTTATTGGATTATATGTTTTATACCAACATCAAAAACATAATTTAAAACAAGCAATTAGGTATTATATTATTCTTTTGTATAGTGCAAATATTCCAGTTGCATTTATTCTGGCCTATATTTTGAAAAAAGAATTTTCTTTTGGTCCAAACTTTTTTGTATTTTATGCAACCGTTGCATCTTTTGTTGCCTTTTGTGTAGCTAAGTTTATCGTATTAAATAAACAAAGATTTCAATTTCAGTTAGAGCGTTCAAAACAAAAAACAGCTCTTTATGAAACTGTTATTGGTCATTTTATATTGATAATAGCAACTTTACTGGCTGGTGGCTTTGCATATTATAGACATTATTTTACCAATATTAGTTTAGAGAATTTGTTTTTTGCCTTTGGAGCTAACTTAGTTGGGACAAGTGCAAGTGTAATTAAAAGTGTTACTATTTATGTCCTAATTTTCTTTGTAATCTTTTATTCAATAAGTGCAATTTTTATATTTTCACATAAGTATAATTTAATGTTAAAAATCGACAAAAGAAAATATCGACTAATTCCAATTGGTATATTAGCTAAAAATAAAATATTTGGAAGTCTATTTGTTTTAATGGGTGTATTACTATTTGCTATTAGTTACTTAGATGTTTTTACGTTTGTTGATTCAATTGTCAATCCAAGCAAAATATATGAAAATCACTATGTTGATCCCCAAACTGTTGAACTTAGTTTTCCGGAAAAAAAGAAAAATGTAATACATATTATGCTAGAATCGATGGAGAACTCTGTCTTTAGTGAAAAGAGTGGCGGAGCTTTTAGGGAATCTGTTGTTCCTGAGTTGGAGAGTTTAGCATTAGATAATATTAGCTTCAGTCCAAATGAAAATATTGCCAGTGGTCTATTTGTTCCATCTGGTTGTAACTGGACGGCGGCAGGAATGGTCTGCCAATCTGCAGGTGCTGGTATGAGATATGGTATCTCTACCGAAGAAAACAAAAAATCTTTCTTACCTGGAGCTTATCCACTTGGAAGAATCCTTGAGAAAGAAGATTATAATTTAAAAATTATTATGGGTAGTGATGGGAGCTTCAACAATAGAAATGTTTACTATAGAACACATGGTAATTATGATGTTTTAGATCTTTTTGAAGCTGCCAAAGAAGGTTATATACCAAAAGGCTATCATAATGATTGGTGGGGTTTTGAAGATGCAAAACTATACGAGATGTCAAAAAGTGAGATATCTAAACTAGCAAAACAAAACAAACCTTTTGCATATACAATGTTAACAGTTGACACTCATTTTCCCGAAGGATATTTAGATGAAAGTTGTCCTAATAAGTATAGTAATCCGTATTTATCTTCATATGCTTGTGCATCAACAATGTTATCTGACTTTATTGACTGGCTAAAGGCTCAAAGATTTTATAAAGACACAGTAGTTGTAATTACCGGAGATCACTTGACGATGCAAGATACAATGTTTAAGGGAATAAGTTATAACAATAGATACATATATAACACTATTATTAATAGTAGTATTAAACCTGAAACTGAAATAAGACAAGGAAGTTCGTTTGATGTTTTCCCAACAATTTTAGCAAGTATGGGAGTAAAGATAAATGGAGATAGGTTGGGACTTGGGACTAATCTATACTCAGATAAACCTACACTTATTGATGAGCTTGGGTTAGAAACATTTAAAAAAGAAACAAGAGCTTTATCTAATTATTATATTGAAAATATTGCCAAGTCACCAAAGGAGGGTAAATAATGATAATAATTGAATTGTTACTTAGAATTATGCCCAGTATATTTATAATGTTTATTTTAGAAAAGTTAGTTAAACTAGCAAAGTTTGAAAAGATTTATTTGCTATTTATATTAATACTTACAAGTAATGTTTTTGTTTACTATATTTTTCAAAATACCGGTATGATTTTTGTTTTTACTCCTTCACTTATGATAAAGTTAAGTATAGCTCTATTTATAATAAATATATTTATTATGTACATATTTACTTTAATTAGATTAAGAAAAAATAAATAATTTTAAAATATAATACTATCTTGTGATAGTATTATATTAATGTGTAGGAGAGTTATGAGAACAAAGAGAGCTTTTAAAAATTTGGTTTTTGCTTTTATCCAGCAGTTAGTTGGTATTTTTACGAGCTTTATTGTTCCACCGCTTATCATAACTACTTTTGGTTCTGCAATAAATGGACTGGTAGCAACAATTAGACAACTGACTAGTTATGTACAGTTAGTAGGATCGGGGATCGCTTCAGTTAGTACTTATTCACTGTATGAGCCTTTGGCAAGAGGTGATAAACAAAAGATTAGCAGTGTATATAATGCTAGTAGTAAAGCTTTTACTAGGGCAGGTAATATATTTAGTTTAATAGTTTTATTTGTCGCAATATTTTATTCATTGGTAGTCGAAAAAGGCATATCTAACTTAACTGTCTTTTTACTCGTCCTAGTTATGGGAATAGCTGGTGCTTCGGAGTTCTTTGTTGTAGGTAAGTATCAAGCTCTTCTAAATGCTGATCAGAAAAATTACATCTTTGCGATTGCCCAATCACTAGGTAATTTAGCACTCGTCCTAGTTACAGTTATTTTAATTAAACTTAATCAAGGAATTGTCGTTGTACAGTTAGGAGCATCGATTGTCTATGTTTTAAGAATTATCATTATAACTTATTATGTTAAGAAGAATTATCCGTTCCTCGATAGTTCGGTAAGTAGTGATGGAGCAAGTTTAAAGCAGCGCAAAGATGCCATTGTTCATGAGATAGCAGGTCTTGTCATTGGTTCTTCGTCAGTTGTGCTAGTTAGCTTGCTGCTTGGCTTAAAAGAAGCTAGTATATATTCTGTTTACTTACTTGTTTTCTCTGGTTTAAATATGATTAGTTTATCAGTTTCAAATGCGATCTATGCTTCTTTTGGTGATGCTATCACTAGAGGAGAAAATGAAATATTAAATAGAGCTTACGATGTTTATGAATGGCTGTACTTTCTGATGGTCTTTATTATCTATACTTCAGCTTATTTACTAATTGATCCATTTATCTCTGTCTATACCTCAGGGATGATTGATGCTAAATATATGGTTCCAACGCTTGGAGCAATTCTAGCTATAACCGGTCTTTTAAACAATGTTAAAACTCCTCCTAGAACTTTGATAACGGCAGCTGGTCACTTTACTAAAACCCGTAATAGAGCTATTATCGAGATGATTATAAATATCTCTTTCCAACTAGCTTTAATTCCGTTTTACGGTCTTATTGGAGCAGCCCTTGGTAACCTTGCATCGGCAATTTACAGAAGCATCGATACAATAATATACAGTAATAAACATATTCTAAAGATTTCAAATCAGCGAGCACTAGTAAGATTAGTTAGTTTTGCTGTTAGTTTTCTAGCCCTAGTTATTTTAGTGCCACAGCTATTTGACCTAAGTAGTAATGGTTATCGAAACTGGTTATTCCTAGCTATTCAAGTTACAGTCGTAAATATTATCTTTTATACATTTATTCAATATGTATTTGAAAAGAATATTTTTACTAAAAGTAAAAATTTACTTAGTTTAATAATTAAAAAAGCCTAATGGCTTTTTTCTTTATCCTACCACTCATATATGTTATAATTTTATTAGGAGATACTCATGAAAAAATTAAAAGTACTAGCTATTATTCCCGCTTATAATGAAGAGGGAAGTATTAAAAGAGTAGTCGAAGATTTAAAGAAAAATGCTAAAGATGTGGACTATGTCGTCGTCAATGATGGGTCTAAAGATAACACCGTTAAAATACTTAAAGAAAATAATTATAATCATATTGATTTACTCGTTAATCTTGGTGTATTCGGAGCTGTGCAGACAGGTTTTATTTACGCCTTGGAAAATGGGTATGACGTTGCTCTTCAGTTTGATGGTGATGGACAGCACCGCGCTGAGTCAATCAAAGATTTGCTAGAATACAGCAAGAAGGGCTATAACATCGTTATCGGTTCCCGTTTTTTGAAAAAGAAAAAACCCTTTACTGCTAGAATGATCGGCTCCCGTTTTTTAACACTTGCAACTTTTCTTGTTACGGGCCAAAAAATAACTGATCCGACAAGTGGTCTTAGGGCATACGATAGATCAACGATTGCTGACTATGCATTTGATCAAAACAATCCACCAGAACCAGATACTCTTGTATATATGTTAAAAAAGAAAAAGAAAATAATTGAAATTCAGGTGGAGATGGATGAGCGTACTCATGGTAACTCATACTTTAAAAGTGCTTTTAATTCAGCTAGATTTATGGCTAGAATGATAATATCAATAATCTTAATCCAACCGTTTAGAAAGAGGTAGTTATGTCAGATACACTGAGAGTTGTTTTGATCCTTGCAAGTATAGGTACTGGAGTTTTTATTATAAGCAGAATCAGAAAACATAAACTTAATATCGAAGATGCCATAGTATGGTTAATTTGGTCTATCTTCTTACTTTTTGCTAGTATTTTTACTAAAGAGATTGACAAAATATCTAAAGCCCTAGGTTTTATCACTGCTAATAACTTTGTCTTTACTACTTTTATCTTTTATTTATATATTATAAGTTTCTTTCATTCGATTAAGATATCTCATTTAAAAGAGCAAAATAAGTCTTTGATTCAAAGACTTAGTATTGATCGCAAAAATAAAAAATAAGGAGGCTTTATGAAAAAGGATGTTGAGGTTTTACTTTCGACAGTTAAAATGACCAGTATTAAAGCTCTTAATTTAAAAAAGAAGAATATTACCAACAATCTTATTATTGTCAATCAACTTATGAACAAAGATGAAGAGTATATTACCGATGGTATCAAAGTTTATGATACTCGTGAAAAAGGTATTTCTAAATCAAGAAACCGTTTGATTGATATGTCTACGGCTGAAGTTTGCATTATGACTGATGATGATATTAGTTTTGTAAAAGATTATGAAGAAAAAATAAAAGAAGCTTATCTAAATTATCCAGAGGCTGATATTATTACTTTTAATTTAAAAAAAGGTGATCAGATATTAGGTCCAAAAAAAGATAAGAAACTAAACTATCTAGATTTATTTAGAATCTTTTCTGTTCAAATATCCTTTAAACGGGCTAAAGTTTTAGCTAAAGGATTGCGTTATGATGAAAACTTTGGAATAGGCTCAGATATAATTAATATCGGTGAAGAAAACATTTTTCTTACCGACGCCTATAAAAAAGGTCTTAAAATCTATCATATAGCCCAGGTCTTAATAGAACATCCCGATGAGGACACAACCGGAGAGAAATGGACAGTAGCAACAACTATCGATAAAGGAGCTACGGCAAAGCGAACCCTTGGTTTTTTAAGTTTTACTTTACTTACATATATGGTATTAACAAAAAGAAAGTATTATAAAAAAGAAATGGGTACATTCAAGTTTATAAAACACTATTTAGCGGGGGGAAGAAAGTATCTCGCTATTAAAAAAGGAAGATTATGAGATATATAACAGCGGGATTTAGATTTATTAAATATACTTTTAAAATATTATTCTATATTTTTGTAAGTGTTTTTTACAAAGAAAAGAAGAAGTTTAAAAAGGCCTATCTTTTTTGTGAAAGAGGGGACGAAGCTAGAGATAATGCTTATTGGATGTTTAAGTACTACCGTGAAAATCATCCTGAAGTAAATGCTTATTATATAATTGATAAGAATAATACTAAAGACTATGAAAAAGTCAGTAAATTAGGTAAAACTATCGAATTTAGATCGTTTGAACATCAGATGGCTATTTTATTTAGTGATACATATATTTCTGCTCATACCGGCTATTTAATACCTTACAACTATCGTTTATTTAGACTACTGGTCGACCGAAGAAAGAAAAAGAAATTTATTTTTCTGCAGCATGGAATCATTTATAATGATTTATCTTTTCATTTAAGTAATAAACTTATGCCTATCGATTTATTTATCACATCAATTAGAGAAGAGTATAACTATCTAAATAGAAAATTAGATTATCCTAGAGGGGTAATTAAACTTACCGGTCTTGCTAGATTTGATAATCTAAATGAGTATCAAACAAAAAACTATATTTTATTTATGCCCAGCTGGAGAAATTATATTCTTACGGCTTCTTACAAAAATAAAAAGACAAATGATAGCGAGCTGTTTATGGAAAGTGAGTATTACAAACGTTTTTATTCATTATTAAATAGTCCTAAATTATCAAATCTACTTAAAGATAATAAAATAGAACTATGGTTTTATCCGCATTACGAAGTACAGAAATTTATCGATTTATTTAATATTGATAATTCTAGGATCAAAGTATTAAATAGGGAAGAGTATTATATTCCTGATCTATTAAAAGAAGCTAAAGCTTTAATAACAGATTATTCTTCGGTCTTTTTTGACTTTGCTTATATGAAAAAGCCAAGTATCTATTACCAGTTTGACCAAGAGGAGTTTTATGAAAAACAATATGCCAAAGGGTATTTTAGATATGAACGTGATGCTTTTGGTAAAGTTGTTAAAGAAGAGAAGAACTTAATCAAAGAGCTTGAAAATCTAATCGATAATAATTATGAATTAGATAAAGTATATAAACAAAGAGTTGATCGCACCTTTAAATATAGAGATAGTCTAAATAGTAAGCGTATATATGAAGCTATAGAGGAGCTACGTCATGAAGAAGTTTAGTGTTATCGTTCCTGTTTATAACGCCGAAGATAGTCTCAAAGAATTTTTTGATACAATTTTAAATACAGAAAGAGACTTTGAATTAATAATGGTTGATAATCAATCGACTGATAACTCACTTAAGTATATTAAACAAAGAGCCAAAGCTGATGCTCGTATAAAAGTTTTAATGCAGACAAAAGAAGGACCATCGGCAACAAGAAGAAAAGGTTTTTTGCGAGCAAGTGGAGATTATATTTTATTTGTGGATGGAGATGATATTATCTTGCCATCGGCATTAGATACTTATGAGCAAATTTTTGAAGAAACTAAAACCGATATGATAATCTCTAACTATATCGAAAGATATAAAGGAAGCGAGCATATTAAGAAAGGAATTAGTTCTTTGCTTAAGGACTTTGATAATCTTAAAGATACTCCTGAAGTATTGCTCGTTAAACCAAGTCTTGGTAATAAGTGTTTTAAACGGTCTTTAATCGATAAAGACGACTTTGTTGATGCCTGGCTTGCCGAAGACATGGTTGTTACGCTAAATGCTATTAAAAGAGCTAATAAGATAGTCTATAACAATAGTGAAGTTTACTACTATAATTTAAATGATGGAGGGCTTTCTCAAAACGTTAATCCAGACCGATTAATTACGATCCTAAGAAGCCTTACAAAGATCGAAGAATTATTTAAAGACGAATATTGCGAAGAAAGAAACTTTATCATATATTCTCATTTGCTTTATAGAATGTTTAGAACCGTTCTTGTAACAAATGATAAAAAAAGGGAAGAAGTATACGATAAGATGCTTCGTTATATAAAGAAAATAGATATAAAAGATAATAAATATTATAGGATAAATAAAGCTATGAAACTAGCCTCTTTTGTAATACTTAAGAAAAAAGTGTATAATAATTTCATAATCAAATTTTTACTTAAGAAAATGCAAACAAGTGCATTTATATTTAAATTAATTAAAAAATTTGATAAGTAGGAGTGTAATGAAAAAAATAGCTATATTTCAAGATGATTTAGGTCTTGGTGGCATACAAAAATCACTTATTAATTTACTTAATAACTTAGATCTTAATAAATATGAGATAGATTTATATCTCTTTAGTAATGAACAGTTTTTTGATGTTAAACTTGATAAGAGAATAAACATTATAAAGAAGAAAGCCTTTTTTAAAGGAAATAAGTTTATTCCTTTTTCTCTACTTAGATTGATATATAAAAATGAGATAGAAAAAGAATATGATGTAGCAATAGACTTTAACTCTTATAAACAAGAGACAGCTTTTTATGCTAGCACAGTCAAAGCTAAAAAAAGATATATACTTATTCATAATGATATTGTTATTAAAAGAAAGAATGAATGGAAGTACCGAATTCTTTTTGCTCTTTTTAAATCAAAATATAAATACTTTGATAGTTTCGTTGGTGTGTCTCGTGGAGCACTGTATTCATTAAATGAAGTTTTAAAAAAACCGAGGAAAGAAGGCTATATTCTTCCTAATATAATAGATACCAATGAAATCAAGATAAAAATGCATGAAGCTACGGATATTAAAATCGATGATAAGTATTATAACTTAGTTACTATGGGGCGACTTTGTCACCAAAAGGGCTTTGATATTTTAATTGATTTGATAGCTAAGGTAAAAAGAAAAGATCTAAGACTTTATATTATTGGGTCTGGTCCAGATGAAGCTGCTTTAAAAAAGAGAATAGCTAAACATGGCCTAGAAGATAAAATTATAATGCTTGGATCACTAAAGAATGTCTTTTCTGTTTTAAGGCTGATGGATGGTTTTATTCTCACTTCTAGGTATGAAGGACAGGGAATGGTCATACTCGAAGCTAAATCCGTAGGTTTAAAGATCTTTATACCAAAACATTTGGAAAAATATAATGAAAATATATATGGTCATAGAAATCTCTTAAAAGAGATCGAAAAAGCTAAGAGAGCTCCTAAGTCTTTCGATGCTCTTAAAAGTTATAATGAGAATATTTTAAAGGAATTCGATAAAATAGCCGGAGGAAAATAAAATGGATGTATCAGTCATAGTGCCCGTCTACAATGCTGAAAAAACGATAGAGCGAGCACTTAATTCTATACTAAAACAAGATACTAAATTTAAATATGAAGTCATATGTATAGATGATGGCTCTAGCGATATGAGTCTTGATTTGATGAAGTCATACAAAGACAAAATTACCGTGTTAACGCAATCAAACAAGGGCCCCGGAGCGGCTCGTAATGCGGCCATCGCTAAGTCTAGTGGCAAGTATTTAATGTTTCTAGATAGCGATGATTCTGTCAGCGACAACTTTATCGATAAGATGTATCAAACGATTCTTGATTATGATGCTGATATCGTTATCTGTAATTTTGTTAGAGTTGATGATGATGGCAGTAAAACATATGTCGATAAAGGCGACTTTTCAATATATGAAAAGGGAGCGATAAATGATACTTTACTAATGGAGTTTCATTCATGTAATCGTATCATTAAAAGAGAGCTGATGGAGAAAAATCCATATCCTAAGGCAATGTTTTATGAGGATGTCGTAAGTATCTCCAAAGCGCAGCTGGCTGCCAAAAGAGTCGTTAAAATAAATGATTATCTATATTATTATCACTATCAAACTGGATCGACAACAAGATCGATTAACGATACTAACGAAGATATGATAAAGGCAATTGACTTGATCAAGAAAGATTTTATTAAAAATAATTACGAAGAAGAGTTAGAGTTCTTATATGTCAATAATTTGTTGGTCGATCTCTTTATCAAATATGTCAAAGCAGGCAAGATGAGCAAAGCGATTGCTCTTCGCAAAGCGGTTGATAAAATCTATCCCAAATGGCATAAGAACAAATATTTAAAAGATATAAAACTGACGAAGAAGGTTTATCTCTTCTTTCTTAAACATAAATACTATCGCACGATAGAGAGAGTATTTGGTACTTAATATGTATTTGATATCTAATTTTTTAGGAAAACTTATAATTCATAAAGAGAGCAAGTTTTATAACTTGCGCTCTCTTTTTGGCTTTGCCTTTTTAGCTTCTATTTTAGAAATCTTATATCTTCCATTTATGATAAGTGAAAGCTCTAAGTATTTTCCGGATTTAACGTTATTATTACTTGGAGCACTATTTATAGTTGCTATTTTTAACACCGAAAGAGAAGACTTTTTCTTTTTAAAAAGTCCGATCTTTTATTTTCTGGTTATTTTAGGACTTTTTATCTTTAAGATATATTATCCTTTAGACGCCGGCGATGACTCGTTTTACTTGCCCTTTATTAGGGACTTAGCAGCAAAACCATTGTTTTCGATTAATCCGCGGACGGGACTAGCCGGAACAGTTCAGTCATACTATGTGTTTCAAGGCTATTATTTTATGTTATCGTCACTTAATAGTTTTTTTAATAGTAGTTTGACAATACTATTTGTCTTTAAATTTTATATGTCCTTTATCTTTATTACTTTCTTAGCTCAACTGATAGAACATGTTAAAGAGTATTACAAGATTAAGTCAAAGATTTTTATTATCATCTTTTTAATAGCGATATTTCTTTTAGGTTATCCAAGTCTTACTCATATATATTGGGGATCTTTTGCCTTATTTCCGGTCTTTATCCCAGCTTATATACTAGCTTTTAAAGAATATTTAGAAAAGAAAAGTCTTTTTCTCATAATGCTCCTAGTCCTACTTAATGTCGCAATGATATTTTTATCATCTTCGTCTTTGTTTTTACTGACATTAATTGCTTGTAGTTTTCTCTTTTTAGATTTATATACATCTAAAGTAAAAAGTTTTGATTATGTAGCTATCATCTTACCAAATCTAATTTATCTGTCTCTTTTTGTAGCACGTTATTTTTGGTTATACATACTTATAGGAATCGTCGTGTTAATGTACTTTTTTCAAAAATACATCGATAAGTATGTTGTTAAATATTTTAAATATAGTTTTATAGCAGTGCCTATTGTTTTATACGCTATGGCTATATATCTAGGTATTAAAAACAACTGGGAGAGCTATAACTTAGGTTATTTAATTTTAATCTTTAATATCTTTATTTCAGGATTAATCCTTTATTCATTTAAAAAGAAACAGAAATTTGAAATAATACCTGCGGTCTTTGTCATATATATAATTAGCTTCTTTAACCCATTTAGTTCAAAAATGATAGCTGCGGTAATAGGTACTGAAGTTTATCACAGACTCTTCTTCATGACTAAAAATCCACTTATGATTATAATTATTTTATATTACCTATACGACTTCTTCAAAGATTATCACGCTAGTAAATATATCTATAATGCTTTCTTAGTTGGACTTTTACTAATTTATGGAAAAGTCATATTGAATGCAAGCTTTTTAAATAGTCGTTACTACGCACCATATAACTACATCTTTAGAGAAGAAGCTGTTAACCTTGATTTAGCTAAGCATCTACCTAATGGAAACTATATTAGCATCTATTACCAGCCACGAAGTTATAATAGTAAAGTAACAGGCATGAATTATCGATATCAAGGACTTGGTCCAATGGCCGATCATAGCGTCAATCGATATCTAAGTGAAGTAAGTTTTGATTCTGAAGATGCATACAAAGAAATTAAAACTTATGACTATGTCCTTATCTTTAACGATAAAGGTATCAAAGCCAAACTACCTGATTTTGAAAAGTATTACGTTAACGAAAGATATGCAATATTAAAAAGAACTGATAAATAATCAGTTCTTTTTATATACAAACATTTTGATTGATAAACTCTTTATCTTTAGCTTCTTCTACTTTGATGATGTCGAGATATTCGAATATTTCTTCAATATTGTGATTGTCGATATTCTTAGATTCGGGATTAACGAAACTAAAGTTATAGTTCTTTCCTTCAACTAAGTTAAGCATGTGTTCTTGTTTGATAGAAACAGTGGTAAATTTACCATTGTTGTTTTGCTCGACGGTAATATGATTTATTTCACTTTCCATATTTCCTTTGATAAGGACTACTTTAAAGGTTTTAGTAAAACTACATGATTCTTTGGCACATAGACTTGATGTTTCGACATCTTTACTACTTAATATTATTTCATCGATATTTTGTCCATCTTTATAGATGGTTTCACATTTTGTTAGATTAAAATTAGGATAGCTGTAGACTTCATATCTACCACTTGGCTTAGTAAGCTTGTCAGCTTCGTTAAAGACCTTCTTCAAAGATAAGTTATCTTTGATAATCGACTGTTCAAAATACTTCGTCTTACCTTGGTATGAAATCGACAAATGATCGAGACAGACTTTGTAGAACTGTGTTTTTCCATTAGCGAAGTAAAAGACCTTTTCTTTTTCACAGTTTAGCACAAGGACAGGAATAAATTTGATACTTTGATCGATATTATTATAATTATATTTAATTAATCTTTTATAAAACCAAGGTCCAAAGCTGACTTCATGTGATTCTGAGAGTTTTTCAAAAGTATTATATTTAGTTACTCTCGAACTATAATATAGTGGACCAACCCAGTATTCTTTGGCGGCACCTTCTTTGGTCATCTTTACGGCAAAGATAGGAAATTTATCGTTTTTTACTCTGTAGTAATCAAAGATTGCCATAGTAATAATAAGTAAAATAACAAATACTAAAGAAGCTTTAATTATATGTTTTTTCATAGCAATCACCTAATAAAATTATAGCAAATAAGTAGAATAAAGCAATAAATTAGTTTATTTAAACTAAGTAATATGTTATTATATTTATAGTAGAAAATAGGGAGGCAAGTATGGAAGAGGAAAAGAAAGAAGAAGTAGTTAGTGAAAAACCAGTCGATATAACGGAAGGAAAAAAAGATGATAATGCATTATCACCAGTTTTTTTAATCGTTTTAGTATTACTGCTTTTATTTGTTATATTCCTTCCTGAAGTAAAAACAGTGTTTGACAAAGTTATTGGAAGAAAAGCAATGGATGCTAGCGAGATAGCTGATCAAAGACCAGACCCTTCATCTGAAACAGGTAAAAAAGAAGAAGCATCTAAGCCTTCGACTGAAAAGAAATATATTATAGCAATGGCTAAAGAGTCAGATATCAGCTTTACACTTGATGAATTAATTACTGCGGTTAAAGCAAGTAGTTCACTTGGTGATGATTTACAACTGACTTATGCTAACAATGTTTTGACTTTTCAAGCCAAAGGTCAAATAGCAAATTTTAATTATGCTAATAATACTTTTAGTATCGAAATAGCAAGTGATGCTGCCAATAAGAATTTTTATGATACATCTTTTGAAAGTTTAATTAAAGCTCTTGCCACGATTCATGGTTTGATGGCTGAAGATGCAAGCTATACTTTAAGAGATCCAAGCTTTAATTCATATACTAAAGACCAAGGCTTTAGTAAAATAACCGATGCAGGTAAAACCACTTATACAGCCGTTAACAATGTTTTGCTTGTCTTACTGGATAGTTCCAAACAGATATTTGAATTATCTGATTTAGGGATGAAAGAAAGTCTGATATCTAGTGACTTAAATAAAGTAAAAGGTGATTTAATCCTTGAGGTAACAGCAAAAAACACTTTGACTATTACTATTGGTCAAAAGAATCGTATCGATAGTTTAAGCTTTGACAGTTTAGATAATATTATATCCTTCTTATACGGCCATGAAGAATTAGATCGTTTTAAAGATAATATTACGGAACTACGAAAAGATGCTAAAAAATCAATATATGAATATGAATATATGCCTGATGATGTTGCCAATCGTTTTTTAAACTATAATGTTGTCAGAGTAACGATAAATAAAAAAATAATATAGGGAGGCGCTATGCTAAAGAGTAAAGTAGAGATAAGTTTAAGTAAAAATGCTAACTCAGCCGGACAAGCCATCGCCAAAGCATGTATCGGAGATGCCGATAAAATTAATTTTATCTTTGTATCTCCAAAGTACAGCAATAACGAATTTATTAAGGGTTTGCAAAGCAGTGGGAAGGTAGACAATGTCGTTGGATTTACGACAAATGCTATGCTTACTAAAGATGGTTGCATTCTAAATGAAGAAGAATTTGCTGGAATTATGAGTATCGAAGATGAGGACCTAAAACTTGGCTTTGCTGGTGCTAGTTTTGCTGGTTCAGCTAGGGAAACGGGAAGAAAAGCCGCCAAGGAAGCATTAAAAGATGCCGGAATGGATTTTGCACCTGATTATTTCTTCATGAGTGCTAGTAATAATGAAGATCAGTATTTAAAAGGTGTCCAAGATATAATTGGAAGAGTTCCGCTTTTTGGAGCAAGCCCTGCAACTAGTGATAATAGTCATCTTTTCTTTAGAGATAAAATTATCAAAGATGGAGTAATACTTGCCTTTTTTTACAGTAATAAAGAAATTAATACTAAATATAGTGGCATGTATAGTGAAACTAAAAAAGTCGGAGTAGTGACCAAGGTAAGCGATGATTATGTCCTAGCTGAAATAAACGGTCAACCTGCTTTCGAGGTCTATGCTAAGATGAAAGGAAAGAGTGTCGAAGAACTTAAAAAAGATATTAAGACAAAGTATATCTTTAGTCCACTTGGCATAAATGATAGGTTGGGAGACTTGACTTCTCTTCGTTCATTAATCGAAGTGTTGGATGATGGTTCAATGAGAATGGGTGCTAAGATGGCTGAGAACACCGCGGTTATCCTGATGGATAAAGTTAAAGATGACTTCATCGAAGATACCGAGACGATTATCAAATTTTTGAAAGCAACGGTTAATGAAGCCGGAGCATATCTGCTCTTTAACAGTCAGTATCGTTCGATGGCGGTAAGCGATATGCGTGATGCTCTGTTATCAAAAATCAAAGCAATAATTGGTGATGTACCATTTATCATGCCTGTGACAAGTTCACAGTATGGTTATGCCGATGATCAAAACAATTCAGTTGGAAACTTAATGATGAGTTTCACTGTTTTTGAAAAATAAAGAAAAAAGAACATACAGTTCTTTTTTTATGAATAATTTGTTATAATTGCAAAGAGGTATATATGAAGAAAACTATAATTATATTGTTTTTAACATTTGTTACAGCTTGTGGTTCGACAAACAGTTTTACTGTTGAAAAAGCTGATTGTAAATGTAGTAGCTGCCCTTGTGCTGAAGTAATTGAGCAAGTTAAAGCTGAAGAATTAATTAATAAGGGTGCTGTTTTAATCGATGTTAGAACCGAATCTGAATTTAGAAGTGGAAACATCAAAGGATCGATCAATATTCCAGTTGAGACGATAAGTAATATCGACTTAGCAAAAGACACGATAATTATCGTTTATTGCCGCAGTGGTAACAGAAGTAGCACCGCTGCTAAAACTTTGATGGCGATGGGATACAAAGAAGTATATGACTTTGGTGCCTACAGCAAGTGGAGGTAAGATGAAGATTAAATATCATTTATTAAGCGAAGATGGCCAAGCTCGATATGGTCAGCTCGAAACAAATCATGGAACATTCGAAACACCGATGTTTATGCCGGTTGGAACAAGAGCGACCGTCAAGACTTTAAGTCCAGAAGAACTTTATGAAATGGGTACGGCTGCTATTCTTGCTAATACTTATCATCTTTGGCTTAGACCAGGCGAAGATATAATTTCTAAAGCGGGTGGACTACATAAATTTATGAATTTTAATGGTCCTATTATCACCGATTCTGGTGGATTCCAGGTTTTTTCGTTAGCTAAACCTAAAGATATAGTCGAAGAAGGCGTTAAGTTTAAGAGTCATTTAGATGGTTCTAATCTTTTTTTAACGCCGGAAAAATCAATTGAAATACAAAATAAACTAGATAGTGATATTGCCATGAGTTTCGATGAATGTCCACCATTTCCTGTCACCTATGAATACATGAAAGCATCAGTTGAAAGAACACTCAGATGGGCAAGGCGCGGAAAAGATGTCCATGCTAACAAAAGACAATCACTTTTTGGTATCGTTCAAGGAGGAGAGTTTGAAGATCTAAGAAAATACTCTGCTCTTAAAACAGTTGAGATGGATTTCGACGGTTATTCGATCGGTGGAACATCTGTTGGTGAGGACAAAGAGACGATGTATAAAATGATCGATTACGCTATTTTTCATCTACCTAAAGATAAAGTTAGATATTTGATGGGCGTTGGAGATCCGCTTGATTTACTTGAGGGAATATCTCGTGGTGTCGATATTTTTGATTGCGTTTTGTCAACTAGAATAGCAAGACACGGTAATGCTTTTACAAGAAATGGTAAAATCAATCTAAAAAACGCCCAATATAAAGAGGATTTTACACCGATCGAAGAAGCTTGCGACTGCTACGCATGCAAGAACTACACAAAAGCATATATAAGGCATTTGACAACTAATGATGAGATGCTTGGTGCAAGATTATTATCTATTCATAATACGCGCTTTTTAATTAAGATGATGGAAGAAATTAGAATAGCTATCAAAGAAGCAAGATATGAAGAATATAAAGAAGACTTTATAAGTAAATATCATAAATAATTACTTTACAGTTCTAAATCTAAATAATGAATAAATGTATATTACTTATGCTATAATTATTATAGAGGAAGAATGAAGAAACTAAAGTACATAGACAAGGGATTGTTAATTGCAACTACTATACTATTTACGCTAGGTTTAGTGATGATATTATCATCATCAAATATAGCGTCTTTTATGAGCAACAAAAGTCCTTATGCCTATTTAATTAATCAAATAGGATGGTTACTTATAGGAACATTTCTATTTGCTATAATATTTCTTTTTTCGACAAAACTCTTCAGAAAACTCTCCTTTTTAGGAGTGTTAATTTTAATTTTTATTCTTATTTTGGTTCTTTTTCAAGGAAAACTTATCAATAATGCCCGGAGCTGGTTTTCACTTTTTGGTTTTTCTTTTCAACCAAGTGAGTTTTTAAAAATTATCTACATTGTTTGGGCTGCTCATTATTATGATAGACAAAAAGATAGGCTAGATGAGTATATTACCGTTTGGTATCCACTTGTCTTTGCTGGTGTTGCTGCCTTTTTAATATATCTCCAGCCGGATTTGGGAACGATGATTATCTACGCTGCTATCGTCGCCATGATTTTTATGGTTAGTCCGATTAAGGGCCTAGTAAAATGGAAGAGTATCATCGTCATTATGTTTATAATTGGTGCTTTTGTTGCTGCACTGATGAGTGGTGGATTAAAGAGTCATCAAAAGAGTAGATTTGATATATATGCACCTTGTAGTGAAAAGAAATTTTACACGACCGGTAACCAGCTTTGTAATGGTTATATAGCTATCAATAATGGCGGTCTGTTTGGTAAAGGCCTCGGAAATAGTACCCAAAAATATCTCTATATTCCTGAAGCTCATACTGACTTTATTTTTGCTATCGTTATCGAAGAGCTCGGAGCGGTGGCTTCGATCGCTATTATCGGTCTAATAATGATAGTCGTATGGCGCATAGTCATGATTGGAAAAAGAAGTGTAAACGACTTTGGTGCTATTCTTTGCTACGCAGTAGCAAGCTACATCTTTGTTCATACGATGGTTAACTTAACTGGGATATTGGGACTATTACCGATGACCGGAGTACCACTACCGTTCTTAAGTTATGGGGGAACCTTTACAATCAGTTTAATAATGGCTTTAGCTTTTGTTCAAAAAGTTAACATCGAGACAAAAATGAAGAAACAGTCTTAGGAAAAATAATAGATAAAGATAATAATCTCCATAAGGAGATTTTTTTATGACGATTAAAGATTATATTTATCAGTTTAAAGGAAAACTTATCGTGCTTATTGTTTTAATATTATTAGCATTAATTATATATTATGCTTATAGTCGTTATGCACAGATGATGGGTGAGGCTAAACTAGTCGAAGCTAGAATAGAGAAAAAGGAAAGAACAAAAAAGAAAACAGAAAGCAAAGTAGAGGTTTTGAAAGTAAAAAATGATTACTACGTCGATGTTAAAGGTATGGTTAACAAACCTGGGGTTTATGCTCTTCCTAAAAATGCCAGGGTAATTGATGCTATAACTTTGGCTGGAGGTTTATTAACAGACTCTGATACATCCTTAATTAATTTAAGTATGAAAGTAATAGATGGTATGGTCATTAAAGTATATAGTAAAAATGAAGTAAAAAATATTATTAAAACCAAAGATGAAGAAGCAAGGAAAAATAGTTTATGTACGCAAAACATCATAAATGATGCCTGCATAGATCAAAAGAAAGAAGAAAATAGAAAAGTAAATATAAATACTGCAAGTATCGAAAGTTTAATGACGTTAAGTGGTATAGGTGAAGCTAAAGCAAAAGCGATAAGTGAATACCGCAGTAAAACCCCCTTTAAAAAGATCGAAGATATTATGAATGTTACAGGAATAGGAGAGGCACTATTTGCTCAAATTTCGAAAGATATTACTCTGTAATAAGTTATACATAATCGTATTTATTATAATAGTTTTACTAAGTTTATTTAGGTCTAACATTTTAGTCAACAATAAGATAATAAACAATAGTTTTAGTGGTATTATTAGAAAAATAGATATAGATGGTAATTATTTAAAGTTAAATATATCTTTGAAAGATAAGTATGTTATAAATTATTTTTTTAAAACAAAGGTGGAAAAAAACAAATTTATTAGTGATATAGAATTAGGTGACTTTGTTCTAGTAAAAGGAGAAAAAGCAAAAATAACTCGTCTAAATCTTCCTAATTCTTTCGATTATGAAAAGACGTTAAAAAGAAAAGGAATAAGAGCCGCTATTAACGGTGAAGAATTAATTTTAATCAAGAAGAACAAAAATATCTTCTATAAAATAAAAACTAAGATAAATAATTATCTCGATAATAAAACTAACAGTAGTTATCTAAAAGCTTTTATTATCGGAGACACTTCAGCCCTAGATAAAAATACTAAAGATGCCTATCAAGAGATAGGTATCAATCATTTATTGGCTATCTCTGGAACGCACGTAAATATAATTAGTTTTGCTGCTTTGTATTTAATGAAAAAGATAGGTTTAAGAAACTCGACAAGTTACTATATTACTTTTATTTTTTTGTTTTTCATGCTATTTCTCTCTTCTTTTGCTCCGGCTTTTTTAGCTAGTAGTAGTTTTTTTGTTTTAAGATATATAAATGATGAGTATTATTTTCATGTAAGTATGATAAATATTTTTTTATTTAATGGAACCATCTTACTTCTTTTTAATAATTATCTTATATATGATATTGGTTTTCTTTATTATTTTGCGATCAGTTTGTTTTTAATAATGGCTTCTTATAAAATAGAAGGAGAAACTAAATATTTTATAAAACTTATTAAAACATCTTTTTATGCCTTTTTAGCAAGTATTCCACTAACGATATATATAAATTATTCGTTAAATCCATTATCTTTTATTTACAACGTGTTCTATGTTCCTTTCGTCAGTTTAATTATCTTTCCTCTTATCATAGCTAATTGTTTTTTCAATGTACTTGATTTACCGGTGTTCTATTTAATAAATTTAATGGAAAACTTATCTCATTATTTAAATAACTTAGATACGACTTTTGTTTTTGCTAAGCTACCATTATTTGTTTATGCAATTTATTATATTGTTTTTCTAGCAAGTATAAAGCATAAAAAATTATTATTGACATTAGTATTTGCTTTGGTTTTGCATAGTGTGATAAAACTTGATGGTAATAATTATGTTCACTTTTTAGATGTAGGGCAGGGGGACAGCGCTTTAATAAAGTATGATGGTAAATATATTATGATCGATACAGGAGGAAAAGAA
>CAZVUK010000020.1:0-17072 GCA_964630225.1 uncultured Muribaculaceae bacterium
GCACCAACGAGAATTGAAATGGCTTCCAAAAGTTGGAAAAAACAATGTATAATAAAAATACATTGTTCAACTGAAAGGAGTCATTTTTTATGAAAAAAACACTTAAATTACTTTAGTTATTTTAGCTTTATGTTATAATACTCGGCAAAGGAGACGTATATGAATAATAAAGAAGAAATAATTAAGATATTAAACAATGATTTTAATCGTAAACTTAATTATCAAAAAGTTAGAGATGTTAAGCGCGATTATATGATTACTCCCCTACTTATGCAGGATAACCAATATGATTCGTTAACTATCAATCAATTTTTAGTTGTTTATAAAATTGAACTTTTAAATGATCAAGGAATCATCGACGAAGAAATGGCAAAGAGTCTAGAGGAGTTATATTACTATAAACTTTATCTTGAAGACTCTTTTGAAGATTCTTTTAGCCCGCTATGTGAAATGGATGATTTTGATAAGAAAGAGGAACATTTAGAACAAATCAATGCTTATCTTGATGGATATCATTTAAATAACGATGGACTTGATATTGCTCATATGATTCAACAATCAATTGCTTTTGAAAGATATAGAAATGTTTCGTCACTTGATGATCAAAAGAAACTGCTTAAAACCTTAGAAGAATATTAAACTTATATTGTAAAAGATATAATTAAATGTATAATGTTATTAAGGAGGATATGATGGATTTATTTGGAAAAGATAAAGAATTAGTTTTAAAATTAATTAACGCTGTTTTAGTAATTTGGTTTATAGCAGCTACTATAATATCATTTAATATATTACTCAATCTAGTTGTTAAAGAAGAGAAAATAAACTTTAAAGATTATAAACAGGTGAACTGTATATATATAAATGAAGAATATAATGAAACTAATTGCAAAGAAATGTATAATTCTAATCGCCGAGAAAATCGCAGTTATATGCAAGATCAGAAAAAAAGTTTTGCTGTTGGCATATTTAACATCGTAATAGTCGGTACTACTATATATGTCCTAAATCGTAAAAAAGGGAAAAAGTAAGTAATTACTTTTTTTTCTTGTCTTTACTTATGATATAATTATTCTAGGTGATTTAGATGAATGTCGTAATAAAAGTTAGCGATGAAACCAAAGAGAAAATGATTGAATATTATAAAGAGATGAAGAAGGATAAAGAAATCCCCTACACTGTTTTTCAAGCTCAAGATGGTGATACTACCGTTACGATGTATACATCTGGTAAAGTAATGTTTCAAGGCACATCTAGTGATGTCGATGCCAATATGTGGCGTGAGATCGATGGGCAAAAAAGTGAAGAAGTAGAAAAGAAAGATAAACGTGATAGTCTTTTGATGAATGAATCATCGGTTGGTTCTGACGAAGTTGGAACTGGTGATTATTTTGGTCCTATTGTCGTATCAGCTAGCTACGTTGAAAAAAAAGATATAGCTTGGCTGGAGAGTTTAGGAATTAGAGACTCTAAAAAAATACTTGATGATAAGATAAAAGAGATAGCCCCTAAAATAATTAAAAAAGTTAAATATCGAAGTTTAGTTATCAATAATATTCAGTATAATCAGCTACATGCCGAAAACAATATGAATAAACTTAAAGCTGTTCTTCATAACAAAGTTCTTTGGTCACTGATAAACGAAGAGAAAATAAATTCTAAGCTTATTGTCGTCGATGAGTTTGCCAAAGAAGAACGTTACTATTCATATATTAAGGAAAGTCCTAATATTCAGCGGGGTATTACCTTTATGACTAAAGCTGAAGATAAAAACATGGCCGTGGCTTGTGCTTCGATAATAAGTAGATATCTATTTTTAAGAGAATTTGATAAGTTATCCGATAATCTTGGTATTCCTCTTCCTAAAGGAGCGGGACCACAGGTAGATGCCATCGGCAAAGAAGTCGTCGAAAAATATGGCAAAGACAAACTAAAAGAAGTTGCTAAATATAACTTCAATAACACGACAAGGATAATTGGCAACCTAATAATATAAAAAGACACTAAGTGTCTTTTTTAATTGATTACATATGGATTAGTTGTCGATCCCGTTGTTCCCGTTTTAATATTGGCATTACTTATATATACAACCGGTCTGACCTGGAGACTGACATTACTTTTTAATTGAAGCACAATATTGGTATTAGAGATACTGTAAGCTCCTGTCTCAACTGTTGATCTAGTTGGTGAAGCAATGCCATTTAAAAGCCACATACCAGTTGTACTGAGCATCCAGTTGTTCCCAAGACATCCGGTTGAGGCTATCGCTAGATTAGTAGTTTCACTTATAATGCAGCTTGTATTAGAACTAGCTAAAACAACATCACTTACGGTTGGAAGACCAACTTTATGTATCGCTGAACTCGTTTTTTCACGAGTATAGTAACCGTTTGTTCCATAAAATGGTACACCAGTATAAATATTGCCGACATACCAGCTACGATCTCTTATTTTACTAAGATCAGTGAAGCCGTTTAAGAACTCTTCATTTAAATAATTATATATTTTAGAACCTGTCCAAAGATTAGCTATACTTGCGGTATTACTCTTGTCGCTAGTATCATCCCAGAAAATATTATTATTGGGACTAACATTTTGATTATCGAAAATTACTTTCATTGTTCCATTTGTTTCAAAATAGATAATTCTTCCTCTACGTCCTTCGAAAAGAATGTAATTATTAGGATTATCCCCTTTAAAATAATATAAATTGTTATCTTCGATATTGACAAGCTTTACGACACCAGCTGCTAAAAGAGTATTACTTAACTGAGCAGGACTAGTTCCAGTAACAGTTGTCGAAGAGTCTTTTACTCCGATACAAGCATTGTAGTTACTCTGCTCTATTTTACAGTCATTTCCCTCTAAATAACAATCATTCATGAGAGTCTGTCTCTTAGCACATTTATCTAGGCCTTCGGATACTGAATAACTAATATCAGTACTATATGTATGATTACTTCTTAAAATACTTAAAATAGACGCTAAAATTATGATAGTAATAGCTAAAATACCATATAACATCGATGAAATAGCAAATCCCTTATTATTTCTTATCACATTATCACCTACTATAAAAATTATATACTAAAAAAAAAGATATTACTATCTTTTTTCATATATAAGCAGTTGTTTGTCACCGTATTTTCTGCTTTTAATTAGTGTATATTTATCATTATCTTGAGGTTTATACTTACTAAGTATTTCACAAACGATGATGGCTTTATCGGCTAAAATATCTATTAATTTATCAAGTAATTCATCAATTATAAGCATATCGTATGGTGGATCGATGAAGACTATATCAAAGAAAAGTTTTTGGTCCTCATACTTTTTAAGAGCTTTTTTATAATCTAAGTTTAAAATATGTTGATCTTTTACTTCAAGCATATTTAGATTTTCTTTAATAATTTTAACAGCTTTGATATTAGCGTCGTTAAAGTATAGTTCTCTTGCTCCATTGCTTAGTGCTTCGATTCCTAGGCTTCCAGTTCCCGCAAATAAATCAAGGCAAACGGCATCCTGTAAACGTGGATTAATCATGGCAAAAAGTGATTCTCTGACTCTCGACATCGTTGCCCTTGTACCAACTATTTCAAAGCCATTTAATATTCGACCTTTATATTTTCCGCTTATGACACGCATATTTACTATCCTCCCTAGAAAAATCTTTGATTAATCTATTTATTTTAAGACTTAAAAAATATAAGTTATTTTCCAGTTCTTTATATTCCTTATATTTATCATTAGTTAAAACTTTCTTTTTAGTAAGCGTATCACCAGGATTATTTTGACAGATTGTAATCATAGTTAAAAACTTCTCGTCGTTAAGAAGATCTTCTTTTAAAGAGATAAGTTTTTTAACTTCTTGCTCTTTGTTTAAATTTTCAATAAATAATGATAATTTATCCATAAGATAATTATACTATAAAAAAAGTGATTTAATCACTTTTTGTTTTTAGAAAATCATCGATAGTCATTAAACGATCATCGATCTCTTTTAATGAAGGCTTAGGAGCTATCTCGGCAACTACTTCCTCGACGACTTCGACTTTAGTTTCGGATGCCATGAGCTCTACTTTAAAGACTGAGTCTATCTTTTTATTTGTTACTTTACTTCCAGTTGAATAGCGATCAGAGATAGGCAGTTCGGTTATTTTGATATAGTCTAGGTCGTTATCTTTCTTAAATCCTAAATGTTCGTTATTTTCTAGAATAAAACTATTTATTATTTGATGAGGGTTAGTTTTGATATCTCTAATCATTACCAGTCCTCTTTTTGCCCGCGTACTAAGTTCAAATTCACTTAATTTTATGCGTTTACCAGTTTTTTTATCGGTGATGACTGATAGATATCCGTCATCGTTGCTAAAGAGATTCATCGAAACGACAAAGTCATTTTTTAAGTTTATCGCTTTGACGCCCGCGGCCTTTGCACCAACTTGCGGAACGTCGCTAGCAGCAAATGATAGTCCATAACCTAATTTAGTACTAATAAAAACTTTAGCTTCACTTAAGTACTTGGCCGCGACTAATTCATCTTTGGCTTTTAGATTCATTGCTTTGATAGGTTTATTATATCTAGCAGCCACAAAGCCATCCAGCTTAACCCTTTTAATCATACCTAGTTTTGTCGCTAGAATAATATCGATATCTAAGTTAAAGTCTTGGACTAATAAGCTTGAGATAAGTTCTTCGCCTTGTTCCAATGGAATAATATTACTGATATGTTTTCCCATATCTTTCCATAGACAGGAGAAGATATCGTTAACAGGCAAGAAGAGATAATTCCCATGATTAGTAAATAGTAAGACTGTATCTAAAGTGCTAGCTTTAAAGATAGCGATAGGATAATCTCCTTCTTTAATAGCAGTAACATCTTTTGAAGAACCATAACTGCGCATCGATGATCTTTTTACATAACCGTCTTTGCTTATCATCACAGCTACTTCTTCCTTAATGATCGTTACCTTGTTGTCAATTTTAATTTCGGCGATTTCATCGACGATAGCTGATTTTCTTGGACTGCCATATTCTTTTTTAATCTTACGCAGTTCATCTTTCATCAAGTTTTTAAGGTTGTCTTCATTATTTAAAATAGCTTCAAGACCGGCAATCATAATTTCTAACTTTTTTAACTCTTCTTCAAGTAAAACAACGTCAGTATTAGTTAATCTATAAAGCTGAAGGTTTACGATAGCACTAGCTTGAATCTCGCTAAAATCATACTCTTTGATTAAGTTAGCAATGGCATCAGCTTTGTTTTTACTTTGTCTAATCAAAGCGATTACTTCATCAAGTATCGATAAGCATTTGACAAGACCGGTCGCTATATGATGTCGCTCTTTAGCATGTGCTAAGTCAAACTCGGTTCTTCTTAAAATAACTTCTCTTTGATGAGCGATATAAGCATCAAGTATAGCCAAAATACCTAATAATTTAGGGCTTCGATTAACAATAGCCACCATATTATAGTTAAAATTAATCTGCATATCGGTATTTTTAAGGAGATAATTGAGTATTAATTCTCGATCAGCTTCTTTTTTAATATCGATAACGATTCTAAGACCATCTTTATCTGATTCATCTCTAACTTCGATGATACCATCGATTTTTTTGTCAAGCCGTATATCTTCGATTTTTTTGACTAGATTTGACTTGATTACATCAAAGGGTATTTCATTAATTATCAATGATGTTTTATTTTTTTCTGTGACAAATTCGGTTTTTGATCTGATAACTACTTTTCCACGTCCTGTTTCAAAAGCATCTTTAACACCCTCGATTCCCATGACGGTTCCGCCAGTTGGAAAATCAGGACCTTTGACTATTTCCATAATCGTTTCGAGCCTGCAGTTGGGACTGTCGATTCTTTTGATTGTTGCATCGATAACTTCTTCTAGGTTATGGGGTGGAATGTTAGTTGCATAACCAGCACTGATACCTGTCGTTCCGTTTACCAGTAAGTTAGGAAACTTAGCTGGAAGAACAGTTGGCTCTATCTCGGTATCATCGAAGTTAGGAGCCATAATGACCGTATCGCGATCGAGATCTTTTAGTAATTCATTACTTATTTTAGATAGACGAGCTTCGGTGTAACGCATCGCTGCGGCCGCATCTCCATCCATTGAACCATTGTTACCTTGCATATCGATATAGGGTGTATTTTGTTTCCACCACTGACTCATTCTAACCATTGCATCGTAGATACTAGAGTCACCGTGAGGATGATAGTTACCCATTATGTTACCGACGGTTTTAGCGCTTTTTCTAGGCGCTTTATCATAGGTGTTCTTCTCTTTATACATTCCATAGAGAATGCGTCGCTGAACAGGCTTTAAACCATCTCTAACGTCGGGAATAGCTCTATCTTGAATAATATATTTAGAATAGCGCCCGAATCGCTCACCCATTATTTCTTCGAGTGAGTAATCGTAGATCTTTTTTAATAAATCGCTCATTATTTGTCACCCCCCTCGATCTTATAACTGTCTTCAAGTGAGAAGATGACATTTTCTTCGATCCATTCTTTACGAGGATCAACAGCATCCCCCATTAAAACGCTGACACGTTTTTCCACGAGGACAGCATCTTCGATCGTAACTCTAATTAAGCTTCGGGTATCTGGATTCATCGTCGTTTCTGATAGCTGATGAAAGTCCATTTCACCTAGTCCTTTATAACGCTGAAGCGTACACTGCTTATCTTTAGTTTTTGTTTGCATCTCTTCCATCGTATAAGCATAATCTGTTTTTTTCCCACAAGTTATTTTAAACAGTGGCGGAAGAGCTATATAAAGTTTACCATTTTCAATTAAGGGCTTCATATAACGATAAAAAAACGTTAGTAGTAAACACTGAATATGTGCACCATCATCATCAGCATCGGTCATAATAATAACTTTGTCATATTCGCAATCATCAATTTCAAAGTTGGGACCATAACCAGCACCAATAGTATAAATCATCGTATTGATTTCTTCATTTTTTAAAATATCATCCATCGACGCTTTTTCAGTATTGATAACTTTTCCTCTAAGTGGCAGAATAGCTTGAAATTTCCTATCTCTACCCTGCTTAGCTGAACCACCTGCCGAATCACCCTCGACTAAGAATAACTCATTTTTATGTTTATTTTTACTTTGAGCTGGTGCAAGCTTACCGGATAAACTACGTTCTCTTTTATTTTGATTTTTACCACTACGCGCATCATCCCTTGCTTTTCTAGCTACTTCCCTAGCTGTTTTACTTCTCAAGGCTTTTTCGATGATATCGGTAGCGACTTTTTTGTTTTCTTCTAAAAAGAAGTTTAATTTTTCAAAAACAATTGTATCAACGATCGCTCTAGCAGCCGGTGTTCCTAGTTTAGCTTTGGTTTGACCTTCAAACTGAAGAAGCTTTTCGGGAATCCTTAGTGAGATAATAGCCGTAAGTCCCTCACGGACATCAGAACCTTCGAACGTTTTATCTTTACCTTTGATAAAACCTTCTCTTTTAGCGTAATCATTAAAAACTCTCGTCAAAGCCGTTTTAAAACCAATCTCGTGTGATCCGCCATCGCTTGTTTTAACATTATTGACAAAAGAGATAATATTTTCATTATAGGTATCAGTGTACTGCATAGCTACATCAACAACGATATCATCTTTTGTACCGGTAAAAGATAAAACTTGATTTAAAGTATTTTTATCATTATTCAAATAATCGATAAAGTCCTTTAAACCATCACTGTAATTATAGATATTTTCTTTATCATTTATCTCATCTTTAACGGTTATCGTAAGTCCAGAAATTAAAAAAGCTGATTCTTGCATACGTTCACAAATGGTTGAGAAAGAAAAATCGATGCTTGGAAAAATGTTTTCATCGGCTAAAAAAGTTACCGATGTCCCTGTTCTATTAGTATTAGATAGTTTAGTTAATTCTTGATCGAGTTTTCCTCCGTCTTTAAATGAGATTAAGTATTCCCCTTTATCGTGGCGAATAACAACCTTCATCCAAGCACTCAAAGCATTTACGACCGAAGCTCCAACCCCGTGGAGTCCACCGGAAACTTTATAACCACTTTCTTCGAATTTTCCACCGGCATGAAGAACAGTATATATTACTTCGGGAGTGCTCTTACCTGACTGGTGCATACCGATCGGTATTCCTCTTCCTTCATCTTCGATCGTAATACTCTTATCTTTGTTAATCGTAATTTTTATGTGCTGACCAAAACCATTGATGGCTTCATCAATGGAATTATCGACGATTTCCCATACTAGATGGTGTAATCCTTTTTTATCAGTTGACCCAATATACATCGCTGGTCTTTTTCTAACGGCATCTAAGCCTTGCAAAATCTTAATCGATGATTCATCGTATTTAAGTGCCATCTAATCATCTCCTAGTTAATTATATCAAATATTGTAGGTTAAAAAAAGAAATATGACAAGTACTTGTCATATTTTAAGCTTTAAATATATGGTCTATAACGTTTTTAATCTCTTCTTTACTAAAAGGTTTAGCTATATAAGCACTAAAACCTTGTTCGAGATATTTTTCTTTTGACCCAGCGATGGCATCAGCTGTTAAGGCTACTACCGGGGTGTGAAAGTCAGGGTTTTCCTTAAGTTTAGCTAGTGCTGTTTCACCACTCATTCCAGGCATCATGATATCCATGAGAATTATATCGTAGGATTTTTCACTGACTTTAAGTAGACACTCTGCCCCGCTTGTCACATCTTCTAGTTCAAAACCGAGTGGACTTAAGGCAATACGTGCAACTTTTATATTTAAAAGATTATCATCGACAATAAGAATACGTCTATTTTTATTGTCTTCGACATTAGTTTTTTCTTTTTGTTTAATCTCGACTGTATTAAGCAATCTTATCTCTTCGATAGGCGGCGACATGCGCGATATCTTTTGTGGAAGATGAACAACGAAGATCGAACCAACCCCATATTGACTCTTGACATTGATATTACCACCCATCAGTTCAACTAATTTTTTAGTAATGGCAAGACCAAGTCCCGTTCCTTCAGTCGTCGTGTTACGCTCAGCATCGAGGCGTTCAAACTTGGCGAATAATTTATCTATCTCTTCAGCTTTTATCCCCATACCAGTATCTTGGACTGATATCATAATATAGGATGTTTTATCTTTGTTGATACATTTAACAGAGAAATTAATCTCTCCTTCTTTAGTATATTTGATAGCATTGGTAAGTAAGTTTGTGACAACTTTTTTAACGTTTACTTTATCTCCGATTAATTCATATGGTATATCAGGGGCAACCATGACATTAAGTTTAATATTTTTATCGAGTAATTTAGCTTTGATCATTTTGACTGTGCCTTCGATTTCTTCCATTGTTATATATGGAACTTCGACGATCTTCAATTTATTACTTTCGATTTTAGATATATCGAGAATTCCTCCGATAATATCAAGTAGTGTCGATGAAGAGCTTACTATATCATCGGCATATTCTTTAATTTCTGGACTGATATTATCTGTATCTTTGATAGCATTACTGAAGCCAACAATTGCATTAAGTGGGGTTCTAATTTCATGACTCATGCTAGCTAAGAAATCACTTTTAGCCATATTAGCTCTATCAGCTTCTTCTTTGGCAAGACTTAGGGCTTCACTTAACTTAACATCCGGGTTTTCGATAGTAAAAAACATTATGTATGCCATTAGAGCTAGAATCAAGTCATAGATATTAAACTCCGGAAAAGCAAAAGTTAATAAACTTAGGGCAAGAGTCATAGCTACAACTAAAAACACCACAGAGTGCCGACGATCTAATTTTTTAATATTTAAAACATTTATTAATAATGATATAAGCATAATAGCAATTACTACTCCATATGTAACATCGACTAGTGATCCAGTTCCACTAGTTACATATTGAAGTTTAACTAATTCAAAATCTAAAAAGAAAGTTAATATTAAGAAAGCCAAAATAAATATAGCCAAAGCAATGTTTACATTTTTAATATTTTGTCTAACTTTTTCATAACTGATCACTAAAGTATATATAAGTAATGACGTACAGATAAGAACCATCATGGTAACGGTTATTCTATTTAAAAAATTAATCATCGCTCCATATTTACTTAAGACTATATCAAATTCATTTAAAGCACAGACCGTATGTATATAAGTATTAACTGCCGTCACAATTAAAGTTAAAATAAGTATTACTTCAAAGTATTTGTTTTCGATAAATTTAGCTCTAGTTTTATTAAAATAAACTATATTCAAGATAGCTGTAAAAATTAAACATACTAGAGGAATTTCAAATTCTGTAAACATATGATCACCTAGTTTAAATTATAACATAAAAAAAATGGAATTTATCCATTTTTCCAGGTTTTTTTCAAAACCTTTACGATATCATAGTCTCCTTCTTTAGCTCTATCTAATTTTAAATTAATTAGGCTTCTGTCGGGATGCTTTAGCGGATCGAGCTGATCAACAAAGGCAAAGGCATCTTCCTCATATGTTATATTTGGATCTTTGTATGTTAGATACTCATCTTCCCAGTCGGGCTCTATCCATTTAAATTGCAGAACTGTTTTTCTTTGATGGTCGACCCATGCCGCGCGAGCATCTTTTGGAAGTTCTTCACGCTTTAATTTGGGAGCATATTTTTCAATCATTTCGTAACGAAGAGTTGCCAGTTCATCTCTTAACATTAAAGTTCCTTCTTCGACAGACTGAGATGAAAGATCAATCGGTTTACCAAAGTTAAGATAAATATTTCTGTTTTCTGGATTTTGATAAGATCCAAGCGGTACTACTTCGGCTCCTGTACGTTGTGCCAATATAGCAGTTCCTGGAAAAAGTCGATTGACAACTTTGTTTTCAGTGACATTCCAAGAAGCCTCAGGATAAATTAAAATACTTGTTCCGTTCTCAAGAACTTTTTGCATTTTAGGGATAGCTTCTTTTTTACTTTTAGCATCTCTCGTATTGACAAAAATAAAACCATTTAACCAAGCTGCATACATATCTGGATTGTGCTCTACTTGATCTTTTGAGTTGGTTAAAAAGTATAGTGGTCGATCGATGCTTACTATCGAACTAGTTACATCATCTGGAAAAGAGTGAGTTGATGCAAAGATGTATGCTTGGCCTTTTTCAAGTTCAGGATAATTAATTACATGAATTTTTGAATTTCTTTCCATGACTTTCTTCATAACTGCACAGACCACCGGGCTAACAAACTTACGAATTTTAATACCGAGTGTCGTGGTAAAATTTTCCACATCGGCTTTCATTAATTTAGGTACATATATATTTTTCATATTGTCCTCTATTTAAGTCCAAACTCATCGTCAAAAAAAGACATTTGGTTTGGATTATCATATTTATTTTTTCTACTTCTTCTTTTAACTGGTGTTTTTACCAAAACCTTAGGCTCTTCTTTTTTAATTTCAGGTATTGGTGCTTCTTTAGCTTTCTTCTCTTCTTCTTTAATATATCTAAATTTCTTTTCAGCTAAATAAACAGTTCTAAAAGTTTTATAAACGACTAGTTCTCTTCTTATATCACGTTCACAAGCATCCATATCTTCATAAGCAGCACTGCTGTAATGATGGTTTAAAGAAGCTTTATAGCGACGGTATTCATCAAGTAAGTCTAAGATATAAGTATCTACGCGATTAAAGTGATCTTTGTTAGAAGTATTTTTATAATAATTAGCAAATTCATCATTTTCTAAAAGTTGATATTTAAGATAAGAATACCACTTTACTGTATAGTCATCTTTTAGATCGATAAGCGGTGCTTTTCTTTCATTTCTAATTCCAGAGTGAGTATTACTGCGAACTTTGCTAGCGATATTAGAGATAGCCTTATCATTAAAGATAGCCGGATTACATGCATAATAGTTATTTTTTTGATATCCAACGTAGACGTTATAGATGATATCGTTATTTATGACATCATCCTTTAGCCTCTTTAACATATCATCGGCATCTTTATACTGTGATGTAAACATATCGATAACAGGCAGTGGCAATTTTTTAACTTTTTTATTTCCAGTCAATAGTTTATCGCTGAAGTTTTTAATTTTTACGCTCTGTCCTTCACTTATATTTAAGACCGGCTCAAAATCACTGATTTGCAGTGAATAGTTAACGTTTTTACCAGCATATGCATTGGTACAAACTAAATAATAATTATTAATGCCAAATTGCTTAGTATCTATCATATTATCCCCCTTAAACTGGCTACATTATATCATATTTTACTCAAAAAGTAAAGTCTTATATAAACCACGGATTAAATGTAATATCGATACGCAGGTTTTTACCATCGGCTAATTCTTTGATAGAGCTTAGCACTGACATTAGATTATCAGAGTGTTTATATTTGATTAAGATATTAAAGTTATAGTAATTTTTGAGTTTAAAAACAGAGGCTACACTTGGTCCAAGTACGGTAACTGTATCAAGCTCAAGATTTAGTTTACTTGCGATAAGTCTTGCTTTGGTACCTGCCAACTCATAGTTTTGTGAAGAAATTTTAACAAGAACTAAGAAGTAGTATGGCGGGTAAGCTAGCAGTTTACGATTGTTCATCTCTTCATTATAAAAGCCGATATAATCATGATTTTTAGCATAAGTAATAGCATAGTGATCAGGATTATAGCTTTGAACGATAACCTTGCTTTTGTCCCCTTTTCTCCCAGCCCGTCCGGCAACCTGACTTAAAAGTTGAAATGTTTCTTCACTAGCTCTAAAATTAGGTATCATCAGGGAAGTATCGGCATTAATAATACCAACGAGATTAACGTTTTCAAAGTCGAGGCCCTTAGCTATCATTTGAGTACCCAAAAGAATAGTGGCTTCTTGCGCCCTGAAGCTATCGATTATTTTTTGATGAGCTCCTTTGGTACTAGTTGTATCTAAATCCATTCTAAGAATTTTAGTATGGAAGAGCTTATGTAGTTCTTCTTCGACCTTTTCGGTACCGCTACCAAGACTTCTTATTGCATTTTCCTTGCACGAAGGACAAAGCTCAGGCTTTTTGTTGGCATAACCACAGTAATGACAACGCATCATATTAGAGCTTTTATGATAAGTTAAACTGATATCGCAGTTAGGGCACTTATCGACATAGCCACAATTACTACAAAGTAAATAATTGGAAAAGCCCCGTCTATTAAGTAATAGTAACACTTGTTTATTATTTGTTAAAGACTGATTAATTTCATTGATCAATACCTGTGAAAAGATACTCGCTTTATTTTTTTCTTTAGCTAAGTCGATAATATTTACCTCGGGTAGTGCTATATCAAAGGGACGCTCATGCATCTCTAAAAGATGATAGACTCCTTTTTTGGCTCTAGCGTATGATTCAAGCGAGGGTGTTGCACTTCCTAAAAGTAAAATAGACTTATGTTCAAGCGCTCTTTTTTTAGCTATTTCAATAGCGTCGTAGCGTGGCGTATTTTCTTGTTTATAAGAAGATGAGTGCTCTTCATCGATGATTATAACGCCAATATTTTTTAGTGGAGCAAAGATGGCGCTACGGGCACCAATAACTATTTTTGCTTCACCACGATAGATACGACGATATTCATCGTACTTTTCACCTTCGGATAAGCGACTATGGTAAACAGCTATTTTATCCTTAAAATGGTAGCTAAAAAGAGCGATAGTTTGAACTGTAATGGCAATCTCGGGCAGGAGTAATAAAGCACTCTTGCCTTCGGCTAAAGCTTTTTTAATTAATTCTATATAAATAATGGTCTTACCTGATCCCGTTACACCATGAAGTAAAAATGCTTTAGTTGAATCAAGTTTATCGATACTACTTAAAATATTACTTTGAAGAGCTGTCGGTTTATAATCAACTTTTTGCACCGAGACATCACTTAATCTATATGTTTCTTCATCATTAGTAAGTATATAACCCTTTTTAATAAGGGTCTTTAAACTACTTGATGAAAAATCTTTTAATAAGAATTTAGAAACTTTTCCCTTCTCTTTTAAATAATTAATTATT
The DNA here is from genome assembly GCA_964630225.1 of uncultured Muribaculaceae bacterium. Lineage (GTDB taxonomy): Bacteria > Bacillota_I > Bacilli_A > RF39 > UBA660 > CAYZRY01. Next base: position 14,010 of record CAZVUK010000020.1, read on the forward strand.
TTAGCTTGTTCTTCATTTTTAGTAATAATATCTTCATTATCATTTATACTGAAATATTTAACTGTTTTAATATTTAATTTACTTTTATTTGATGCTTTAATTCCTTTAGGAAGCATTGCTTGAAGAGCTGCTATTTTAGTTGAAAGGGTTGTATCAGAGACATATTTAGCAAGGGCTAAAAGTTCTGCATCTAAATAAAACTCTCTATCGATAATATCTATTATTTCTTTTAATTCCAAAATATCAGAAGTAGCACTTAGGTCTATGACAAAGCCTTCGAGCTTTTGGTGACCGAAAGGAACTTTAACTCTTTGTCCCAACGCAATAAGGTTCCTCAAGTTATGAGGAACTTCATAGTCAAAAGTTTTATCTATTTTACTGTGTGACAGTTCTACTAATACTTTGGCTATCATATTCCTCCTTGTTAATAGTTTATCAAAATATAGACAATAAAAAAAGTATTATAGATTTTCTAAATACTTTTTAACTGGTCCATAGCTTTTTCGGTGTTCTTTACTTATTCCATGTTTTTTAATCGCAGAGATGTGGGCTTTGGTTGGATAACCAGCATTTTTTTCAAACAGATATGGTGGATACTTAGTAGCAAGTTTGTCCATGATTGCATCTCTTGTGACCTTAGCAATAATTGAAGCAGCACTGATCGAATGACTGAGCACATCCCCTTTGATTAAAGATAAAGTCTCAATAGAAGTCTTTAATTTAACGGCGTCAATAAGCAGATAATCAGGTTGTATATCACCGTTTTTGATAGCTTTGATCATGGCAAGTTTAGTTGCCTCCAAGATATTTACTTGATCGATTGTCTTAGCATCAATTATGCCAATACCGATTGAAAGAGCTTCTTCATTAATTATTTTAAAAAGTAAGTTACGCTTTTTTTTAGATAACTTTTTACTATCGGTTAAACCTTCGATAAAAAGGCCCCTTGGCAGGATAACGCAAGCAGCAACAACTGGGCCAGCCAGCGGTCCCCTACCTGCTTCATCGATTCCAGCGATAAGTTTAAAGCCTAAACTATAGGCTTCTTCTTCGTAGTTTAAGACATCATTAATCATTACTGCGATCAACTATTTCAATTCGTTTAACGTCGTTTGGATTAACCCTTATTTGAATATCACCATATTTCAATTTAGTGTAATCATAGATAGTTTTATCTTCGATACACCTAATTATTAATTGACTAATCTTTTTCATATGAACAAATTTAAAATCAAGCTCAAAAGCAATTTCAACATTTAAATCATCGCCCACTATTTTGGTGCTGGTCTCTATTCCCGATGTTTCAGCGCGCGATACACTTATCATTACTTTATCATTTATCGTCTCATCTTCGATAATATTTATATTTCTAGGAGCAATAATTTTAATTTTTTCATACTCATTACTCGCTAGGCTATAACTAAGCTCACTATCCATCATTGAAAAGTCACTAGTTAGTTGATTTTTATAATTGTAATTTTTAGTTTCATATACCAAGACCGACATGCTGATCAGGAAAAGAGCTGCGGCAACAGAAAGAAGGCCTATCATTAAGTTGTTCTTTTTATCTTTAGCTTTTTTAACAAAGTTTAGATTAATGGCCCAAAGAGCTAAAATAATAAATAAGAATACTGTTATCGATAGATAAAATAAACTATATAGATAGACTCCTTTAGCAGCATAGATACTCATATATATAATTAAGACAATGTTTGCAATAAAAGCTAAAACAAGTGGTATTTGAGCCATGATAATGACAGCTTTAAAGAATTTAGCAAAACCTTCCATTGTTTCAGCAAACTTTTTATTAGATTCTTCTTTCTCGCTAACTTTCATAAGATCTTTACTTTTGCGTGTAAGTTCGATAAAGCTATAGACAAGCACCATTACATATAAGAAATATACATAATAAACGGAGAATTCCCAAATAGATGAAAATATCACTCTAAAGGTCGAAGCAAAAGCCGCAAAAATTTGTGCGCCAGTAATAGAGATTATCATAACGGGTAATTCAAGTAGTCTAATAAAGATTAACAGGATTATCGTTTGGAGGAATAGTTTGACAATATTCTTCCCGTGACTGGTCTTTAATAGTTTAGCTAACTTATCAATACCAGTGTATGCTTCATCGGCAAGTTTTTTGATCCATTTGATCAACACAAAATTATTTTCCATAAATATACCTCACATTAGTTTAATTATAACAAAATCAAAAAAAAATAAAAGATAATCTTTTATTTAATCTAGGGTAATCATGCCAATTAAGCCATCTTTGCAATCTCTATATATTATATCGAGGGCTTTATCTAAATCAGCTTCTCCATTTTTTATAAGTGCTCCTCTTTTTATAGCGATAGTATTAAGTGACTCTTCAAAGTCATTGTTATCTTTGAGATTATACCTATTAAATAATAAATCTTTATATTTAAGAGATAAAATATTAAGTATATGAAGAGCAACTTTATCTTTAGGAATAACCTCTTCTTTAATTAGACCCATGGCAGCTAGGTTAAGTGCTTCTTCTTCGTCTTTAAACTTAGGCCAAAGCAGTCCAGGAGAATCCATAAGTTCCATATCTTTATTAATTCTAATCCAACCTAGCTGTTTAGTAACCCCAGCTTTGTTACCGACGATAGCAGCCCTTTTACCCACCAGAGAATTGATCAAAGTACTTTTACCAACATTTGGACTACCAATAACTAAAATACGTAAATTACGAGGTTTAAGACCCTTAGAAAACCTGTTAGCATCAAGCTTCTTCTTAACTTCAGTAGCTAAGAACAAAACTTTCTTTGCTATATCCTTATCTTCCAGCAAATTAACTTTAAGATGCTTGTACTGTTTATAATTATCATCAATTAATTTATCGGTTCTTTCTTTATTACATAGATCATATTTAGAAAAAATCATAATTTTTTCCTTAGCTGATACTAAGGTATCGAGATCTTCAATTTTAGAACTGATCGGTACTCTTGAATCAACCACTTCAAAAACAATATCGATAAGTGATATTATCTCCGTTATTTCTCTTTTAGTCCTAGCCATATGACCAGGATACCAGTT
>CAZVUK010000021.1:0-15403 GCA_964630225.1 uncultured Muribaculaceae bacterium
TTAAAAATTTTTGTGGTAAATAAAAATAATCTTAGTATAGAATTTATGGTATAATATCTCTTGGTGATTAATTATGATTAAAATTTTAAAATATTTAAAGACAAAACAATGGCTAACATTAATCATGGTATTAATGTTAGTTATTTTTCAGGTGTGGCTTGATTTAAAGTTACCTGATTATATGTCTGAAATAACTGTTTTAATTAAAAGTGAAAGTGGCGTTATGAGTGACATCTTAAAAAATGGTGGACTGATGCTTCTTTGTGCTTTTGGCAGTCTGATAGCAGCTGGAGCTAATGCTTTTTTAATATCGGTTGTGGCTTCTAAGTTTTCAAAGACAGTTAGAGAAAAAGTTTTTGCTAAAGTTACATCTCTTTCGATGAGAGAGATCAAAGACTTCTCATCTAGTAGTCTTATTACAAGAACAACTAACGATGTCAATCAAGTTGAGATGTTAGTAGCAATGGGTGCTCAAATGTTTTTTAAAGCGCCGATTACTGCCGTATGGGCGATAAGTAAGATATTAAATAAAAGCTGGGAGTGGAGTATGCTAACAGGAGTTGCTGTTATCGTTATACTCTCAGTTATTGCTATAATCTTTTACTTTGTCTTTCCTAAATTTAAAGTTGTTCAAACTTTAATAGATAAATTAAATCTAGTAACTAGAGAGAATTTAAATGGTATTAGAGTTGTCAGAGCATTTAATGCTGAAACTCACCAAGAGACAAAGTTTAAAAAAGTAAGTGAAGAACTTACCGACAATCAGTTATATACGCAAAAGAAGTTTGCTATTATGCAGCCGACAATGATGTTTGTGATGAGTACCCTTACATTAGCTATCTTTTTCGTCGGTGCTATTTTAATCAAAGAAGCTAATCTAGTTGATAGAATGACCCTCTTTGGTAACATGGTTGTCTTTAGCTCTTATGCTATGCAGGTTATCATGTCATTTATTATGTTGGCAATGATTTTCATGATGCTTCCAAGAGCTCAAATATCCGCTAAAAGAATAAATGAAGTACTGGATAGTTCGTTTAGTATCGAGGAAGGAAAATATAACGACGATACCAAAGAAAAAGGCTTAGTCGAATTTAAAAACGTCTCATTTAAATATCCCGATGCCGAGGAGTGTTTAATTAAAAATGTCAGTTTTGTGGCAAAGCCAGGTGAGACGGTTGCTTTTATGGGTTCAACTGGATCGGGTAAGTCGACACTAATTAATTTAATTCCAAGATTTTATGACGTTACAAAGGGACAAATTTTGATAGATGGCATAGATGTCAGAGAGTATAGTGAGAAATCTCTAAACGATAAGATTGGTTATATATCACAAACGGCTGTCATCTTTAGTGGAACAATTGAGGAAAATGTCTCTTACGGCCGAAAGCTTAGTAAAGAAAAAGTAAAAGAAGCTTTAAAAGTAGCTCAAGCTTTCGACTTTGTCGAAAAGCTTCCAGCGAAACTAAAGACAGATTTAGCTAAGGGAGGAACTAATATCTCGGGTGGTCAAAAACAGCGCATTTCGATAGCCAGAGCTATAGCTAAAGATCCTGAAATATATATCTTCGATGACAGCTTTTCAGCCCTTGACTATAAGACAGACTTAAAACTTAGAAATGCTCTAAAAAAGCATACGAACAAGGCTACTACCTTAATAGTGGCCCAGCGTGTCGGTACTATTTTAAATGCTGATAAAATCATCGTTCTTGATAAAGGTGAAGCGGTCGGAATGGGAACTCATAAAGAGTTATTAAAAACATGTGAAGTCTACCGTGAGATAGCTTATTCACAGCTATCTAAGGAGGAACTTGAAAATGCGTAATGAAAAAACACTGCGTGGTAATAATGATGCTCCACAAAATTTTAACAAATCAATAAAACGACTTTTCAGTGAAATTAAAGCGTATAAAAAAATAATGATAATAGCCCTAATTCTTGCTGTTTTTGGAGCGATAATCTCAATTGCTACACCAAGCAGAATATCGACTCTAACCGATGAGATAGGTAAGGGCCTAGTTATTGATGAAAAAAGGATAGTAGAATTATCTACTTTGATTATAAAAAATCAAGGTCAAAGTGAAATAGTTTATAAGTCTCACAAAATAAGTCGCGAAGATCAAAGAGTTTTTATGTCTTTGATGAGTGAAATGAATAAAGAAAAAGACAAGACCAAACTTGTCCCTAAGCTAAAGAAAACTCCGGTCTCTATTCAAAAGGCACTTGCTTCAAAACTTAATCTTAGTAAAATTGAAAAGATGTCCGTGATACTTGTTGTTATGTATCTCTTAAGTTCTTTATTCTCATACATTCAATCTTTAATTATTGCTACTGTATCTAATAAGTTTGCCATCGATTTAAGAAAAAAAATAATGCTTAAAACTGGAAAGTTAGGTCTTAGATACTACGACCAAAATACGACTGGAGATATACTATCACGTGTAACTAATGATGTCGATAACATTGTCCAAGCGATAAGTAACTCGACAACGACTTTAATATCTAGCATCGTTATGATTCTAGGAGCAGTTATCATGATGTTTTATACTAACTGGATATTGGCATTATCAGCGATACTTTCCAGTGTCTTTGGTTTTGTCTTTATGGTTATGACGATGAAACGAAGTCAAAAGTACTTTGTGGCTAAACAAGAGTCACTTGGAGCAATGAATGGTTATATCGAAGAGATATACTCTAGTTTAAATGTCGTCAAAGTATATAATGGGAAAGAAGATGCAAATAAAGTTTTCGAAGAACACAATGAAAAAGTCTGTGACAGCAACATAAAAAGTCAATTTTTATCTAATCTAATGATGCCAATGATGATGTTTGTTGGAAACTTCGGTTACGTTGTTGTCTGTATCATCGGGGCAATTCTTGCTATCGAAGGATCAATAAGCTTCGGTGTAATAGTTGCTTTCATTATGTATGTCAGATTATTCCATAATCCAATGGCTCAGCTTGCCCAAGGTATGACTTTCATGCAGTCGGTGGCAGCATCAAGTGAACGTGTCTTTGAATTTTTAGATGAAGAAGAGATGGATGAAGAAAGAACTATTAGTAAAACACTTGATAAAACCAAGATTAAAGGGGATGTTGAATTTAAAAGCGTCAGCTTTAGATATCCAGGAAATAAGAAAGATACTATCGATAACTTTAGTGCTAAAGCTAAAGCTGGAGAAAAAATAGCAATCGTTGGTCCAACCGGTGCCGGTAAGACGACGATGGTAAATCTGTTGATGAAGTTTTATGAAATAAAAGACGGAGACATCAAAATAGATGGTGTTTCGATAAAGGATTTAAAAAGAGCAAACGTCAGAGAACTATTTACAATGGTTCTTCAAGATACATGGTTATTCGAAGGAAGCGTTATGGACAATATTGTCTATAACCAAAAGGGAATAAGCAGAGCAAGAGTCGAAGAAGTTTGTAAATCGATCGGTCTTGATCACTTTATTAAAACTCTTCCTCAAGGATACGACACAGTTCTAAATGAAAACGAATCAGTTTCATCTGGTCAAAAACAGTTGTTAACCATCGCTCGTGGAATCATCAAAGATTCACCACTTTTAATTTTAGATGAAGCAACTTCTAGCGTCGATGCTAGAACGGAAGAGTTAGTCCAAAACGCTATGGATAAATTATCTGAAGGAAAGACTTCCTTTATCATAGCTCATCGTCTCTCAACGATTAAAAATGCTGATTTAATACTCGTTATGAAAGATGGAAACATAATCGAACAAGGAACTCATGAAAAGTTACTTGCTAAGAATGGTTTTTATAATGAACTTTACAATTCTCAATTTGAATTATAGGAAAAACAAAAAGCTATGTGTTATAATTATTTTATAATTGGAGCACAATATGAATATTTAAAAAATAACAGTGATTGTTTTATCCGTAATATCTATCTTAATGCTGATACTTGTATCAGCATTTTATGCTTATAAAAATAGTAATAATCTTAAGCAAACAAAAGTAGAAATAAATAAAGAAGTTGAACAAAAAGAAGAAAAAGATGAATCTGCTGCTGAAGTAGTCGAAGAAGCTTCTCAATCTGACGAAGAAAAAGCAACTGAAGCTGCGTCAGCAGTAGCACCAACTGTTCCAGTAAATCCAAGCGGAACAGCTGCTCCGGTAGCACCAGCAAAGTCTCCTGACGTTGTTGTTGATAAATTATTTTTTAATGCTGATTTTGAAACGGGAGATCTTTCGCAGTGGCACAACGTTCAAGCTTGTCCAGATCGCATCAAAGTAGTAAATGATCCGCTAGGATCTAATAATAAAGTTGGAATGTATACAGTTGGCGATGGCGATATTAAAGCAAATTGTCCTAAGTCTCCGACAAGTGATCCGCGAGCTCAAACACTAAGCACTCCTTTGTTAAAAGAAGGTGGGGGAGTATTATATTTCGGTTAATGTCTTTTTCCCTCAGAACTTTCCTGATTTAACGAGCTGGTTTGGTGTCATGCAAATCTATGGACCACCATGGGGTGGCTCACCAACGATCGGACTGCAAGTAGCTGGAGGAAGACTTACTCTTCATTCTGCTCAAACATCAGGAAATAAAACATTACACACTAGCATATGGCAAGGCTCTCCCATAGCAAGAGGCCTGCGCTGGGAAAAAATAATCTTGCGCGTTAAAATGTCTGCTGATCCAACTGCTGGTTTTGTCGAACTTTGGTATAATGGACTTAAGCAAAGATTAATTAGTGGCCAAGAAAGATATTATTTTAAAACACTAGATCTAGGTCGCAACTGGGACGAAGCAAGTCCTAACATCCTTTATGCTCAGCAGTATCGCTCAGCGACCATGACTTTAGGAGAAGTTACGATATATCATGACAACTATAAAATAGGTAATACCTATAATTCAGTAGCGAGGTAGAAATGAAAAAATATTTATTAATTATAATTATGATATCCCTTTTATTAGTAGGATGCACTAAAGAAAAAGAAAGAAGAAAATCCCTCTTTTTTGGAGAACATTCAAGTGGTGTTACTTATAATACTCAAAAAATGCATGATGGTAAAATAATACTATTAGTTAGGAATAACAACACTAGTTCAACTAAACTAAAAGTTAAAATAATATTTGTTGATAAACAGGATAAAGAACTAAGTAAGCATGAAGAGACAATCGAGTCTGTTTCTCCCAATGAAGAATATTTATTAACATTTGATTCAATTGATAAATATGATAATTATATATTTGAATTGTATGCTGATAAAGCAAGTGTAGACTCTAAACTATATAAACTTAATATTGAAGAGACAAACGATGGTGATAATGTTTTTGTCAAAGTTAAAAATAAAGATAAAATGATTGCTAAAGTAAATTTGGTTTTAGCTTTTTATGATAAAAACAACATCGCTGCCTATCGCATTATAGAAATAGACACACTTGGTGATAAAGAAGAAAAAAGCTTTACCTATAAGATGTCTGATTTAGCGATTGAATTTGATAACTACAAAGTCTTGCCGATGAGAGTTTATTAATATGAAGAAATTAGGCTTAATAATCGGATTAGTTTTATTCATAATAGGAATTGTATTTACTATAGTTTTTTTAACTAGAGCTAAAGTAGTAGAAAATTATGAACTAATTAAGTTTAAAACTAATACTGTCAAAGTTTATGAAGAGATTAACTTAGGTTCTTTGTTAGAGGTTCCTGGTGGTAAGCTTATCGATCAAGATATCGATAGTAAAAAACTAGGTACTAAGACTATTGAGGTCTTTTACGAAAAAGATAAAAAGAAATATAAGGCTTTGTTTGATATAGAAATAATTGATGATACTGCTCCGATCGTTCTTGGTGCTAGCACTTTTACTTTTAAAAAGGGCAATAATATCGATTATGGTAAATTATTCTTAATTGCCGATAATTATGATAAAGATCCTAGTTGGGAAGTAATTGGTAAGTGTGATAGTAAAGTAGATAGCGTTTGTTTTTTAACAATGATTGTTAAAGATCAATCTAAAAACGAGACGAGAAAAGACTTTAAAATCAATTATGTTGACAAGTTAAATACAAGTACAAGTACAAGTTCTAGAGCTTTGATTAAGTATGAAGATGTTATTGCTAAATGGAAGCGCAATGATACGATGATTGGGCTTGATGTATCTAAATGGCAAGGCGAGATAGACTTTAGTAAAATCAAAAACGCTGGCACCGAGTTTATAATGATTAGAGTCGGAACCCAAAAAGGATTTGGCAAAGACTCGAGGCTAGATGAATATTTTAAAAGAAATATCAGTGAAGCTAATAAATATGCTATTCCAGTTGGTGTTTATTATTTCTCTTATGCTACGAGCATCAAAGAAGCTAAGGAGCAGGCTAAATGGGTTTTGGAACAAATCAAAGACTACGACGTCTCTTTTCCTGTTGTCTTTGACTGGGAAAGCTGGAAATACTTTAATGATTTAGGAATGAGTTTATACGACATTAATAATGTAGCCTCGACATTTTTAAGTAAAGTAAAAGATGCTGGTTATAAGGTTATGAACTATAGCAGTAAATACTATGAGGAAAACATTTGGGATATCGATTACCCCCTTTGGCTGGCTCACTATACAAAAGAGACTAACTATAGTGGTAAATATGATATGTGGCAATTAGGTGATACCGGAAGAATTGACGGTGTTAAAGGAAACGTCGATATAAATGTATATTTCCGTAAAGGAAGGAATTAATTACATTCATAATTAATTCTTTTTTAATTGCTTTCGATATAATAGATTAGTGAGGTGTTTATGGAAGTAAAAAACAAAAAAGTAATAGTGACAGGAGCGGGTTCTGGAATAGGAAGAGAACTATCGATTCAGTTAGTAGAAAAGGGAGCATATGTCTTAGGTCTTGATATTAATGAAAAGACGCTTAAGGAGACTAAGAAGTTAGTGTCAAAACCCGATCGTTTCAAGTTTCGACAGTTAGATATGGGAAGTAGAGAATCATTAAATAGATTCAAAAATGAATATTTTGATTACTATGATGAGTTAGATATCATCATTAATAACGCTGGTATTATTCAGCCCTTTGTCAATGTCGGAGAACTAGAAGCTGGAGAAATAGATAAAGTAATGGATATTAACTTTACTGGACCAGTAAAATTAATTAAACTATTCTTAGATGAGCTACTTGCTCGTCCTGAAGCTTATATCGTTAACGTTTCTAGTATGGGAGGATTCTTTCCCTTTCCTGGTCAAACAATCTATGGTGCATCAAAAGCTGCCCTTAAACTGTTTACCGAAGGACTATACTCAGAGCTACTGGATACCAATGTTAAAGTATCGGTTGTTTTCCCTGGGGCAATAGCTACAAACATAACTAAAAATTCGGGAGCTGAGACGGCAGTTGAAAAACGTGACGAAGAAGCCGAAGCTAAGTTTAAAGCGCTACCTGCTCCAGAAGCAGCAAGGCTAATACTAAAGGGTATGGAAAAAGAAAAACTTCAAATATATGTTGGAGGAGACTCTAAGTTTATGTATGGATTATATAAATTTAATCCGCAGTGGGCTATCAAATTTATAAGTAAAAAAATGAAAGCATTAAAATAAGGACTTAGTCCTTTTTTTATGCTTGTAATAGGTGATAAATTTATTTATACTTAGCTAGGGAACATATAGGAGGTAATATGTTAGTAGTTAAGAATATAACAAAGAAATTTCTAAAATATAACAAAAATAAAAAGAAAGAAGAATTTTTGGCAATGACGATATAAATTTTGTCGCAAAAAAAGGTGAAATAATCGGTATCTTGGGACCTAATGGGGCCGGTAAGACGACGCTTCTTAGAATTATTGCCAGCAAAGCGAAAAGCTTTAAAGAAGCACAAAGTGCACTATCTCCTTTCACGATGATAATTATCTTTCCAGCTATGGCAACGACAATGTTAAATCTAAAAAAAAATGCTCTTATTGCCTTAATACCATTTTTAAACGTCTCACAAATATTCAGTGACATAGTTAATGGTCAATCTGAATTTATTTACATTCTCTTATTTGTTATCTCGTCACTCACATTAATAACAATTCTCTTAACTATTAACTTTAAATTTTACAAAGGAGAAAAAGTCCTCTTTAGTGAATAGCTCTTGAAAAATACAATTATTTATGTTATAATAGTGCCCATAAAAAGAGGGGGATAAATATGGCAATACTTTTTGATATAGATGGTACGTTAACTAATTTTGAAAAATTCGTTTTAGACAACGGACCGAAATACATGCTAAATAAACATGGAATTAATATCGCCAACGAGAACGGATATGATATAGACGAGGTTTTTGATTTACCTAGATATTTTCTGTCCGAGGGCATGGATTATAATGAAGCACTAAAAACAAGTGATAAAATAATGTCTCAGTTTTGGCAAAGATATTATTTAAAGTATATTCGTACACCATTTAGAGAAGGAGCAGTAGATTTAATATCTAAGCTTCAAGAAGAGGGTCACGATGTCGCTTTTGTTTCATCTAGAAAACATTCGACCGAAAAGACTTTGATGGGTCGCTTTGTTAAAGCAAGTATCGACTGGCAATTCAAACACAATGGTTTGACTAAGCCTAATATTATGCTTTTTGAAGATGATCGCGAGAAAACACTATACTTACTAATCGAAGGAGATAATGGGCACGTCTTAATTGATGATAAAGCTGATTTGATTTTAGATATGTCTGAAACCATGCCTGTTTTATGTATAGAAAGTGCCTATAATAACAATAGATATTTAGGTAGAGATGTAGAAAGCTTTGATAATTACACCGATGGGCGTATATATGAAGCTATTAAAGAAAAACAAGCAGTTAAAACCAAAGTTAAAACCTATGATAGAAAAGGATGGTTATAATATGGATAAAACCGAAAGAAACTATAAAATACTTAGCCGTATTTCAGCACCCTTTTTAAATGTTATTTTTAGGCCACTAGTTTTAAATCGAAGTCAAATAGCTAGTGAAAAACCAATTATATATGCACCTAATCATCGCAAGACAATCGATTCTTTAGTCCTTTTTGCTAACATTAAAGATGAAATTCACTGGTTAGCTTTGCAACGATTTTTTACCGGCGAAGATAGTATCTTTGCTAACAGCAAGAATCCTCTTTTATGTAAGCTAACACCAGTTATTTTTAACTCTATCGGGGCTATTCCAGTTGTTAGAGAGCAAGATGCTCATCTGTATCCGGAACTTATAATTAATAGAGAAATGTTAAAAAGAGTTAGAACATATTTAGCAGGGGGAAGCTCGGTTGGAATATTTCCAGAAGGAACAACCAATAAAGATTTAACTAAGTCAGAGATCTTAGAAGCAAAACCGACAGCATTTAGCCTAGCTCGTAAATACGATGCCTATATACAACCAGTTTCACTAGTATATGCTCCAAAAGATCATCCTAGCAAATACAAAGTTATCGTTAACTTTAGACCAGCCTTTAAAATGAATGATTTATCTAATGAAGAAGCAGTAGAGCTTTGGAGTAAGGAGATGCTAGAGGGCATAAGTGAGAATAACGAAATACTTGAAAATGCTAAGAACGGAATAAAAATTAAGCTTAAGAAATAGAAATTGTTTTCTATTTCTTTTATTATGGTAAAATAGTATTATACATAATAAGGAGCAGATATGCATGTAAGTAATATTCTCCTAGCATTCAGTTTTATATATTTACTTATGATTGCGGTATTATATTTTAGTAAACCGCGTATTAAGTTAATAGAAAACAAAGTTTATGAAACTTTATTGATTGTTGGAATAATTGGGGTAATTTTAGATTTTTTAGGGATTTATGCTAATATTAATCTTCCAGATACAAGTCTGTTTAGATGGATAGTAGTTAAGTTTTATTTTGTCTATTTAATTACAGCCTCAGTCCTTATTACTAACTATATATTGTTTTCAGTTGTTAATGAATTAAAGATAGATTTTAAAGCCGATAAACCTCGCCGTAGATACTTTATCTTCATTAATACTATTTATTTAATAGCTGTCGTCTTAAACTTTTTATTACCACTTAGATATCACACAGCGGGAACAGAAATATATGTAACAGGACCTAATGTTATATTTATATATGGACTTGCTTTTGTCGTTATGATTACATGGCTTATATATTTAATATCTAACTTAGTTGTTAAGAGAATTTCCGCTAATAAATATGTACCGGTAATTTTCTTAGTAATCTTTTTAATTCCGGCAGTAATGTTTCAAATGCAAAATCCTGAGTATCTTTTGGTAACGTCGGTAATATCATTTACTTTGGTATTTATGTACAACACGATCGAAAACCCCGATATGAAATTAATCGGAGAATTAAACATTGCCAAAGAACAAGCTGAAAAAGCTAATAACGCTAAGAGTGATTTCCTATCTAGCATGAGTCACGAGATTAGAACACCACTTAATGCTATCGTTGGTTTTGGTGAATGTATCGAAGACGCTACTTCGGTCGAAGAAGCGAAAGAAGACGCTAGAGATATAGTCTCAGCTTCTAATACACTACTTGAAATAGTAAATGGTATCCTCGATCTTTCGAAAATTGAAGCAGGAAAACTTGAGATAAGTAACTCAGCGTATAATCCGCGTGATTTATTTGAATCAGTTATTAAATTATTAGAAACTAAAATAATAAATAAATCATTAGATTTTAGAGTATATATAGCCGAAGATTTACCTAAAGCCTTATATGGAGATCAGGTAAATCTTAAAAAAGTTGTCACTAACTTACTTAGCAATGCCGCTAAATATACCGAAAAGGGCTATGTCGACTTTAGAGTTGATTCAGTTGTTACCAACGGGGTATGCCGAATGTTAATATCAGTCGAAGACTCTGGCCGTGGTATCAAAAAAGAACAGATAGCAACGTTATTTACGCGTTTTCAGCGTCTCGATGAAGACAAGAATACTACTATCGAAGGAACAGGACTAGGGCTTGCCATTACTAAACATTTAACGGAACTTATGGGTGGTAATATTGTCGTTCAAAGTACCTATGGACAAGGTTCTAAGTTTATTGTAACGATCGATCAAAACTTAGCTGATGAGAAGTTGCTCGAAAAAGAACTTAGCGATCCACTACTTTCGGGCAGCATAACAGGAAAGAGCATTTTAATTGTCGATGATAATCAGTTAAACTTAAAAGTAGCTCACAAGATTATTAGCGCTATGTATAATGTAAAAATAGATTTGGTCGACAGTGGTTTTGCCTGCATAGAAAAGATTAAAGCTGGCGAAAAATATGACCTGATTTTACTTGATGACATGATGCCTAGGATGAGTGGAATAGATACTCTTAAATACCTAAAAGAAATTTCAGGCTTCGCTATTCCGGTTGTTGCTTTAACCGCTAACGCATTAACTGGTATCGAAGAAAAGTATATGGCCGCGGGCTTTGATGCTTATCTGGCAAAACCGATTGAAAAACCTAAATTAGAGCAGATCTTGCTTAAATACTTAAGAACAGACTCTGTCTTCGAAGAGCTAAAATCAGAAGTTAAAGCAACTAGAAATCTCGACTATCTAAGAAGCCGTAAAGTAGATATCGATACTTCCCTTGAAATACTTGGAGACCAAGCTACTTATGATGATATTATGCAGACGTTTAGAAAAGAAATCGAAACAAAACTGAGTAACTTAAATAGAAATAGACAGTTAAATGATTTAGAAAGTTATGCCATATCGATTCACAGTTTAAAGTCCGATGCTAAATACCTAGGGTTTAAGTCTTTGGCTGACTATGCATACCATCACGAGTTGAAAAGCAAAGAAAATGATCGAACTTTTATCGATGATAACTTTGATATCTTAGAAAGAGAAGTAAGAAAAATAATAGTCATTATCGATGAATATTTAAAATAGTTACTTAAAAAAGATATTTTAAAATATCTTTTTTAATGGTATACTACTAGTAGAAAAGAATAAGATGGAGGGATTATGAACGGTGAACAATTTAGTGTTTTAGATCGCTATGGCGAAAATTTTACTGACAAAGAATATGTCACTAATCCTGCCATTGGAAGAGATGAGGAAATTAAGCAGTTATTACTTGTCTTATTAACACCAGAAAAATCAGCTATTTTGATAGGTAAACCAGGTATCGGTAAAACAGCGATAGTCGAGGGTTTAGCTTATCGTATTAAGCAAGGTGATGTACCGGATGCTCTTCAAGGTTACACTATTATTAATATAAAGACAGCGTCTCTTTTGGGAACTATGCCCGATGGAGAAAGCAAGGTTCAATTATTAATTGATGAATTAAAAACAAAAGATAAGATGATTCTTTTTATCGATGAAGTCCATATGTTAATTGGATCGACCGAAGAGTCGTCGCTTGACTTTGCCAATATATTTAAAGAAGGTCTTGGTCGTGGTAAAATCAAAGTTGTTGGAGCGACGACAACCGAAGAGTATGAAAGATACATACTTAGAGATAAAGCCTTTACCAGACGTTTTCAGCGTATCGAAGTACCTGAACCCAGTAGAGATGAAACGGTTAAGATAATGACAGGTACCCTGCCTAAAATAGAAAAAGAGACCGGAGCTAGGATGAAGTACTCACCATATAGGCAAGAGCTTATTATGGGCTTTCTAGTTGATATGACAAGTGAATACAAGCGTGTTTATGAAATAGGCTCAAGATATCCTGATTGCTCGCTTACTTTACTTAAATCAGCTTTCTCATTTGCTGTTTTTGATAATCGCAATTTAGTGACGATTTTAGACTTTGAAAAAGCTATCGAAAACACTCATTTAGTTTATCCTGATGTCATAAAAAAAGAACTGCCTAAATTTAAAGTACAGTTTAAAGAGATGTATGCCGAAGAAGAGGGAAGTCCAGAAGAAAGCACATTAGAGCTCGAGGAGCCGAAAGAAGACCTAATCCTCGAAGAAGAGTTCGAAGAAGAAACGCCAGTTCGTAGAGCTGAGAACATAACAGATGAAACGACAATTAGTGCGATGGGTACCAGAGACACGCGCGTGGCTCCGGATCCTCTTAAAATAGATACGAGTGCTAATTTAACAGCACCGGTCAGTCATGAAGCTCCGGCAACAACAAAGCCAGATTTAGAACTTGATAATCACGAAGATAAACTTCCTGATGAAGATGATTTTCCAAGAGCACAAGGCGACAACAGTCTTTATATAAGTTCTCAGTCGCCACTGACTAATATGTATCAAAACCAAACATC
Source organism: uncultured Muribaculaceae bacterium (assembly GCA_964630225.1). GTDB lineage: Bacteria > Bacillota_I > Bacilli_A > RF39 > UBA660 > CAYZRY01. The sequence continues at coordinate 13,187 of CAZVUK010000021.1, forward strand.
GATAGCAGCGATGGGAACAAGAGATACAAGGATCGTTCCCCAAAAAGAAAAGACAAGCCATCTAGATACTAGCTTACTTGGTGACATAGATTTAAATGCTAGTCCAGAAAAAGAAAAACCAGATGACTTTGAATAAAAAAACCAGATAATTATTGACTAGTTCATAATTATCTGGTTTTTTCTTTGATTAGCGATATAGCATTTAACAACGATATCATATATATAGCAATATTAGTAAATATACCTATTCCTAAATCAAATATACCCATAGCCAACATTAAGATCATTATTGTTTTAAATAGTATAGCTAAACTAAAGTTAAGTGACAAAAGTCTTCTGTTTTCTTTTGAAGCTTTGATGGTCATTTCGATATGATCTAGATTATTATTTAAAATTATCATGTCGCAGTTTTCTAAATCAAGAAACTGTCCCATTTTACCTATTGCTACGCCCATAGTAGCTTTTTCAAGTAGTTTAGCATCTTTTATACCTTCGCCAATTAACATCAGTTTAACACCCTCTTTTTGAGCATTTTCGATGTATGCTAATTTTTCCTTTTCAGATATATCAGGAAGAAATCTTGCAATATCTAATTTTCGGCATAAACTCTCGACATATTCATAGTTATCACTAGATAGAACAATTAAGTCATTAATACCTAATTTTGCAATGTTCTTAACATCTTCGGCAAAATCTTCTTTAACTTCATCTCTAAGAACCACATAGCCTAAAAACTCATTGTTTTTAGCGACGTATATGACGGAACCTATCGTTTTAGCTTTTTTAACGTTAATCCCGTTACTTTCCATGAAAGATAGCTTTCCAAGTACGTATTTATCTTTTTCGATATTTACTTTAATACCACCGCTATATTCTCTAAACTTAGTCGTCTCTTTTCCATTTAAATATTCTCTAAATGGTTTAGTAATTTCATGATTACTCTTTTCTTCACATGTAGCTATTATTTGTAATAGTTCTTTTTCACTTATTTTTTCACTATATACTTCGACTATTTTCAATTTACCATCAGTAATTGTCGAAGACTTATCAAATAAAATACTATCTATTTCTAAAATATCATCAAGTGTACTTATTTTTTTAAGCAGGACTCCCCGTTTGATTAGTTTACTACAAGTAGCATAATAACTATATTTAATAGTATCACTTACCGGTGTCGGAGCAACGATGATAAGAAATGATAGGCCTAGATAAAGCAAGTGTTCAAGTTCACCGGTAGCAATATAACCTGTGATTAGTATTATCGCTAGGGCAGTAAGTATTATTGCTGAAAACATATTATTATATCTAATTACTTTTTTAGCATAAGCAGAATCATCTACGATATTGCTTAATGTTTTAGCAATTTTGGCCGAAGCAGAACTTTTTAAGTCATTAGTAACTTTAATCGTCAAAGGATTTCCGACATTGATTGTTTCGTTGACTACTTTGTCACCGGTAGTAACATCGATTAATTTCTTTTCACCGGTTAAATCGAAAGTATTAAGTTTACTATTTCCTTTGGTGATTATTCCATCACAGGGAATCATCTCATCTTTGTAAACAATAATCACATCCCCGGGCTTAACCGAGCTAGCTGCGACGACTTTAACATCCCCAGCTTTAACTAAATTAGCTAGATCTATTTCACTATTGATATTATTAAAAATAGCTCTTTTAATTTTATTAATAAGATTTTCTATAATAATTCTTCCAAAGAAGTATATGAGTATAATTGATAAGGCTTCCCTAAATCTATTTATAAAAAATAAAGAAAAGGAAATCATAAGCATAAAAAAATCATCGTTAAAACCCTTTAACTTTATTAATCTACCTACGCTTCCAACAAGTATATCGTAAGAGATGATGGTTAAACCGATAGCAATAAAAATATTAGCCATCATAGCATCTACAAAGAGAGAAGCTGTATAAAAAGAAGCAGCCATTAAAGTTTTATAAATCCTGTTTTTAAACTCCATATTATCTCCATATTATAGATATAATATATCACAAAAGCTTATAATATTAAACAAAGACTTGATAAAAATCAATTCTTTTGCTAAAATAAAGTAGTCTTTATAGATGGCGGTTATGGTGAAGTGGTTAACACGCCAGATTGTGGCTCTGGTATGCGTGGGTTCGATCCCCACTAGTCGCCCCATTTATAGGAAATAAACTCCTAAAACTCACTAAAATAAAGAGTTTTAGGAGTTTTTTATT
>CAZVUK010000022.1:0-2974 GCA_964630225.1 uncultured Muribaculaceae bacterium
AGATAAAGGGTTTTATTATGCCTTAAGGTATTGTTGGTCTTGTTTTGGTCTTGTTTCAGCAAAAAAGCATCAACAATATACACATTTAGTAACATAACTAGGGAGAAATATTTCTCTTTTTTGTCATAAAAAGGTACCCATCAATTACGTTTAAGAAACGTGTCGAATTTATGTGAATAGTAATTATCTAAATAAAAAGTAAGCTTATATTTAAGCGTTATAATTACATTATAAGATATAAAAGAACTAGAAATATAAAAATCTTAAATAACTTAGGAAAGCATTAATTAGATATATTTGCTTTCTTAACAGTTTAGGATATAATTAAGTCAAAAGAAAAATAACTAAAAATAAAAAGGAGAATAATAATGCCTGATAAAAAAAATGTTGAATCTAGTAAAGAAAGTTTTAAAGAAATTAAAGAAGAAATCAAACGTGTTCATGAAAACGTAATAACCAAACAAATTTCATCAAAAATTTTATACATAATTGATAATTATTGTTTAAGTTACGACGCACATAAATTAGCATACGAAAAAAATAAACAGTATAAAATTTTCTATGATAATTTGCCTGACAAAATACAGAAAAGAAGTAAAGTTGCTAGAGGCGTAGATGCGGCTAGTAGTACATATTTAGCAACAGCAAAAGGGCTTATTAATATTTATACTCTTGGCGCACCGACCTTAGTGAGAAAATTAATGGGTAAAAAATCGAAGCGCCAATTATTAAAAGAAGAGGTTGCCAGCAAAGATTTTACAGCGTTACTAAAAACGTACAATACTGTTATTACTAAAAAAAGTTATAATACAAAAGAATAAATAATCTGGTTTACGAAATTAATGCATTTTTTTGTCATATTTAGAATTTTTTTCAACGTATGATAAAATTAATTAGAGGATTTATATGTTTAGTAAGATTGAAAACAATAAAAAAAGAAGCAGCGCTATATTTGCTGCAAAAAAAGAGATTGCAAAGCAATTAGTTTGAGTTATCAAGCCAATTTTTTTTAGAAAAGAAAGGTTATTTATGAAAATAGTTACGATTGGTTTATTAATACCATTTCTTGGGACGATACTTGGATCAGCTGTGGTCTTCTTCCTCAAGGATAAAATGAATAGCAAAGTAGAAAAGATCCTACTAGGATTTGCATCGGGGGTAATGATTGCAGCATCGATCTGGTCACTCTTAATTCCATCGATGGATATGTCTAAAGGCGAAGGCTTTGTCAAAGCAATGCCTGCGATTATTGGCTTTCTCATCGGAATTGGATTTTTGCTACTTCTAGATAAATTAATTCCCCATATTCATGGCGATAAGGAACAACACTTTCACAAAAAAAGCGAGAGTTCAAAAACCAAAATGCTTCTTTTTGCTGTTACGCTTCATAACATTCCCGAAGGAATGGCTGTCGGTGTCGTTTTAGCTGGATTTTTAGCAAATAGTGCCCAAGTATCAATAGCGGGAGCACTCGCTTTATCAACAGGGCTTGCTATTCAAAATTTCCCTGAAGGAGCGGTCATATCGCCACCACTTAAACTAAGTGGATTAAGCAAAACGAGAGCGTTTTTATACGGAACACTTTCTGGAATAGTTGAACCTATTGCCGGCTTAATCACAATTATGTTAACTAGTTTAGTAGTGCCGATTCTTCCATACTTTTTATCTTTTGCAGCAGGTGCTATGATCTATGTTGTCGTTGAAAACTTAATACCGAGCTCACAAGAGGGAGTGCACTCTGATTATGGAACAATTGGTTTAGCGCTAGGCTTTGTCGTTATGATGACACTAGATGTCGTCTTAGGTTAACAAACTGTGATAATTAAGCTTATAGCATTAATATCGATGATAATTGACCACATCGGAGTAATATACGAAGGAGTATGGCAAGATGAACTTGTCACCTCACTTAGAGTAATAGGACGCCTAGCATATCCTCTGTTTGCGTATTCTATTGTCATGGGATTAATGAACACTAAAGACCTTAGAAAATATTATTTGCGTCTATTACTGATCGGTTTAATATCACAACCAGTGTATATCATATTTACTAATCTTAACTGGTGGCAATTCAATGCTATTTTAAGTTTTTCATTTCATTTAATATGGATATACTTTTTAAATGAAGCTCTTCAAAATAAAAATCGCAGAAACATAAGTCTAGCCATAATGTCTTTTATATCAATCGGAGCTCTATCATATTTAAATATTCCTGAGTACGGACTTTATGGTTTCTCGCTTATTACTTGGATATATCTAATAATGAATCAAAAATTAATCAAAGATACACTTATCAAAAAATCAATCTTCTTTGTCGGTTTTTATTTTATAACTCTAATATGGCCTTACTTAAGTCCAAGAAGAGGATTACTTCAAGTATTTGCTCTTGGATCAGGACTAATTATGTTTAATAACTTAATTGACAACAAAAGATACAGTGCCACGTGGTTTAAATATTTCTTTTATCTAATATATCCAGTTCATATGTTGATACTTTATTTTATTAGAGAATTATTTATTAAATAGTGAGACAACTATATTATAAACGCTATTTATTTTTTAAATTTTTATGATATAATTGTCATTGACGCGAGAGTGGTGGAATTGGTAGACACGTAAGCTTGAGGTGCTTATGAGTAAAATCGTGAGAGTTCGAGTCTCTTTTCTCGCACCATATGTTAATACTTGTACTTCGGTACAAGTTTTTTTATAGTAATAATTTTAACAATATGCAAAAATAACATTATATTAAGAGGTGATTATGGCATTAACATTTATAGCGGTATTAATTATGTGCTCTTCATTTATTACTTTTATAATATTGGCAGCATTTCTTTTAGGACATGTAGGACAGATTTTTGGATTTGATAATGAAGTGAAAGAAGCAGAAGCTACCATAATAGGATTTATAACTAGAGGTATCGATACTATTGAGAAACCTCGTAGTCCAACCCCAATCTTCCAATACTATAAT
>CAZVUK010000022.1:3074-14902 GCA_964630225.1 uncultured Muribaculaceae bacterium
AATTAGCTCAGTTGGTAGAGTATCTGACTGTTAATCAGAATGTCGTAGGTTCGAGTCCTGCATTAGGCGCCATTTTTTGATATAATACATATAGTGAGGATTATATGATAGAAATAAAAGATTTAAAAATTTATGCCGAGAAACTTATGTTTAAGATGGATGATAAAGAACTAGAAACTCTTCAGCAAGAATTTGATACCATTTTAAAACAGATGGACCTTTTGTCTAAAATACCAGGTATCGAAGAAGCCAACGCGATGCATTTTCCCTTTGAGCTTGAAGAGGTTCAGTTAAGAGAGGATATTGATATTAATCTTCTTACAAGAGAAGAAGCATTATCTGGCACTAAGTTTGTTCAAAACGGCGAAGTCCGTGTACCTAAGGTGGTGGAATAATGAAAACAGTCGAAGATTACCAAAAAGAAATAGAAACAATAAGTTCCAAATCTATTTTTGAAAACACCGTCAAAGAAGCTAAAATAATCCAAGATAAATATAATCCTTTTGTGACAATCTGTGATTACAAAGAAAGTGATGGACCATTAAAAGGAGTTCCATACGCCCTTAAAGATAATATATCGACCAAAGGGATACTGACAACTGCTTCATCTAAGATACTAAAAGATTATGTACCTGTTTATTCAGCAACTGTCTTTGAAAAATTAGAAGCCTCTGGCGCAATATTACTGGGCAAAACAGTATTAGATGAGCTAGCTATCGGGGGAAGAGGAACTAGTGGACACACAGGCCCTGTTAAAAACCCATGGGATGAAGCACGCATAAGCGGAGGATCATCAGCTGGTTCGGCCGTTGCCGTAGCAACAGGACTTGTTCCTTTTGCCATCGGATCAGATACTGGAGACTCAGTTAGAAAACCGGCCGCACTTTGCGGAGTCGTAGGCTTTAAACCAACTTACGGACTAATATCTAGATATGGATTATTCCAGTTCGCAGCTAGTCTTGATCACATAGGCGTATTATCACGCAGTGTCAAAGATGCCGCAATCGTCACGGACATCATCAAAGGATATGACGAAAAAGATATGACAAGTTTGCCAAATGATGGAAAAGTATTGGTTGATACCTTAGACAAAGATCTAAAAGGCAAGAAACTCTTCTACATCAAAGAAATAGCTGATATTGATCATTATGAACAAAAAGACAAAGAACTAGAAGAGACATTAAACTTATTTCATGAAACGTTAGCTAAATATCAAAAGCTAGGTGTTATAGTCGAAGAAGTTTCTATTGCTAAAGAATTGTTAAATGCTTTGTACCCTGCTTATATAACTATATCATGTGCCGAAAGTACTAGCGCTAACGCCAACCTTAATGGAATTGCTTTTGCTTCGAGAGTTGATAGCAACCATGTCGATGATATTATGATTGAAACAAGAACCACGGGTTTTTGTGAAATGATCAAACGCCGCTTTGTAATTGGGAGCTACGTTTTGCAAAAAGAAAACCAAAACAAGCTATTCTTAAATGCTAAACGTGTCCGAAGAATGATCGTTGAAAAGCTTACAGAGTTATTTAAAGATTACGACGGAATGATTCTTCCTTCCGGAGGAATAGCGCCTCTTGTTAATGATGATGGTGATAGCTTATCTGACAAATATTTAATTTTAGAAAACCATCTATGTATAGCTAACTTCGGTGGCTTTCCAAGTATTTCTATTCCGATGGGCATGATAAATAAGATGCCCGTAGGAATTAGTATCACTGGAAAAGTTCGAGATGATGAAACGGTTCTTGCTCTTGCTCATCAGCTTGAAAAAGAACTAGACTTAAAAATGGATTACAGGGAGGCAAACAATGTATAAATTAGTTGTCGGACTCGAAGTCCATGCCGAACTTAAAACAAAATCGAAAGTATTCTCATCATCTAGCAACAGTTATGACATAGAGCCAAACATCAACGTTTCACCACTTGATTTGGCTTTACCAGGAACTTTACCAGTTTTAAACAAAGAAGCACTAAACAAAGCCCTTAAATGTGCGATTGCCTTAAACTGCAGTTTGCCAAATAAAATAATATTTGACCGTAAAAACTATTTTTATCCGGACCTACCAAAGGGTTATCAAATAACGCAGGCTACAAAACCTGTTGGTTTAGATGGATACTTAGAGATAACTGTCGGTGAAGAAAGAAAAAAAGTATATCTTCACGATATACATTTAGAGGAAGATACCGCTAGTCTTGATCATTTTGGTGATTATTCACTAATTGACTATAACAGAGCGGGTATACCACTTATTGAAATTGTTACTACGCCATGTATGCACAGTGTCGATGAAGTAATCACTTTCCTTGAAGCTCTTCGCTCAGTGCTAGTTTACTGCGATATATCAGAAGCTAAAACCGATAAAGGTCAAATGCGCTGTGATGTAAACATAAGCTTGCAAGATGAAGGCGGAAAACAGCTTACATCTAAAGTAGAAATAAAAAACATCAACTCGTTTAACAACGTTAAAGATGCTATTATCTACGAAATGAAAAGACAAAGTGAAGCTTATGAAAGAGGCGAAGAAGTCATCCAGGAAACGAGAAGATTCGACGATGACAAACGAAAAACTTTCGCGATGCGTAGTAAAGTTGATGCGGTCGACTACAAATATTATGTCGAACCCAACTTACCACCATTTAAAATAGAGGAAAGTCTAGTCCAAGAATTAAAAGAATCTATTCCTATACTCCAGTTTGAAAGAATCGAAAAATACATGAACGAATATGGCTTATCAAGGTATGACTCAAAAGTTTTAGTCAAAGATAAAGAAGTATCTGACTATTTCGAAGAAGTTATCTCACATGGAACAGACTATAAATTAGCTGCTAACTGGGTAAATGGAGTAATTCTAGGACATATGAATAAATTTTCATTAACAATCAAGGAAATCTATGTAAAACCAGTCCATATATCTGATTTGATAGACAGAGTATCAAAGGGTAGTATATCTATTAAACAAGCTAAAGAAGTGCTTTACGCTTCACTTAGTCAAGAAAAAGAACCAAGCGATATAATTGCTGAAGAAAATATCATGCAATTAAGTGACGATGATGGCTTAGAAGCGATAATCGTCAAAGTTGTCGAAGTAAATAAACATTTAATCGACGATTATCGAAATGGTAAAAATGTCCTCGATTACTTTGTTGGACAAGTTATGAAAGAAACAAGAGGAAGAGCAAATCCAGCTTTAGCTGTCGAAAAGATAAAAAAAGAATTTGAAAAATATTAGGGGGAAATTATGCGAACATATATTAAAGATTTAAAAAGCAAAATAGATGAAGAGGTTACTATTTATGGTTTTTTAAAAAGAGTTAGAGATATGAAAGATATCATCTTTTTAACTGTTTCTGATATCAGTGGAGAAGTCCAAATAATAGTCGATAAAAAAGAAGTCGATATCACAAAAATTAAAGATATATCGTTAGAGTCAGCAATTAGATTAAAGGGTCTTGTTAAAGCCCAGGAAAGATCTAAAAGTGGAGTAGAAATTATCTATCAAGATATTGTTTTGGAGTCACTTGCAGAGAAAATCTTACCAATTGATTTTAGTGGTAAAAGTGAAACTTCACTAGAGACGAGATTAGATTCCCGTTTTTTAGATTTAAGAACTAAAAAGATGACGATGGTCTTTAAAGTCAGAACTGCATTCGAACAATACATAAGAGATTATTTACTAGCACATTCATTTATTGAAATACATAGTCCAAAAATAATCGGTGTTCCATCCGAAGGAGGAGCCGAAGTCTTCGAAGTCAATTATTTTGATGACAAGGCCTATCTAACTCAAAGTCCACAGTTCTATAAACAGATGGCTATGAGTTCAGGCTTTGATAAAGTCTTTGAAATAGGTGATTGTTTTAGGGCTGATCGCTCTAAAACAACTTATCATGCGACGGAGTTTACAGCACTAGATGTCGAAATATCGTGGTTAAAAGATCTAGATGAGCTACTTGATTTTGAAGAAGATATGCTTAAAACAACCTTTAAAAGATTGGCTCTATCACATGCAGTAGAAATCGAGGAAATCTTTGGAGTTAAATTCGAAGGGCTGGATTTAAGCTTTCCAAGAATCACTTTGGCCGAAGCAATAGAAATTGCTAAAGCTGAAGGATATAGTAAACCTGAAGCTCTACACAGTGATTTAGATGCTGAAAGTCAGCATTTGATATGGCAGTATTTAAAGAAGAAAAGTGGCAGTGATTTCTTCTTTGTAACAAAGTGGCCAGCTGCTTCTCGATCTTTTTATCATATGCGTGATAGTGAAGGATTTAGTGATAGTTTTGACCTTATATATAAAGGGGTTGAAATCACAACCGGCTCTTTAAGAGAACATCGATTAGATATTTTAAAGTCTCAACTTGCTGATAAAAAAATACCTGAAAAGGGACTAGAATTTTATTTAGACTTCTTTAAATACGGATGTCCACCTCACGGGGGCTTTGCTATAGGACTTGATAGATTAGCTGCTTTAATACTTGAATTATCAAGTATTAGGGAAGCAATGTATCTATATCGTGGACCAAACAGAATCGTTCCATAAGGACTGTATAGTAATACAGTCCTTTTTTCTTGAAAAAAACTGTGTTTTGTGCTATAATGTAGCCAACAATGAGGGGGGATAATGTGAAAGTTATAAATATTTCTAAAAAGAGATTTGAAACTTTAGAACGTCTTGCATTGTCACGAGATATTATGTCGACCGAAGCAATCATATATCACTTTGATATTAGAGCCAATTGGAGGACTGAACGAAAACTTTTGAAAAAGCTTTATATCGACGAAGGAGAGACATTCGGTAACAAGTTAGAAACGATTAACAACTTGATCTTTTATCGTGATATTTTTGAAGATGAGCGTCTTGTCTTTCCTGAACAGCTTGTAACAGTGGGTAAAAGACTAGTTGGTTTTACTCTTCCTTTAATCGAAGGAGACAATCTTTCCCTAGTGCTTAGTGATAGATATACGACGACCGCTGAAAAAATTGATTATTTGAAACAAGTTGGTGAAACACTTGAAAAATTAAAGTGTCACCGTAAATATAGTCCCATAAATGACTTTTATATCGGTGATCTTCACCCACAAAACATGGTTTTAGACAAAGATAAAAAAGTACACATTGTCGATCTAGATAGCTGTAGCATAGCGGGCAATAAACCCTTTCCAATGAGATGTTTTGCATCTAACAAGATAACTAAAACAATGCCAAAAAAATATCCAGTATTAGATTATGCAACTAAAGCTAGTGAAGATACTGACTTGTTTGCTTACAACATGATGGTTTTGGGTACAATAGCGGGAACCGATGTAAACAGATTAAGCTGTGAACAGTATTATGAATACTTAAATTACTTATATAACATAAAAGTAGATAGGGGTTTACTGGATAGCTTTAATAAACTATATACATATGTTCCTAATGAAAACCCACTTCCATATTTAGAAGAACTTAACAATGTCGATCCAAGAGCTAACTATACAGTTTTTCAAAAATTAAAAAAATACTAAATTTAATAAATTTATGTTAAAATAATTGTGATACACCTATAGCTCAACTGGATAGAGTATTTGGCTTCGAACCAAAAGGTTGGGGGTTCGATCCCCTCTAGGTGTACCATTATGTAATTAAAGCCTTTCGCAGGCTTTTTTTATTAGTTTATTCACTGTCTTTCACTCTTCTTTTCGTTATCTCTTTTCCATCTTCATTTAATTTATTTACTTTAAAGCCATATAATACTATAATGTAGTAGGAGAGTAAAATGAGTAAAATAAAAATACCTAAATATACCTTAGGAGAAGAATTGACTAGTTCTATCTCACATGGAGCCGGAGCCCTTTTTTCAATAGTAGCTCTAATATTAATGCTGGTTCGAAGTGTTTCTTTAGGTGATGTTAAAGCAATAGTAGGTTCGGCTATATTTGGAAGTGGACTTATAATAATGTATACGATGTCGACTTTGTATCACAGTTTATCACCACGTTTGTTTGCCAAAAAAGTATTTAGAATACTTGATCACTGTAGCATATATCTACTTATTGTTGGAACATATGCACCGATTCTTTTATATAAGATGTGGGATAAAAACGGATTATTATTATTATTGATTATGACCGCTATAGCAATTGTTGGTATCGTACTAAATTCTGTTAATATTGAAAAGTTCAAAGTCTTTTCACTGATATCATATCTGTTTCTAGGTTGGATAGCAGGCTTTTCTTTTAAAGAGTTTGCCGCCGTTATTGCCAAAGAGGGAATGACTTTAATTGTTGTCGGTGGAGTCTTATATACGATTGGTGCTGTCATCTATGCTGCCGGTAAGAAAAAGAAATATATGCATTCACTGTGGCATTTTTTTGTCCTAGCTGGAAGCATACTGCACTTTGTAGCAATTTATTTATACATATTAAAATAACGACAAATAATGTCGTTTTTTTAAAATAATTTTTTTGAGATAAATATACTGTGTTAAAATTAATAGTATAGGAAGTGAAATATGACTAATTGGCATGAATTGAAAACTGATGAAGTAATCGAAAAATTAGATAGTAATTTAGCTAGGGGACTTTCATCTAGTGAAGTTACTAAAAGACAAGATAAATATGGGAAGAATGTTTTACCTAAAGAAAAAAAAGATAGTATTTTTCTTATATTTATAAAACAATTATTTGATCCTATTGTTATATTACTATTAGTAACGATCTTTTTTTCTATAATAATTAGAGAATATATCGATGCGATAGCCATTTTTTCTATTGTCTTGGTTGATTTAATAATGGGTACTGCCCAGGAGTGGAAAGCTGAGAAAAACGCCGAAGCATTATCGAGTATCATCAAAGTTTTGGTTTCTGTCTACAGAGATAATAACGAAATATTAATTGATTCATCTGAGCTTGTACCTGGGGATATTGTCGAACTTGAATCAGGTGTTAAAGTAAGTGCCGATATGCGTATTTTAGAAGCTCATAATCTCCAGATAAATGAATCTATTTTAACTGGTGAGAGTTTAGCTGTTACAAAAAGTAGCAGTCCTCTTAAAGGAGATAAAACTGTCGCTGATAGATACAATATGGCTTACTCAGGAACCTCTGTTGTTACGGGACGTGCTATCTGCATTGTCGTCGAAACAGGTATCGCTACCGAAATAGGTAAGATTGCCGATAAAATTTCTTCGACTAAAGAGACGCCTTCACCGCTTACGATTAGAATGAATAAATTTTCTAAACAGATTAGTTTAATGGTTGTAATCGTAGCCATCATAATTGCTATTGTTCTAGTAAGTAAAGATGTACCAAATGATGAGATATTCTTATCAGTTATTGCCCTTTCAGTTTCGGCCATGCCTGAAGGATTACCGCTTGCTTTAACGATGGCCCTTACCATTGCCTCAAATAGGATGGCCAAGAAAAACGTCATCGTCAAAAGATTAAATGCTGTTGAAAGCTTAGGAAGTTGCACCGTTATTGCCTCGGATAAAACCGGTACTCTAACAGTAAACGAACAAACTGCTAAAAAGATATTATTACCTGGTGGCGAAGTGTACGATATCGAAGGAACTGGCTATAACGATGAAGGAAAAATCATAGACAATGGAAATGATATCGAAATAGCCAAACGAATTGCATATTTTGGAGCAATTAATAATGAAGCTCACATGGATAAAGTATCAGGAAAATGGCAAACCCATGGTGATTCTATCGATATAGCTTTCTTAGCTCTAGCTAAAAAGATGAAAGTAAAAGCAGAGAAAGAAATATTAGCCTCTATTCCATATGAATCAGAAAATAAATATTCAGCTGTTTTTTATAAAGAAAATAATAAAGTATATTGCAGCGTTAAAGGCTCTCCAGAGGTAGTTATGAAACTATCTAATACTATGGCAGGACGCGCCATTGATAATAAAAGTATCATTAAACAAAATGAAAGCTTAGCCAAAGAAGGTTATCGTGTTATTGCGATAGCATCCAGTGAAGTCAAAGATTTTAAACAAAAAGAAAATTATTATCTCGATGATATACCGGAATTAAACTTTGATGCGATGATTGCTTTTATCGATCCAATCAGGAAAGAAGCAAAAAATGCTATTAGTGAGTGTAAAACGGCAGGTATCAAAGTTGTTATGATTACCGGAGATCATCCCCTTACAGCCTTTGCTATCGCTAAAGATTTGGAACTTGTTTCATCGTATGAAGAAGTCGCCGAGACAAGTGAAGTTCAAAAGTATCTATCACTAGGCGATGAAGAATTTGACAAGTTTGTTGCTAGTAAAAAAGTATTCTCGAGAGTTACACCACTTGAAAAACTAGAGATAGTTGAATCTTATAAAAGACAGGGAGAGTTTATCGCGGTTACTGGAGACGGGGTAAACGATGCCCCGGCTATTCGCAGTGCTAATATTGGTATTGCAATGGGAAGTGGAACAGACGTTGCCAAAGAGACAGCTCGCATGATTGTTATCGATGATAACTTTAATTCGATTGTCACCGGTATTAAAGAGGGAAGAAATGCCTATTCTAATATTAGAAAAGTTAGTTATATGCTCCTTTCTTGTGGAATGGCCGAAGTATTCTTCTTTATCCTATCTCTTCTTGCTAACATGGATATGCCACTGGTTGCCATTCAACTACTTTGGCTTAATATTGTAACCGACGGACTTCAGGATTTTGCTTTATCATTTGAAAAAGCCGAACCGGATATTATGAAAAAGCCTCCGATCAGTACCAAAGAGAATATTTTTAATAAAGAACTTATCCAAGAAGTGGCAATCGCTGGTGGAATGATTGGAATAGTGGTCTTCATCGTTTGGGTATATCTAATAAAAAATATCGGCATGGAGACATATATGGCTCGAGGTTATATAATGGCACTTATGGTCTTTATGCAAAACATTCATGTTCTTAATTGTCGCAGTGAAAATAGATCAGTATTTAAAGTTCCTCTTAAAACAAATAAATTAGTTGTAGTCAGTATTATTTCGGCTATATTACTTCAAGTCGTAGTTATGGAACTTCCCTTTTTAGCACAATTTTTAAAGACGACAAGTATTCCGTTTATTCACTTAATATACTTATTCTTAGTATCACTCATAATTTTATTAATTATGGAAATATATAAAAAATTAAAAAGAACTTAGTTCTTTTTTTTAGGAAATAAATAGTTAATCTCCAATTATTTACTACAAGGAAGTGAATTGATTGATGCGGAAATATCCAAGTGTAATTCAAGAGGGTAGTAGTGATTGTGGAGCTTGCTCTTTACTTATGATAATAAGGTCATATGGAGGCGATTACTCACTTGAAAAGCTTAGAGATTTGACTAGGACTAATGTCGATGGAACAACAGCCTATCATATTGTTTTAGCAGCAAAAAGTCTAGGTTTTAGTGCTTGGACAGTCACAGGAAAGGTGAGTGATTTAGAATCTGACTTATTTCCTTGTATAGCTCATGTTGTTGATGAAAAAGGATATGCTCATTTTATCGTCATTCACAAAATGATTGGTAAGCGCCTAATTGTTTCGGATCCAGCAATAGGCCAAAAAACGATAATGGTATCTGATTTTGAAAAAATAAGTACGGGCAACTATATACTATTTAGTTTAGATAAAGTATTAGCAAAGTTAAATAAGCAAAGCTTTATGGCAAAAGAATTAATATCTTTTGCTGTAAAACACAAAAAGACAATTATAATAATGCTTATTATATCGATTATTTATACTATCTTAAATATCTTTTTATCATATAAACTAAAACTTATTATCGATCATGTTATTAAGTATTACTCTTATGATAATTTAATGCTAATTACTTTGGTCGTACTTTTACTTAGTCTTTTAAAAGTTATAAGTGATAGCGCTAGATTTCATCTACTTAACTATCTAAAACATGAACTTGATTTTCATATAAGCAAAAGAGCATACATACAAATAATTAAACTTCCTTATTTATACTATAAAAACAGATCTAGTGGTGAAATAATAAGTCGTTTACAAGACTTATCAGATATTAAAGAGTTGTTAAGTCAGTTAATATTAGGTCTTTTAATTGATCTTCTTTTAGCAGGTTTTGCTTTTCTGGCATTATGGCAAATAAGTTCTTATTTGACGATACTTATCGCAATTACTACACTCTTACTTATTTTGATAAATTTGCTTTTTAGACCGATTATTTTTTATCACTTAAAACAAAGTAAAGAAGTCTCAGCTTCAGTCAATTCTTTTTTAATCGAAAGTATTGGTAGTGTGGATACTATTAAAGGACTTCACATCGAAGACTTTTGTGAAGAAAAATTTTTGAAAAAGTATCGAGCTTATTTAGATGAAAGCTATTCTTTAAATAAAGCATATAAAAAAGAAGATACACTAAGTAATATGATAAGTGAATTATCATTTGTTATAATGCTCTTTATAGCGACAAAAATGTTTTTTAAAGATATTTTAACAATAGGTGATGTCGTCGCTTTCTCATCTTTATATATCTATTTTTTAGAACCTATCAAAAGTCTTATCGATATAAGTTTATCATTTAAAAACATTTCACTTGCTTTAAAAAGAATTAACAATATTTTCGAAGTGGGATCGGAAGATTTAAATGTCAATAATAATATTGAACTTAATAACTTTGATATTAGTATCGATGATTTAGGCTATTCATATGATGAAGTACATAATGTTTTAGAAAATGTTTCATTGAAAGTTAAAAATGGAGAAAAGATTCTCATAAGTGGACAAAGTGGAAGTGGGAAGAGCACTTTGTTTAAAATACTTATGCGCTATTTAAATAACTATCAAGGAAAGATATATATCGGAGGAATAGATCTTAATAATCTAGATTTAAAAACAGTTCGTGAAAACTTAGTTTATGTTTCGCAAAGTGAAGTTATTTACAATGACACCCTATATAATAACGTGACGCTGGGGAGAGTTATAAATTATGGATATTTTCTTAAAATAGCTAAAATTTCAGGACTTGAAAAGCTAGAAAAGAAATCTAAATATAATACACTTATCGAAGAAGGTGGCTTTAACTTAAGTGGCGGGGAACGTCAGCGTATAATGCTTGCACGTAGTCTTCTTAAAGATGCCAAAATATTTATTTTTGATGAAAGTCTAAGTCAGCTTGATGTCACTATGGAAAAAGAAATATTAAAAGATGTCTTTAAGACTTTTGCCGATAAAACTTTTATTGTTATATCACATCGTCTAGCCAATGAAAGTCTCTTTGATAAAGTATATGTTTTGAAAGAAGCTAAACTATGTTTGAAATAATTGATTTTAAAAAACGGGAGAAGATTCACCGTTTCATTATAACTTGGTTTATTTATCTGTTTATTGTAGTATTACTGCTGTTTTTTATAAATGAACGTTTTAAATATGAAGCATATCTATACTTACCTGCAGTTGCTAAAGAAAAAGAAATCTTAATAATAATTCCCAATGATAAATTATCTCTAATAAAAAATAATAATATATATATTAAAAATAAAAAGTTTGCTTACAAAGTTAAAGAGATAAATAAAAATACTATTCTATTGTCAGGAAAATATTATCAAGAAGTAACTTTATCTTTGGATAAAGCTTTCGGTGAAGTTAATGAAGTTAAAATAAAACTTTATAGTAAAAAGATAATTGATATCATATTAGAAAACATTTGGAGGAAAGATGAAAGAATTAAGTGAAAAAGAAAGTATGGACTTGCGTGGTGGGGCTGCCATGCCTTGGTGGCTTCCGATTGGTGTTGGTCTCCTTGTTGTCTTCGCCATCGGTATATGGTCTGGCTACACGCGTCCTATGAAGTGTAATTGATGAAAGAAATTAACAAGAAAGAAGA
>CAZVUK010000023.1:0-13948 GCA_964630225.1 uncultured Muribaculaceae bacterium
CATAATCAGTGATGATGGTCTTATTTACAACTGTATATGTATCTGCTGGTAAAATCGTCATAGCGCCTCCTACTGCTTAACATTATAACATAAAAAATAGTTGAAGTTTTCAACTATTTCTCATTCTTTTCCACAGATGTTTGAACGGTGATGTCATTTAATTCGATTTCGGTTCCGCCCTTTTCTGTCTGAATAAAGTTTTCGGCAAGCGTTTCATCTTTGATTAGCTTTTCGTATTCTTTTAGAACTTTTTCTAAGTCTGATTGAGACTTATATAAAATATTTATTCGATCGGTTATTTCAAAGCCACTAGTCTTCCTCATTTGTTGAACTTTAGAGATTAATTCTCTTGCTCTTCCTTCACCGATTAACTCATCACTAAGGGTCGTATTTAGAATAATGAAATTATTTCCTGCTTGACTTGCGTTAAGGCCTTCCTTAGAGCTGATTCTTACTTCGACCATTTCTAAGTTTAATGGGTGATCTTCTCCCGCCACTTCGATGCTGAGATTTTGCCCTTCCTCAAGCTTTAAGATATCGGCATAGCTTAGTCCAGTTATTTTATTTGCCGCTTCTTTCATATTAGAACCAAAGATTGGTCCACAAACTTTGAAGTTGGCCTTTATTTCAAAATTCATATATTTTGATAAGTCTTCGACAAAGTTTATCTTTTTTACATTTAACTCTTCTTCGATTAAAGATACCAAATCATCAATAATCTTTTTGTTCTTTGCATCTAGATATATTTCTAGAAGGGGTTGTCTAACCTTGATTCTAACTTCTTCCCTAGCATTTCTTCCAAGTGAAATTAGATCTCTAACTAAGTCCATCTTACGCTCTAGTTTAGTGTCTATCATTTTGTCGCTATGTTTAGGGAAATCTGCTAGGTGGACACTTTGATTATCTGATAAAGCTAAATATATTTCTTCAGAGATAAACGGTACAATCGGAGCTATCATTTCTGCAAGACCTACTAGTACATCGTAGCTTGTTTTATAAACAGCTTTTTTTGAGATGTCTAGCTCACTTGCCCAAAATCTTCGGCGATTTCGACGAATATACCAATTAGATAAATCTTCACTGACAAAGTTAGTGATTGCTCTTACTACTTTGTGAAGATCATATACTTCATAACTTTCAGTGACATACTTTAGGAGATTATGATACTTAGAAAGAAGCCATTTATCTATTTCCTCTAAATCGTTATAGTCTACTTCAAAATTTCTAGGATCAACACCATCGGTATTGGCATAAAGAGCAAAGAAATTATAGCTATTACGAAGCGGGTTAAAGAATTTAGAATAAACTTCTTTTAGGCCTTCTTCATCAAATTTAAGCGGTGTCCAAACTGGCGAGACATATGGTAAGTACCAGCGAATTGTATCTGCTCCATACTGTTTCATGAGGGCAAAAGGATCAAGGACATTACCTTTAGATTTACTCATTTTCTTACCGTCTTTATCAAGGAGTAAATCATTAACTAAAACATTTTTATAAGGACTCTTGCCCATGACGAAGCTAGATATAGCCATCAAGGAATAGAACCATCCACGTGTTTGATCGATACCCTCACAAATAAAGTCGGCTGGAAATTGCTTCTCAAATAATTCTTTGTTTTCAAAAGGATAGTGATACTGAGCAAAAGGCATTGCTCCACTATCAAACCAACAATCGATTACTTCTTCAACGCGGTGCATCTTGCCCCCGCATTTTGAACAGTTTAAAACAATCTCATCGACAAATGGACGGTGAAGATCGATATCTTCGGCCACTTTATCTATAGCTTTTTCTCTAAGTTCATCACGTGAACCGACCATCTCTTCATGGCCACATTCACATTGCCATAAAGGAAGCGGTGTTCCCCAATATCTGTTTCTTGAGATGGCCCAATCGTTTAGATTTTCAAGCCAGTTGGCAAATCTCTTTTCACCGATAAAGTCTGGATACCATTTGACAGTTTTATTATTTTCAATAATAGTATCTTTATATTTGGTAACGGCTAAGTAATAACTTTCTTTAGCTGAATAGATAAGCGGTGTATCACATCTCCAGCAATGTGGATAATTATGATTTATTTTGATTTTCTTAAATAATCTATCTTTTTCTTTAAGGTATTTTATAATTTCTGGATCAGCATCAAAGATGTTCATAGCTTTCCATGGACCATCACTAAATTTTCCTGTTTCATCAACCGGATTAAAAAAGGGCAAATCATATTTTTGACCGATGTTATAGTCATCCTGTCCAAAAGCCGGAGCTATATGAACAATACCGGTTCCATCATCCATTGATACATAGTTATCGATAGTTATAAAGAAGCCCTTCTTATCACTTTTTAAAGCTGGTATTAACTGTTCATATTCAGCATATTCAAGATCTTTTCCTTTGTACTTTTCAAGAATCTCCACTTCTTCACCTAGAACTTGTGACACAAGCTTTTCAGCAAGAATAAACTTATAGGCTCCACTTTGAACTTTGACATAAGTTTCTTCTGGATTTACACAAAGAGCTGTATTAGAAATAAGTGTCCAAGGAGTTGTTGTCCAAACGAGGAAATAAACATCTTCATCTTTCTTTTTAAAAGTTACGATGACACTGTTTACATCTACTTCTTTATATCCTTGAGCTACTTCGTGAGAAGCAAGACCTGTTTCACACCTAGGACAATACGGAAGAATTTTATGACCTTGATAAAATAGCCCTTCATCAAAGTACTTCTTTAATATCCACCATTCGGTTTCAATATAATCATTATGATAAGTTATATAAGGATTATCCAAATCGATAAACTGTCCCATTTTAACAGTCAGATCAGCAAAAGCTTTTTCATTAGTCCAAACAGCTTCGCGACATTTTTGATTAAACTCTTTAATTCCATACTTTTCTATCTCTTGTTTCCCACTAAAACCAAGTTCTTTTTCAACTTGAACTTCGACTGGAAGACCATGGGTATCCCATCCTACTTTTCTAAGTACTTTCTTACCTTGCATAGCTTTATACTTGCAAAACGTATCTTTAAGAAACTTAGCTACCATATGGTGTAGACCTGGCATTCCATTAGCGGTTGCTGGACCATCATAAAAAACCCAATAATCTTTACGACTATTAATCGATTGTTCTAAGACATCCATTTTTCTCCAGTTATCTGAGAATCTCTCTTCGACTAGATGTGTTTTTTCTTTTGATAATTCTTTAAATATCATATTTTCCTCCAAAAAAAATCATTCATCCAAAGGACGAATGATCGTGGTACCACCTTAATTACTTCTTATTACTATAACGCGTTACCGTCTCTATCTTCATAGAGAACATTGAAAGTGATCTAAGAAAACTTTAACTATCTATTTTCACCAACCATAGACTCTCTTTAAGTATTATATCTTCTTCGTCTTTCGCACTTGTTTTGTAATGACAAATATATCATATTATATATCTTTTTTCAAGTTAAACCGCTCTTTTAATTTCTAAATCGAGAATATATTTTTCTACTTCTAACCAGTTATCGACTCTCGGAGATTTTGTTTCGACGTTGTTATTCCATTTAGAATTAAATAGAAGCGTCTCTATTCCTGCGGCCTTGATTGTCTCAATAGTCGAGACCTTATCATCAATCATAATATCGATGCCATTTTCAATGCAGTCATCGACTTTATCAAATGCCCTAGTTATTAGTTTATCATGTGGAATATTATAATCTTTAAGATAGTTTATAGTTAAATCCACAGAGTTAGTCAAATCGTTGCTTCTCGCTGTAATAATATATATTTCATGACGTTCTTTCAATCTATTAAGAACATCTAAAGCGTGATCTTTAATTAACGCTGACTCTGCTATTTGACTAAAATGATCTCTTATAAAACTTTCGGATTCAGCATCCAAGAAATCACTTTGTAATACTTTTTTCGTTTTATTATCGATTACTTCTGCGCTTTCCATTCCTAAATGCTCTATTACATATTCTTCTATTCTTTTTGTTGTATCGACTATTGTGTCGTCGATATCTACACCAATTCGCATATACACCTCGTAAAATGATTATATCATAATAATGTATTTAAGTTCAAAAACAAAAAAATATCTTATTTCAAGATATCTTTTAAAACTGTTACTTTAACTAATGATAGTTGTTCAAGAGTGCTTGCTACACCTTCGGTTCCGAAACCTGAATACTTCCATCCACCAAAAGGCATGTCAGATGAGCGGTATGAGGTTCTTCCGTTTATAATAACGGTTCCTACTTCCAGTTTCGAAGCGACTTGGAAAGCGGTTTTTAAGCTTTCTGTAAATATCGAGGAAGTTAAACCATATGGTGAATTATTTACGATATCAATAGCGTTCTTAATACCATTAAAGGTGATGATCGGTATAACCGGTCCTAAGACCTCTAAGTTATTAGCAACTCCCATCGTAGCAACGATATCAGTTATAACTGTCGGTTCATAGACATTGCCACTACGTCTTCCACCACAAAGTAGTTTAGCTCCATCATCGACCATTTTATTAACCTGATTTTCGACTTTAATCGCGGCTCTTTCATCTGTTAAGCAACCGATATCAGTATCGTGACTAGTTGGACTACCAACTTTTAATAAACTGACTTTTTTAAGAAGTTTATCGATAAATTTGGCTTTGATATTTTCGTGAACTAAAACACGTTTAGAGCTTGCCGCTTCCTGTCCACTGTTATACATACGACCCTTTATTACTTCACTTACAGCTAAATCAATATCGGCATCTTCACAGATGATAGTTGCATCGTTTCCACCCAGCTCAAGTAATACTCTCGTTAGGTTATGTGATGCTTGCTCCATTACTTTCATACCCGAAACAGTAGATCCAGTAAAGGAAATTAATTGAATATCTGGATGAGCCGCTAAAGCTTGACCAGTTAACTCGCCACTTCCCTGCACTATCTGCAAGACGCCAGCCGGTACGCCAGCACTGCGAAGAAGATAGGTCAGCTTTGTAATTGTAAGCGGCGCTTTGGAAGAAGGCTTAATAATAACGGTATTACCCATCAACAGTGACGACGGAATCTTGTGAGCAAAGGTTACAACCGGAGAATTAGATGGCAAAAATACTGCGACTACTCCGATTGGATGACGACTTGTCGATACTATCGTATGCTCTTCATTTTCAGCAAGACCAGCGGGAATAAAATCACTATACATATGTCTTGAACGCTCTACATAAGCTGGAACAATAGATAAAAATCTATGTAATTCTTCATATGATTCCTTGATCGGTTTACCTGTTTCTCTAGTTAAGAGACTAGCCAGTTCATCAATTCTATCTTTAACACTTAGACTAAATTTCTCAATAATTTTACTGCGTTCAAAAATACTAGTCTTTTGCCAAAGGTGTTTAGCTTCGATTGCAAGTCTAACACACTCATTGATATCGACAAACCCAGAACTAGGTATTTTATCAATTAGTTTTCCACTATATGGATTTATGACATTAATAGTTTCTTCACTACTAGCATCTATCCACTGATTTCCAATCAAATTTTTCATATTACCTCCTAGGTATCAATATTTACATTATCCCAATCAACATCTTGAATTAACCAGTTTAAGGCACGATGTCTTTCAAGTACAACTTCAGAATTAATCTTACTATCGATATCGATATCATTTATTCTAGCATCGACGCAATACCAATCATATCTGTAAGTTAAATCAGCTAGATCAAGTATTTCATCGATCGATCTTAGATTACACTTATTTATGAATTCTATGTAACTGTTACTTTCAGATAAGATCGAAGATAGTACTTTAGGATTAATTAATTCTTTCGGATACGGGATATCTTCGATTAGCTTAAGAGCCCAGAAGAGGACTACTAAACCTTCGAATTGCCAAGATATTTGAATAGCTAAATTCTGATCCATCTTATCAAATAAATTCTTTTCATTATTAGTTAGATATTGCTTAACTTTATAAGTATCTAAAAGTTTTGTAAAAAATTTCTTCGATGACTTTAACTGTTTTTTATTTTCACCATTAGCTACATCGATAGCAAAGTTTGCACTTATACAAAGAGCTATTGCTCTTCTTGCAATTTTATCGACTGTTTTCTTATGAGCATCAACACTATTTTCAATTAGAGGAAGTTCCATCAAATAATCTATACCCTCTTCTTTTAAAATAGCGATGCTACGAAGTTTACGTTCGAACGCTTCGATGTATCCAGGACTTGCTTTTATCTGATGACTATTATTAAGTATATAATTGGCAACACTTAATAGTTCAGGGCTGATCGTAGCTGAGATAGCTATTAAATATCCAGTTTGATAGCTTATTTTGTAAAATTTATCGTTAGCAAGTAAGAAGTTTTTTACCTCTTCGCCACTAATTAATAACTCTAATTTACTTTCAATAAGACCACCAGCAGAGGCAACGTTCTTGCTCATCCAGTCCTCGACTTTGGCATCATATATTTCTTTAGTATCACAAGGAAACATAAATATTCTAAGCGATGTGTGCTCTTCGTTTTCAAGATCAAAGACATTAAATTCTCTGACTAATTTATGAGCATATTCACTAGGTACTCGGTAACTAAATATTGGGGCATCACTCATAAAATGAAAAATTTCTTCCGTTTCCGAAGCTAAAACTTTTAATTCCGGAGTAACAAGTCTAGAGTCAGTGCTGCTGACAATTGCTTCAGTTTTTATCTCTTCTTCGATCACAGGAAGTAATAGCTCTTCACTAAGCTCATCTCGAACTTCGGCAGGAACTACTTCATCTATTGTTTCAGAGGTAGCTTCTTCAGCTATTTCGATAACTGGATTTTCTGCATATGGTTCATCAATGATAACTGCTCCTAAAATATCTTCATCATTAACTATAAATTTCGACGAGCTAACACTTTCTTTGACGCTTGCAGTAAATAGACCAGCGGGAAAAATTTCATTTCCATCGATATTACCATCTTCAAAAATGGATAACAATTCGATAAAGAATTCATTTAAAGTAGCTTTGTCTAACTCTCCTTCTAAATCTATATAAAGATATTTATCTCCTGCTTTAGCAACGATAGATGAATTACTACTCGGTCTTTTGTTAGCGATATCCATAGGCATTAATCTATCCAAATATTTATGAACTATATCTTTTAATTTAATACTTAAATCACCGTTATCAACAACGACAAACGAGTCTCTAAATCCACTAAAATAAAGTTCTTTATCGATCGTCGTAAGTAAGACAACTTCTCCGTTTTTAAAATAATTATACTTAAAATAAAATGCTGGTACTTTTATTCCTCTATATTTACATTCTGTCTCGACAATCGTCTGTGACATACTCTTTGTTTCGATAACTTTTTCATTAGCTATAATTGGTTCAGGTATTTCTTCTTCGATCGCAATCGGAGGATTAACCGGTGTAAAGATAAGTATCGATTTTAATATCTCGTCGAGTAAGTTACTTTCTTTACACTTCTTAAACTCTTTAATTTCTTTAAGCATATTTTTGTGATCAAAGTTTATTGAAAAATTTATTAACATATCGTTTACTAAAATGATAGTCTGTTTTATCTTTTTATTTTGTTTTTGAATGTAATATGTGTAAGCATTAACTGCTTTGTGCGTTTCTTTTTCCGAAGCTAACAGCGCTAAATCATCACTATTAAACTTAGAAGCATTAAATTTGTTTAAACCCTCGAAATCTTTCGGCGAAGCAAAACCGACAAAAGATACTGAAAAAGTAGTTCTACGATCGACATTAAACAAGTTTAATGTATTTTGATCAACTCCAAGTTTGGGATACATTTCTTTTTTAACTTCGACAAAAGTGTCGGGAATAGATACTCTAAAACCTATTTTTCTATTCTTTAGATATATCGTTTTATCTTTTACTTCTTTAGTCATTTAAATCGCCCCCTTTACCGAACCAACTTCAAATTTATCACTAAATATCGGATACTTAAGTTCTCCCTTGCGGTATAACTCTTGAACTAGATATTCATATTCTTTAAAGTCGTTGTAATCACTTATACCACGGTGACATAATTTGGAGATAAGAAGTGATAACTCTTCTTCACTCTCGTCGATAAGTATTTGTTTTTCTACTTCATATTTTAAAGTTTCTCCATATACTGTGTCATTTTTATAAACGCGAGATAAATAATCTAAACATAAATCTAAATTTTCTTTAGCTTCAATATCTAGCTTTTTAAATAAGTTAAACTCTTCGAATAATTTTTCTAAATATAATCTGAACGCTTCGACTGATAAACTATCATTTCGATAATTAATATAGTCTTCCATAAGTAAATCTCTTTCAAAATATCGATGTTGCCCAAATATATATCTCGGATAGTCAAGCCAGTTAGAATCGATTAACCCACGGACAAAATTAACTTTTTCAATAAACTTTTTCTTGTTGGTAAAACTAGCTAATAAATCTTTTTCAAGTACTGCTTGTTCAACATTATATTTACTGATAAATTCTTCGTATAATTTCTCTTTATTTTTAATAATCTTTTCCAGTTCTGCTTGAACTTTTTCATCACCGTTTTGCATAACAAAATAAAGGAATAACATAACTGAGTTTTTAGTTTCGAACTTTTCAATCTCTCCGTATTTTTTATATGATTCTGTTTCTTTGAGCAATTTCATAATGCGCCCATACTCGATATTTCTTAACTCTCTTTCGAAGCTTGCTTTATCGAGGGTGATTGCCCATGTTTCCATCGCTCCACTTTTATTTAAACGAAATGATTTTTCTTTATCAAATTCTAATTCTAATTTACTTCCCTTTTTAAGTGAGTTTCCTTGCATATCTACAACCAGTGGTGCTTTAACTACTTCGAACACAGCTTTTTGTTTATTTAAGCTTATTGTTTTTAAAACGATTCTTCCTAAGTCGATGTTTCTTCCTTCGATAACGCTGTAGTCATTTTCTTCGATCTCTGGAACTGCGATAATTGTTAAACTCTCTTTTTGTTCATAAAAAGGAAGATGACTGACGATTAATTTAGCTGTTTCATTTAGATTGAAAGCATAATTTGCTGATACTTTTTTAAGTGAAGAGACAATATCAAGTCTGTATGCTTTTTTTGCTTCCTCTCTTTCTTTAATGCGCGCTTTAGCTTCTTCATTCTTTTGGGTCATTTTTTCTAGTTTAGTCTTGATGGTTGCGACCTTGCTTTTTTCTTCTTCTTTTTGCATGGCAATAAGTTCATCAATTTTATTATCGACAAGAGCAACAAGTGCGGACATATCAAAGTAGGCATCATCATTTATTTTGACATTTACCTCTGTACCATCCACTTCGATAGTTTTTTCTCTAATTTCAATTCCATCTTCATCTGGTAAATCTATTTTCTTAATCGTTCCAATACTTAATTTTTCTAATTGAGCTTCGATATTTAAAATACTGTCATCTATTTCTTTATTGATATCGACAATGACATCTTCAAGTTCTGTCGAGGTATTTACTATCACTTCATTTTCGAGCCTGACAAAATATCTTTTTGAACATTGGTAGCAAATTACAGCTTTGCCATGTTCAGCAATCGGAAGGAGTAATTCTCCTTCATGCATATACGTTTTCTCTAGCTTTTCTTCAAACGAGAATAATCTAGCATCTAATTCCCCGCTAAAACTAACTCCATAGGTAGAATAAGTTAATATTTTTTCAAGATCTTTAGAGAAGACACAATCAAATT
Source organism: uncultured Muribaculaceae bacterium (assembly GCA_964630225.1). GTDB lineage: Bacteria > Bacillota_I > Bacilli_A > RF39 > UBA660 > CAYZRY01. Next base: position 9,679 of record CAZVUK010000023.1, read on the forward strand.
TATCGATAAGTTTACTTATCTCTTCATCATTTACCAAGATATTGGGATAATCATTTAAAAATTCATTCCACGTAATCTTACTTAACTGGTTTCTTAGAACCAAAACTTTTGTTTTATCATTTTCACGAATCTCTTCATCTCCATAATAAATAGCGTAATCTTCATCGTTATTATCGGTATTTAAAACGTTTGCAAATGTCTGCTCTAAACTACTCACTCTATTTTGTGACAAGTAAAAACTAGAAATATACTGTTGGTCTTTACTGATCAATACCTTTCTTTCTTTTGTAAGATATATATCTTCATTTTCCTTTGCCATGTGAATAGCTAAAAGAAGATCTTTTTCTTCTTGCATATTGGCCTCCACTTTTTATTCTTTATTCCCCTATTTTTACTAAATATAATTATACAATAAAAATTGCTATTTTTCTACTGAAAATTGTTTTTTAGCAATAAAAAAGTGAGAAATCTTTCCTCACTTTGTTTTTATTCAATCTCGAACATTTTCTTAGTTTCAAACTCTTTTTTCTTAGGTATCATTTGCTTTAAAGACTCTTTTTCAAGCTTAGCAACGATGGTTTCTTCATCAAGCTCACCTAAATTAAAAATGCTTACACCATGTTCGAAGCTTCGCTCATTCAGCAATAGCTTTTAGGCACCCCTTATTTACTGAATCTTAATATCTTCTTTATTATACCGGCCATATCCATTACATATTATTTTTGTTATCTTCTTCATATATAATTTAGCACTAATTTTATAAAGAAAATAAAAACTCACACGTTAAATATGTGAGTTTAATTTCAATGGTGCCCGTGATCGGACTTGAACCGATACTTTCGTAAGAAAAATGGATTTTGAGTCCATCGCGTCTACCAATTCCGCCACACGGGCAAGCAAAAATATTATAACACAGGTATTAAAATTACAAAAGAAAAAAGAAATTATCTCAGTTTTTCTTTTGTTTTTACTTTTACTTTAGTGGTTTTTGCTACCCTTTCATCATTTGAAAAGTTCGTACTTTTAATCATTTCCATTATTTCTTTTTTAGCATTAGAATTTTTAACTAAATTATAATATCTAATTAAGTAGTCATTTTTTTTGTTCATACATCCTCTTTGACGTAGGAAGTATAATATCACAAAAGATCTATTTCATCAACGTTTTTGTCATTGTTATACAAATCACTCTCGGCTATTTGAGGCGTTTCAATGTCAAAAGAGGGCAAATCTTCTTTACCCGCGATTCCAAAATAATCACAGAATTGACTAGTTGTCGCATAAAGAATTGGTCTTCCCGCTTGGTCGCTTCGTCCAACTTCTTTTAACAAGCCTTTTGCCACTAGTTTCTTGAGGATATCACGACTACTGACACCTCTTATCTCATCGAGCTTAATCCTCGTAATAGGCTCGTTATAAGCAACGATAGCTAGGCATTCAAGAGCTGCAGGACTAAGCTCATTAGAGTCTGGTCTTTCAACTAACTTTTGATAGAAAACTTGGTGCTCTTTTTTAGTTGCAAGCTTAAATCTATTACCTAGAAAAGTAATTCTTATTCCTCTTTCACCAGACTCATATCTTTCTCGAAGAGACGAAACTAATGATTTTGCATCTTCATTTCCAATATTTAATATTTCACTAATCTGTTCTAAAGTTAATCCTTCATCACCAACGACAAATAGTAATCCCTCTAGTATTGCTTCTAAGTTCATTTTCTAACCTCGCAGTATATTTCACTGAAATTTTCGTCTTGCACAATCGCTATTTCCCCATCTTTGGCCATCTCTAGAATAGCTAAGAACGTCACAACTATATTATCTCTTGTCAACACTTCAAAAAAATCGACAAATTTAATTTTTTTAGACATTTTAAATCTTTCTTTTATCTGAATAATTCGTTCATCGACCGTCACTTCTTTTTTACTTATTTTTTTTGGAAGGGGCTTTTTAGCTTCAGCTTCCTCAAGTAATTTTTTAAAAGCGTTCACTAAATCATCGAGTGATACATCTCCATAATTAACTTTAGTATTCTCATCTAAATAATCACCAAGAGGTTCAGGAAATTTTGTATAATAATTTTTTCTATCTTCTTCTAGTTCTCTAAAACTTTTGGTAATATCTTTATATTTTTGATACTCAATCAATCTATCAACTAAGTTCTGTTCGGGGTCTTCTTCCTCTTCCTCTTCTTCATGACGAGGAAGTAACAGTCTAGACTTAAGTTCAATAAGTTCTGATGCCATAACAAGATAGCTACTAGCAATATCTAAATTTAATTCTTCCATCTTATTTATATAATCTAAATATTGATTGATAATCACTTCTAAATTAAGATCGAATATATTCATTTTGGCTGTTTTTATTAAATGCCAAAGAAGATCCAAAGGACCTTCGAATGAATCAAGTTTTAATGTATAATCCATCGATATCACTCCACATATTATATAATACCATAAAACTTAAAAAAGCTAAAACAAAAAAAGAGACTTGAAAGTCTCTTTTAGTCTTACTGTTATACGTAATTAAGTGTTATGTTTAGTGACTGATTAATTGGTGCCGCTGGAACAGAAGTTGCGTTTGCATCGTATGTAACTACGACTCCAACTGTTGTTGTTGCTCCGGCTGCTAAAGTGCTATCGACAGTTGCGCCAGTAAGGGTGTACTTAATGTACTCTTGTGCCGCTACTAAATCAGCAATATTACTTGTAACACTTTGCAGTGTTGCATCGATCGTCCCTTTGTTTTCAACAGTTACATTGTAGGTAACCGAATCTCCTGGTAACGATAGCTCAGTATTAAACGATGCGCTAGTTAATGTGAATGTTTCACCAGAACTAACTGCACTACCTGATTTTGATGCTACAGTGATACCAGTAATTTCAACTTGCCACGTACTTGATTGAAGTGTAGTATTTCCTGTGATGTTAAGTTGTTGAGAAAGTACCGCGAACGCGGTTGCCATTAATAATATAACTGCGACTAAAGCAATAATTAATATATTCTTCTTTTTCTTAGTATTCATCCTACCCTCCTAATAATATTTTATTATGTTATACACTCTTTGTCAAAGTAATTGTTATATTTGACAAAAACTTTACTAAAAATAAACTCTACGCGTATAACATTCTATTGTAGCTGATGGAACACATGTTGAAGATCTTTGGTATCCCGTCCAGTTACCGTAAGTAGTGGAACAAGAATAATATCCTCCCCATTTACTACATGAAGAATAGACCCCTGGACAAGCATCGGTATACATCGTTTTTTCGGGATCTGGGCACCTACAAGCAAACGAATATTTTCCAACACATGCAAGTGATGCATCAAATTCAGTAGAATAAATAGCACCAACCGTAACTGTGTTAGATGGCAATTCATATCCAGAAAAACAATGTGCTACATCAGGACATTTATAACTCCAGCCCCACATATATTCATCACATGTGTCTATCCAAACGCAACTTTGATAAACGTTTCGCCAGTTGTATTCAGTATAATAATCAACAGGAAGTGTACATGTATAACTATTTCCGGCGTTATCGATAACTGTGTAATTTTGATTTGACATGACCCCTGTCTTATATTGTGGCGTTGCTGATGAAAGGCCACTTGGTCCTGCATCACTTGCTGTCAGCGTTGCGTTTACTCCCGCTGTTGAATTGATAAGTGTTTTCGTTAAACTACAGCTTGGTGATGAGGTATCAACCTTTACGGAAGCTGAACAATTTGTCGTTCTGCCGGCATTATTTTCGACTATTCCATACCATATGGTTCCCGCTGTGTTAGATTGGGTTCCAGTGTTGCTAGCAAAGGTCGCCGGGTTTGTCGTACCAACTCCTCTTCGGCTTACTCCGCTTATAGTATCTTCGCCGCTTGTTGTGGCTGTCGCATTTGATCTATACCAACCATTATTTCCTGACGTTCCACTAAAGTTTACTGAGCAGGTCGGGTTAGTTTTATCTATTTTAACTGTATGGGAACATACATTCTCGTTCCCGGCGTTATCTTTTATCATTCCGCGCCAGACTGTATTTGCACTCTCTGTGCTATCTGTTACACTTGATGACTTATTATATGCTCCCGTCGTGCGCGCTAGTCCATAGTCTTGCACACCACTTGTAGCATCATTTCTATTAAGGGTCAGTATGACATCGCTTATATACCAACCATTTGCTCCATCGGCCGCTTTATTTGCCGTTATCGTACAGGTCGGTTTTGTTGAATCTTTTTTGAAAGTTTTATTACAAACTCCTTCATTACCCGCTTTATCTT
>CAZVUK010000024.1:0-12742 GCA_964630225.1 uncultured Muribaculaceae bacterium
GAACTAAACTGCCATTTTCGATTGGTCAAATTGGTAAAGCTTTTAGAAATGAAATCACACCTGGTAACTTTACTTTTAGAACAATTGAATTTGAACAAATGGAGTATCAGACTTTCTGCAAAGAAGGGGAAGATGAAGCTCTGTATGATTACTTTAAAGATTATGGTAAGAAGTTTTATGAATACTTAGGATTACCTAGTGAAAAACTTCGTTTTAGAGATCATGAGAAACTTGCTCATTATGCTAAGGCGGCCTGTGATATCGAGTATCTGTTTCCATTTGGTTGGGGAGAGGTGAATGGTACTCATAACCGTACTGATTACGATTTAAAGCGTCACGAAGAATATAGTGGTATCTCTCATACATATTTAGATCCTGAAACAAATGAGAAGTACATTCCATATATTATCGAATCTACATATGGACTTGATAGAACGGTCCTAGCTTTGCTTTTTGAATCATATGATATAGAAGAGCTCGAAGATGGTGAAACACGCGAGGTTCTTCGCCTTAAGCCCTTCTTAGCACCGTATAAGATATCAGTCCTACCACTTATTAAAAAATATCATAGTGATAAAGCTAAAGAAGTATTCGAACTGTTAAATAAACAGTTTATGACCTCATATGATGAAGCGGGTACGATTGGAAAAAGATATCGCCGTCAAGATGTTATCGGAACACCATTTTGTATAACGGTCGATGATGAAACAAGTAATAATAACACAGTTACGATTAGAGACAGAGATACGATGGAGCAAGTCACAATTAATTTATATGAAGTAGCTGACTATATTTCATCTAGACTGTAGCTATATTAATGGGGGTTAATAATGGGAATAATTAATAGACTAAAAAACTTTGTCAAAGTCATACAAGAAGAATTACGTCTCGAAGAAGAAGAGCGCAAAGCAGCCACTAAGGCCTATCTAATTAGCAAACTAAATCATCCCTGGTCATATGAAGAAAACCTGGCTTATAATGAAGGGTTGGCAATAAAAAGTGGGGGAAACTCTTGGGGCGATGATGATCCTGCTAAAAATCAGTTGGAACTTCTTCGTTACAATAAGAAATATTTTAATAATGAAGAGTATGGTGCTTTAAAAACAGCGATTAATAGTCGCATCGTCAAAGGTGAAAGAGATGCTGTTGTTAAGGTAGTTGTTCTTTCAGAAAAAGAATTTACTCTTCAAAAAACAGCCGCCGAAGGAACGAGTGAAGAGGCTATGTTTCATAAAGTTATGTTGGTTGGTGATCAAAACCTTGATAAACCATATGTAAAGGTAAAAATACTTGATAAAAAATCAAAATTATAGTATATTATTCTTGTTACTTTATCTCGGTAATTGATTTTCCGACGTTTACTTGGATAAAGCGAATATTATATAGGAGGAAAAAATGGCATTAACTAATGAAGAAAAAGCTAAGATAGTTAAAGAATATGCAACAAGTGCTAAAGATACAGGATCAGCTGAAGTTCAAATAGCAATATTGACCAAAGAGATCAGCGATCTTACAGAGCATTTAAAGTTGCATATTCATGATCATCACTCTAGACGTGGACTACTTAAAAAAGTTGGACAAAGAAAGAGCATGCTTGCTTATTTAGCACGTAAAGATGTAAACAGATATCGTAAGCTGATACAAAAACTTGGTTTAAGAAAATAAAGACATTTATTATGTCTTTTCTTTTGGCAAAAAGTGATATCTATGATAATATATTAAATAGATATTTAAGGGGGAAACCCAAGAAAGGTTAGTATGAAAAAAATATTTGAATTAGATTTTTTTGGAAGAAAACTAGTTGTTGAACACGGAGAACTTGCCAAGCAAGCTCATGGGGCAGTTCTAGTTAGATATGGAGATACGGTTGTACTTTCTACTTCGGTAGTATCGAAGTCAGCTAATATTTTATCTGATTTTTTTCCACTTATGGTTTTATACCAAGAAAAACTTTATTCTGTAGGTAAAATACCTGGAGGATTTATTAAACGAGAGGGAAGACCAACTGATAATGCGACACTTGCTGCTAGAATGATCGATAGGCCATTGAGACCACTTTTTCCGGAGGGTTTTAGAAACGAAGTACAAATCGTTAATACGGTCTTATCAGTAGAGCAAGATAATTCGCCGGAGATAACAGCTTTATTTGGTTCATCTCTTGCAACGGCAATAAGTAAGATTCCGTTTGATGGGCCTGTTGCCGCTGTTAAAGTTGGAAGAGTTAAAGGAAAACTAATTATCAATCCAACGACCGAAGAAGCAGATGCTTCAGATCTTGACTTAGTTGTAGCAGGTACTAAAAAAGCTATTAACATGGTTGAGTCTAGCGCTAAAGAACTATCGGAAGAAGATATGTTAGAAGCTTTAATGTTTGGACATAAAGCTATTAAAAAATTGGTTGCTTTCCAAGAAGAAATCATCAAAGAGATCGGTACAGAGAAAATGGACTACGAAACGCTAACGATCGAAGATGAAATTAAAAAGACAGTTTCCAGTTTAGCTGAAGCTAAGCTTGATAAAGCAATGCGTATCAAAGATAAATTAGAGAAGTATGCAGCCATTGCTGAAGTTAAAGATGATGTCGTCACTAAATATGAGGAAGAAAACGCCGATCTTAAAGATAGAGCTCTAGCGGAATTAATTACAAAAGTTAAACTATCTTTAGAAGAAGTTGAATATAAAATATTTAGACAAATAGTCGTCAGTGAAAAAGAACGTATCGACGGTCGTAAGATGACTGAAATTCGTGATTTGTCCTCGTCGGTAGATATTTTACCAAGAACCCATGGTTCAGCGGTGTTTACCCGCGGACAGACTCAAAGTTTATCAGTTACGACACTAGGAGCATTAGGAGAACATCAAATTCTTGATGGACTTTCAATGGAAGATCAAAAAAGATTTATGCTTCACTATAATTTTCCACAATTCTCTGTTGGAGAAACAGGAAGATATGGTTCTCCTGGTAGACGCGAGATTGGACACGGAGCTCTTGGTGAACGAGCACTAGCTCAAGTTATTCCAAGTGAAGAAGAGTTCCCATATACAATTAGGGTCGTAAGTGAGATTTTAGAAAGTAACGGATCATCATCTCAAGCATCGATCTGTGCTGGATGTTTAAGTCTAATGGCAGCTGGAGTTCCAATTAAAGCACCCGTTGCAGGGATTGCCATGGGGCTTATCACTAATAAAGATGATTATATAATTCTAACTGATATCCAAGGGATGGAAGATCACTTAGGAGATATGGACTTTAAAGTTGCCGGAACAGAAAACGGAATTTGCGCTTTGCAAATGGATATCAAAATTAAAGGTATTACCGAAGATATCCTAAGAGAATCACTTGCCCAAGCTAAAACAGCGCGCCTTGAAGTACTTGCTTCGATGAAGAAGACTCTGGTTAAACCACGCGCCGAAGTTAGTCAGTATGCACCAAAGACCGTAGCTTTCTACATCAAACCAGAAAAGATCAAAGAAGTTATCGGAAGAGGCGGAGAGATGATCACCAAGATTATTCTTGAAGCAAGTGGTGTCGAACTAGTCAGTGATATACGCGCTGTCAAAGTTGATCTAGAAGATGATGGAAGAGTTATTATCTATCATAAAGACCAAGAGATTATCGATAAGACTAAAGCCATGATTGAAAACATCGTCAGAGAAGTCGAAGAAGGTAAAATCTATACCGCCAAAGTTGTCGATATCCAAGAGTTTGGTTGCTTCGTCCAAGTTTGGGAAGGATGCGAAGGATTAGTTCACATATCAAAACTAGCTAAAGATCGTGTCGAGAAGGTCGAAGATATCGTCAAACTAGGTGATGAAATTATTGTCAAAGCTATAGGCGTCGACAAAAAAGGAAGACTTAACTTTTCACGTAAAGATGCAATGTAAAGAGATTGATTATTCAATTTCTTTTTTGTATACATAATATTCTTATGATATGAAAATAAAGAGAAACAAATAATCATATTGTATATGATTTAGCTTCTAGATTTTACGAAGTCTGGTAAGCTGATAGCAAGATTTAAGGGCGGTTTTATCGGGAAGGACAGCACGTAAAGATTCATTTAAAGATGATCGTAATGATAACTTTGTTTACACAAGTATCGAAGTTGTAGAGAAATATTAAATTACCCTTTAAATATTAAAAGAAGTATTATATAATTAATATATGATAGGAGGGATTTTAATGGCAGCATCGAAAAAGAAGACTACTAAAAAAACAGCAGTAAAGAAGGTAGCAACTGCACCTAAGAAAGTAAGTACTACAGAAAGAGATGAAAAAATCACTAAATTACTAATTGTAGCTTTAGTACTTGCACTTACTGCATACCTAGCTTTAAAACATTATTTCAAAGTAATATAACAAGAATAAAAGGGCCATAAAATTGATGGCTTTTTTTGTTGCAATTTAATCATAAACTGTTATAATAAAAAGCAATTTGAAGGGAGCTGATTATGATGAAAAGCAATTTACCAGTACTGATAATGAAAAACATGGTTTTGTTCCCTGGAAGTGAAGTTAGACTCGAGTTTGATAATCAATTAGATAAGAAGTTAATGAAGATATCTGAAGAGTTTTATAATAACAATATATTATTGGTAAACCCTAAAGATATTTTAGAGATCGATCCCGATGCATCAGAACTTCCTGACTTTGGAATAGTTGGTAAAATTAAAATGAAAATAGATATGCCAAACGGTAAGACAAGAGCTATTATTGCTGGATTTCAACGAGTTAAAGTGCATAACTATACACGAGAAGATAATCTCTTCGAAGCTTTGGTTTCACCGCTTCCATTTAATGACCTTTCACTAAAAGAAGAATTAGCTTACGTAAGAACGCTAATAAAACATATAGAACAGTATGTAAAGCAAGTACCATATATATCCAATGCTATCTTAGGACAGATAAGCGGCATTGATAACATCGAACAATTAACTGATGCTATCGCTATTTTTCTGCCTCTTAATCATGAACGACAACTTGAATATATTAAAGAATCATCAAGTGTAAAAAGAGTTAAGATGATTATCGAAGATATCAGTAAAGATATAGAGATATTAAAACTAGAAGAAAAGATCGAAGCAACGGTTGCTAAAGAATTAGATGAAACTCAAAAAGAATTTGTTTTAAGAGAAAAGATTAGAGTTATAAAAGAAGAATTAGGCGAAGCTTATGATAAAGATGAAGAGACCGATGAGTTAAAACTTAAAATAGATAAGTTAAAATGTCCTCCTAAAGTTAAAAAGAGATTAACGATTGAACTAAAAAGATATAATACAACTAATCCTAATTCACCAGAGCTTGGTATAATTAGAACTTATATTGATTGGTTAATAGATCTTCCTTGGGATAAAATTACTAAAGATGAAGATGATTTAAATAAAGTGAAAGCATTACTTGATAAAAACCATTATGCCTTAGAAAATGTTAAAGAGCGAATTATCGAGTATTTAGCAGTTAAGAAAAATAAGAACACTTTGAGAAGTCCTATTATTTGCTTAGTGGGGCCTCCTGGCGTTGGGAAGACTACTTTTGCCCAAAGCATAGCTAAGAGTCTAGGCCGAAAAGTGACAAAGATATCAGTTGGTGGTGTAAATGATGAAGCTGAAATAGTGGGACACCGCCGAACGTATATTGGAGCAGCACCAGGCTTAATCATCCAAGGGATGAAAAAAGTTGGTTCAACAAATCCTGTCTTTATTATCGATGAGATTGATAAGATGACCAAAGATATAAAAGGAGATCCAGCTTCTAGTATGTTAGAAGTCCTCGATAAAGAGCAAAATAAACGCTTTATTGATCACTACATCGAAGAAGAATATGACCTATCTAACGTCATGTTTATAGCGACGGCCAACTACATTGAACAAATTCCGACCGAACTTAGAGATCGCTTAGAGATAGTTGAATTATCTAGTTATACGGAGTATGAAAAATTAGATATTGCTAAAAGACATCTTGTTGCCGATCAATTGGCCGAGCACGGTCTTGAGAAAAAGCAACTTAGTTTTAGTGATAATGCAATTTTAGAGATGATCAGATCATACACTAAAGAGTCCGGTGTGCGTGAGCTGGATAGATTAATAGCTACTGTGACCAGAAAAGTTGTCAAAGAAATAGTTGTCGATAAAACGAAAAAGACATATAAAATAGATACTAAAGATTTAAAAAAATATTTAGGTAATCCTAAATACAGTTTTAATAAAGAAGAAACGGTTGCTCAGGTCGGAGTCGTAAACGGCCTTGCCTATACGAGATATGGTGGCGATATCCTACCAATCGAAGCAACTTTTTACAAAGGTAAGGGAGACTTACTACTTACTGGGTCGCTTGGGAATGTTATGAAAGAATCTGCTCGTATTGCCCTTAGTTATATCAAAGCTAATGCAACTGCTTTAGGTATCGATGTAAAGCATTTAGACGGGGATGATGTGCATATTCACGTTCCAGAGGGCGGAATACCAAAAGATGGACCAAGTGCCGGAATAACGCTTACTACGACCCTAATTAGCTTGCTTACTAAAACAAAGATAGAAAGTAATATCGCGATGACGGGAGAGATGACTCTGCGTGGAAAAATTTTACCGATCGGTGGCCTTAAAGAAAAAATTATCGGAGCCCATCGCGCTCAAGTAAAGACTATCTATCTTCCATCACAAAACGAAAAAGATTTAGAAGAAGTACCAAAAGAGATACTTAAAGAAATCAAATGCATCTTCGTCGATGACTATGCTCAGATACTTAAAGAACTCTTTAAAACAGTTAAAAAGACAAAGAAATAATATGCTTAACATATTATTTTTTTATGATATAATCTATATATCTATAAGGAGTATGTATGTTAGAACACATCGAAATAATTATTTTAGGAATAGTCCAAGGAATAGCGGAATTTCTTCCTATATCATCATCGGCCCATCTTATTATATTTAGAGATTTTTTAGGGGTAGGAAGAAGCCTAATCAATACCGATTTAGACTTAGTCTTTGATATAGCTCTTCACTTTGGAACACTTATGACTATCCTTATCTTTTTCTTCAAAGATTTTTGGAAGATGTTTATCAAAGGAATAACTAAAGGAACTAAGGATAAAGACGGAAAGCTATTTTGGCTTATTGTCGCAGCGACCATTCCTGCAGCTTTAATGGGAATAATCTTCGAAGATGCTATCGATGGTATCTTTAGAAAACAATTTATTTTGATTGGTTTATCACTAATTGTTATGGGTATTATTTTAAATCATGCCGATCGCAAAGGGAAAGAATCGAAAGGACTTTATGATATTAATATCGGTGATTCTCTGTTTATCGGTTTTAGTCAGATACTTGCTTTAATACCTGGTTTTTCTAGAAGTGGAACGACAATTGCAGCTTCTCGTGCTCACAATATCTCAAGAGAAGCATCGACTAAATTCTCATTTTACTTAGCAACTCCAATTATTCTTGGAGCGACAACTCTTCAAGCCTTTAAAACAGACTTTGCGGCCTTGAAAGATTATTACTTTATATTTTTTATCGGTATATTAGTATCATTTACAATCGGAATATTAAGTATTAAATTTTTATTAAAATATATTAAAACTAATGATTTTAGACTATTTATGTGGTATCGTATTATTGTAGGAGTAAGCGTCATTGCATACAGTATATTTAAACTTCTGTAGGAGGATAAATGAAAAAGAAAATAGATAGATCATTTATAAATTTACTTATAATAATAATATTAATAATTGCAATTGCAGTTAATTTAGTACTTATTTTTGGAGCTCCGGTCAAAGATGGTTTTACGAGATTATCTTGTAAGTTGGATGGCCGAGATTATGTCGAAGGCACCAAAATGGGTGAGGCATTTTGTAAATAGAAAAGAGTAGCTAAGCTTCTCTTTTTAGTTAAGGGGGATATATGAAGTTTAATGATAATTTAATTGACATGGAAAAAGAAGATATTTTTGAAAAAGTCAGTGAAAAAGTAAAAGTTTTTCAAAGTAACAATAAAGATGTAAAGATTATATCATTAGGGGTGGGCGATGTTTCTAAACCTATTATAAAGCCAATAATTAATGCTATGCATCAAGCCGTAGATGATTTATCAAGCGAAGAAAGTTTTAGAGGCTATGGTGCTTATTTTGGTTATGATTTTTTAAAAGAAGCGATAATAAAAAGTGAGTATGAGGGACTTCTTTCACAAGATGAGATCTATGTTTCGGCGGGTTCTAAAACAGATACGACCAGTATTCTAGAACTATTTGATATTAATTCTAAAATATTAATCACCGATATTATGTATCCCGTCTACCGTGATGGAGCTAAAGCCCTAAACAGAAATGTTAGAGTAATGCCGATCGCTAGTAAAGATAAGTTTATCGCCAGCCCTCCCGAAGAACATTTCGATATCGTTTATCTTTGTTCTCCTAATAATCCGATAGGTATAGCTTATACGAAAAACGATTTAACAAAATGGATTAATTATGCTAAAGAACACAAGGCTATTATTCTTTATGATAATGTTTATAGCGAGTTTATAAGAAGTCAAGATGTGCCAAAGACTATCTATGAGATAGAAGGTGCTAAAGAAGTAGCCATCGAGTTTCGTAGTTTTTCTAAACATGCCAGTTTTACCGGAGTAAGATGTTCGTATTACGCCATACCCAAAGAAATAGATGAAAGCATTAATCTTCTTTGGCAAAAAAGAACGATTAATCGCTTTAACGGCGCTGATTATATAGCTCAAAGAGGAGCAGCAGAATCTTTAGCAAGTGACACTAAGAAAATGCTTAAAGCTAATATTGATGGATACTTAGCAAATGCAAAATTATTAAAAAGTACTTTTAAAGAGGCAGGTTTTACTGTCTGGGGCGGCGAAGACTCGCCATTTTTGTGGATAAAGACCAAAGATCAAAGCTCCTGGGAAGCTTTTGATTACTTCTTGAAAGAGTTAAACATCATCATTATTCCAGGCGTCATTTTTGGCCCCGGAGGAGAAGGATATTTTAGAATTTCAGCTCTAGCTAAAACGGAAAATATTAGCGAAGCAATTAATAGAATAAATCAGTCAAATAGCTTGTGATTTGACTTTTATTTTGTTATAATTTAATCGTTTTTGAGGAAATGTGAAGAATATTATTGAAGTATCAAACTTATCAAAAAAATACGGCAAATTCGAGGCTTTAAAAGATATTAGTTTTGAGGTTGAAGAAGGGGAAATACTTGCTTTACTTGGACCTAATGGAAGTGGAAAAACGACGACGATTAGCTGTCTTTTATCGCTATTAAAGTTTAACGACGGAACAATTAAAATCTTTGGCGAAGAAATGTCACCAGATGCTTATCACATCAAAGAAAAAATTGGTGTCGTCTTTCAAGAAGTTGCAGTCTTTGACGAGCTGACGGTGTTAGAAAACATCGATTATTTTTGTGGGTTATACATAAAAGATAAAAAGGCAAGACAAGCGCATATATAACAAACTATTAAATTGGTAGGACTTGAAAAATTTGCTAAATTTTATCCTAAGCAATTATCAGGAGGCTTACTGCGCAGGCTAAATATCGCTTGCGGCATAGCGCACGATCCCAAGCTAATCTTCTTAGATGAACCAACGGTGGCAGTTGATCCACAAAGTAGAAATAACATACTTGATGGAATAAAGAAGCTTAATAAAAATGGAGCTACAATTATTTATACTTCTCATTATATGGAAGAAGTAGAAATTCTTTGTGATAGAATCATTATTTTAGATAATGGAAAAATAATAGCAAGTGGAACCAAAGATGAACTCAAAGACATGGTATCAATTAAAGAAAAAATTGTTGTCGAAGTAGAAAATTTAAAGAAAGAACTTCTGGGAAAAGTTGAAAAATTAAAGGAAGTAGCTGAATGTAATTATAAAAACAACATACTTTAAACTACTAAAGAAACTATTGCCCTCACTAATAGCATTTTTAATTATTACCGCTCTTTTCACAATATTAAATGCAAGTAGTAATAAAACTAAAGAAACTTATAGTCCCGTTAAACCTACGATTGCTATTGTCAACAAAGATGGTGATAGCAAAGTAATTAAGAGTTTTATTAAATATCTTTCAGCTAGAACTAAACTAAGCGAATTTGATAAAGAACCTCTAGATGTCGCAGATTCTATCTTCTTTGCTGAATATAGTGAAGTAGTATATATCGATAAAGGTTTTTCTAAATCTTTCGAAGATAATGCAATTCAAAAGATAAATATCAATAACAATGGTGATTATGGTTCGACAATGATTAATATTTGGATAGAAAACTATCTAAATAAAGCCAATATCTTCATGAATGCTGGTTTAAATTCTGATGAGACGATTGCAGCTTTAGATAAGACTTTTAAAAGTAGGGCTGATATTAAAATAGAAAGTACTTTTGATAGTGACAAAGTAACCAGTTTAAATATTTATTATAATATTTTAAATTATACTTTTGTCGCCAATACGATATACTTTATCGCTATGATTATGATAAAGTTCAACGAAGAAAAAAGACTTAAAAGACAAATTGCAAGTGGAACACCATATAGTAAAATAGTCCGCCGACTTTACTTATGTAACGTTGGCTTTACGATAGCACTCTGGGCAGTGTTTATCGCTCTTAGCATCGTCTTAATGGGATCTATGGCTTATAGTTCGCTAGCTCTTTGGATGATGTTAAATTCTTTTGTCTTTATTATAAGTTGCATGTCCCTAGCATTTCTGATAACATCGTTTGTTACTGATGATAACGCAATCGCAATGGCTCAAAACTTAATTGGTCTTGGAACAAGTTTCTTATGTGGAGCTTTCGTGCCGGCTCAGTTCCTACCTAAGTGGGTATTATCTATCTCTAGAATATTTCCATCTTACTGGTATATTAACAACAACGATTATATAGCAGGAATAGATAAGTTTAAAGCATCAGATTATAATTACATATTTCAAAACATGGCTATTGTAATCATCTTTAGTGTCTGCTTATATATAGCTTCACAAATAGTAAATAATAAGAGATTAAGTAAGAATGCTTAATCTCTTAAAAAACTATTTTACTTTTACAAATAATATGCTATAATTTATTAGCTTTATATATGTCTCGTTAGCTCAGCAGGTAGAGCAACTGACTCTTAATCAGTGGGTCTTGGGTTCGAATCCCTAACGGGACACCAAATAGAAAAAAAGATTACAAGAAATTGTAATCTTTTTATTTTTCTCAAATTGTCAACATTATCAAATATATTTTGCAATCGCTCGGGTAATAATATATAATGGAATTATCATAGAAAGGAGTAATTTTATGGAAAATGAAGTTAATAATAATGTAAATCCTGCGCCAGTTCCTGAAGTACCACAAGTACCAGTGCCAGAAACACCAGTAACTGAGCCAGTTCCAGTAGCAGAAGCACCGGTAGTTGAAACACCAGCTCCTGAAGTTTTGGAACCAGTAGCACCTGTTGCCCAGCCGGCACCAGAAGCAGTAGCTGAGCCTGTTGCTCCAGTACCTGCCGAGCCAGTAGTTGCCTCAGCTCCAGAACAAGCAGTATCACTTGGAAATGAAGATATTTCTCAGTATACAGTAGCAACACCTAAGAAAAGCAATAAAAACCTAATTGTAATGTTTGTTTTAATTGCCGTTTTAGGTGCAGTAGCGATCTATCTAAATCTAGACGCAATCAAAGGAATCTTTGGTAAGTAAGAAAAAGACCATTTAGGTCTTTTTTCTTGACTAAAAACATATATATATATTATAATAGACTAGTCAATCAAAAGAGATGGAGACATACTCAAGAGGCTGAAGAGGCGTCCCTGCTAAGGACGTAGATCGGGTAACTGGTGCGAGGGTTCAAATCCCTCTGTCTCCGCCATACGAATTAAAGAGATTGTAAATAGACAACTATTTTACAACCTCTTTTACATTTATTGTTGATTTTATGTAAAGAAAAGAGTAGGATTAAACATAGGAAGTGAATATGGAAAAAGAATGGCTTAATTATTGGAATGCCCTAAAAGAAGTAGAAAAAGAAAAACAAGAGTTAATCGAAAAAAATAGAAATCAGAAAGATAAACTCACCGAAGAGATATATATGCAGCTCTTAGACAATGCTAAATAAAACTTGTGTATTGTCTTTTTTTGTATTATAATTGAAATATAAAATAGTAAAGTAGGGATTAAAATGGAAAAAGAAAAGAATAAGAAGAAAACAAATTCAACGAGAAAAGCTCATAGTAAAGCGATAGCTAAGAAAAGTGCTGTCGAAGAGTTAAAGAAAGATGCTGTCGAAGTAAGCTTCGAAGAGACGCCA
The DNA here is from genome assembly GCA_964630225.1 of uncultured Muribaculaceae bacterium. GTDB lineage: Bacteria > Bacillota_I > Bacilli_A > RF39 > UBA660 > CAYZRY01. Next base: position 12,299 of record CAZVUK010000024.1, read on the forward strand.
CTTGAGAAAAAGACTAGATCAGTTCAACTAGTAATTCTCATAGTAGTAGCTTTCCTATTACTTTTGTTCCTTGCTAATAGGACTTTCTTTAGAACAGCCTTCACTAAGAAAATTGATGATAGAGAAATAAGAATTGAAATACCAAGATTTACATATTTCATATCAGATAAGAATAACACTGTTACGTTTAAAACCCTTCGTAAATCACAAAACACCATGAATTATTATAATCAATATTTAGAAAGTGAAAGCTTTGACTTATATAACTGTACAACAAGAAAAGAACCTATCTATTACAACCGTGCTTATAAGTACTTTATCTATGATGTTAAAGTAGACAAAGTCTTTGCTGTCAAGACTGTTACGATGAAATATTCTATCGCTAGCGTCGATGAAATATGTAATACATTTAAATAATTAAGACTCCTTCGGGAGTTTTTTAAT
>CAZVUK010000025.1:0-12697 GCA_964630225.1 uncultured Muribaculaceae bacterium
GCACCATTTAGATATTAAAGCCCTATTTTATAGGCTTTTTTTATTGCTTAAATTAGTCTAAGTTCTTTTTTGTAGATTAAAAATGGGATGGTAGGCTACGGCTGGGAATGGATACTGCGATTATTGAACTGGGGTTACGCTAGTTTTAGTTAAGACAATATTTAAGGGTCGAATATTAGAACTATCAAAAAACAGAATAGAAGAGTTAAACGGTTTACTAGAAAGATCTATCACTGAAACTAGTTAGGAGGAAACACAATCCAAGAAAACAGATTGATTTAGATTGGAACTTGATTTTTTGTTCAAATATGTTATAATGTACACGCAAATATGATTAGGGGGTTTGCAAATGAAAGACAGATTAGTTATTGGTGTTATGGGTGTTCCTACCTACGATGATGAAAATGATCCGGTTATCGCAATATATAATGAAGTAAAAAATTTAGTTGTACGTAAAAAGGCTATTCCATTTTTAATTAGCCCATTTTTAGAACTAGATCATTATGGTATTAGACTTAGACATATTCCTGAACTTACTTATGAGGAAAAAGAATATTATGATGATATAACTGATAATCTTGATGGATTAATTATTCCTGGTGGTTACAAATTCTATGAATTTGAAAAGCACGTAGTTGGTAGAGCTATGAAGCAAGATATGCCTGTTTTGGGCATATGTAAAGGTATGCAACTTTTATCGATTATGGATAATGATAAGTACTGTCTTACAAAAAATGACACAGAAATAAACCATAAGCCCGAAAAAACTATGTACGCCCACGGTTTGAATATTGTCGAGGATACTTTACTTAGTAGTATTATTAATGAAAAGCAAACTAGGGTTAATAGTAAGCATACACTTCATATCGATGGAGTTAATAAACTTAAAGTTTCAGCGGTTGCTGAAGACGGAATAATTGAAGCGATAGAATCTCCAGAACACACTTTTGTACTTGGTGTTCAGTGGCATCCAGAGGCAATGCTTGATTATGATGTTCATGCAAATGGTATAGCCGATAGATTTATCGGTGAATGTAGTAAATTTAAACAGAAAATAAAAAGAATGTAAAAGGTCTAAATTGAGACCTTTTCTCTTGGAAAAATTGTAAATAAACACGAAATATGGTCTAATACATCAAATAATGTGTGTGGGTACATTGTTATGAAAAATGATATAGATATTAAAAAACTTGAAGAACTAAAGGATAATCATAAAAATAAAAATCTACTTACTATCGGACTTAATGATTCACAAGTGGTAAATACTACATCTAGTTTTTAAAAAAATGGTGTCAGTTTAAAAGAAATTAAATTATCACAGGTATATAGTGTAGTAAGTGCGGTGGAAAAATTAAATGGTTGCGAAAAAATAAAAGAATTTCAAGTAGCTAAAGAGCGTGCTGTGAAGCTGAGGTATTCCAAAAAGTATTAAAACGCAGATAAGACTTTGCTTAAGCAAAGTTTTTTTCTTAATAAATATCCAAAACTAATGACCTAAATAAGTAAATATGCTACAATAAAATAAGCAAAATGGAGGACGTATGTTTATAGGTAAATGGAACAAATCAGTAATACTTTCATATATAGGATTAATCTTTGGTATTCTTGGTATTTATTCAGCAATGCATGGTGATATCAACAATGCTTTTGTATGTTTGGTTATCGCTGGAGTGTGCGATATGTTTGATGGTAAAATAGCTAGGGCCTGCAAAAGGACCGAAGAAGAGAAACAGTTTGGGGTTCAACTTGATTCACTTATCGATATTGTTAACTTTGGAGTATTCCCTGTTGTCATATACTTATCACTTGGTTTTGTAGCTTGGTATCAAATAGTTATATACAGTTTATTTATGGTAGCGCAGGTAGCAAGACTTGCTTACTTTAACATTTCGGTCAAAGACAGCAACAAAGATAAACCGGTTAAGTACTATCAAGGATTACCCGTTACTTCATCAGCAATAATTTTGCCAGCCGTATATCTGCTTTCACTATTACTAAATAAATTGTACTTTGAAACAGTTTTTACATTAACTCTCCTAATTATGTCTTTTCTTCATATATATAATTTCAAAGTATTTAAACCAAAAGGTGTAGCATATGTCGTATTTGGAATACTAGCTTTGATCGGAGCTATTATATATCTGGTGATATAAGTGTTAGTCTATAATAGAAAATCAAAAAAAGTGTTCGAAGAAAATCAACTTGGGAATAATTATCTCAAGTTTTTGTATAAGACTATTTTGGGGAGAATAATTTTAAAAATACTTATTCATCCATTTGTTTCTAGAATATATGGAAGATATAATGATAGTAAGTTAAGTCTTAATAAAGTAGATAAGTGGATAATTAAATATAATTTTGACAAAAATCAATTTGAGAAAGATAAGTTTGATAGTTTTAATGATTTTTTCGCAAGAAAGTACAAAAATAATAGTAATACTTTTACAGCTACTGACTTCATTGCTCCGGCTGAATCTAAAATGATGGTCTATAATATCGACGAAGAATTAAAACTGGAGATTAAAGATAGCGTATATGATTTAAGTTCTCTACTTGATGAAAAAGTAGATGTTAATAGATATAAAGGTGGCTTATGCTTAGTTTATTACTTAACGGTCGACTGTTATCACAGGTATGCTCATATAGATGATGGAGAGATAGCAAAAACTTACGAAATCAAGGGTAAACTTCACACTGTTAATCCTATTTCTAGTAAATATAAAGTCTATAGCACAAATCATAGGGTCTTTTCTTTAGTCAAAGGGAAGAATCTCGGTAATTACGTCTATATGGAAGTTGGAGCTATGATGGTGGGTAAGATCGTCAATAACAATAAAAAGAAATTTAAACAGGGCGAAGAAAAAGGTTACTTCAAACTAGGTGCTTCGACAGTTGTTGTTTTAATTGAAAAAGACAAAGTTAAAATAGATAGAGACATTGTAGAAATGAGTAAAAAAGATGTTGCTACTAAAGTAGATTACTTGGAAGTAGTAGGTCAAAAGCACTTGAAAAAACGCGCACAATAGTTTATAATAGCTCCCGTATTGGGGGTTATTTTATGCAATATGAATACTTCACTTTGCAGTTTGAGCTTACGAGAAGATGCAATCAAAGCTGCTCACATTGTTGCCGCGGAGAGAGTCAGGATTTAGATATTACGAAAGAGACGGTCGATAACTTTTTAGATAAAAATAATATAGTTAGTATCGATAATTTAAACTTTAGTGGCGGAGAGCCTACTTTAAATGGAGAAATGGCATTATATATTGCCGATAAACTCATCGAAAAAGACGTAGTAATCGATAGATTCTCAGTCTTTGTAAATGGACTTAGTTATAGCCAGGCTTTGGTCGAAGCTCTGGATAAGCTTTATCGATATTCTCTTAAAAAAAGAAGAACAGTTAACGCCGAATCAATGCTTCATCTATCAACGTCACAGTATCATAAAAAAGCAAAACCCGAAATAGTTGCAAAGCTTGAAAATCTTCCCTACTTTACAGGAAAAGAAGGAACCGGCTATATTCCTGATCAAGCACTTATTGCACAAGGTAACGCTAAAAAGAACGGCCTTACTTTATATAAAACTAAAGACAAAACTTTAATAAGAAAAAACAATGGCTTTGAAATACGCAGCGACGCTGGAAAGATAAGTTTATACTTTCCATTTCAACAATTAAGCTCTAACGGCAATCTTACTAACAACGGAACCCTTTCTTATGAATATATAGATAGATTCCCGGTTGGTAATGTCAACGAAGAAACTATCGAAGAAATGTACAAAGATCATAAACGATTAATAAAAGCCAAAAAGAAATATTTTAAAAATGTATAGTTATGCAAACTATACATTTTTTTATCGAGAAAGATTTTTAATAAAAATATATAATGATATAATATAAGAGAGCCTAAGCTCTCGGGTAGAGAGGTTTTTTTATGACAAAATATATTTTTGTAACCGGAGGAGTCGTTTCGGGTTTAGGAAAAGGGATAGCTGCTTCGTCTATTGCGATGTTACTAAAAGCAAGGGGCTACAAAGTCTTTATGCAGAAGTTCGACCCATATATAAATGTCGATCCTGGGACTATGAGTCCTTATCAACATGGGGAAGTATATGTGACCGCCGATGGTTATGAAACAGATCTAGATTTAGGGCACTATGAGAGATTTATCGACGAAGAACTAAACTATACGTCAAACATTACCACTGGTAAAATATATGCTACCGTCATCGAAAAAGAAAGACGCGGTGATTATGATGGAGGGACAGTTCAAATCGTTCCTCATGTTACCGATGAAATAAAGAAAAAAATATTTGAAGCCGCTAAGACGAGTAAAGCTGATTTTGTTATTACCGAAATAGGTGGAACAATCGGAGACTTGGAAAGCTCGGCTTTTATCGAAGCTTTGAGACAAGTGCGAGATGAACATGGCAAGAAAGAGACATTCTTTATGCACGTTACCTTGGTTCCGTACATGTATGGATCCGGAGAACTAAAAAGCAAACCTACTCAGCACAGTGTAATTCAAATGCGTAGTTTGGGATTGCAACCAGACATGATAGTTACAAGATCGACAATAAGTATCGGTCAAGAGATGAAGAAAAAAATTGCTCTTTATTGTAGTATTCCTGAAGAAAATATCATCGAAGCTGTCGATGTAGCTAATATATATCAAATTCCACTTAATTTTTATAAGCATAAAATGGACGAAGTTGTATTAAAGCAGTTTGGCATAAAACCCGGAAAGATAAACATTCGTTACTGGCAAGATCTAGTTAAAAAAGTAGATAATCTAGAAGGAAGTGTCAAAGTAGCACTTGTTGGTAAATATGTAGAGCTTCATGATGCTTATCTTTCGGTTGCTGAATCTTTAAAACACGCCGGCTATATTTACAACAAAAAAATCGAGATTGAATGGATAAATAGTGAGGATATTAAAGATCTTGAATCGTCGACTAAAAAACTAAAAGACTGTCAGGCAATTGTCGTACCCGGTGGCTTTGGTCAAAGAGGCATTGACGGTATGGTTCACGCTATTACATATGCCCGTACCAAAAACATTCCCTTTCTAGGAATAGGGCTTGGTATGCAATTAGCATTGATAGAATATGGCAGAAATGTCTGCATGATAAAAGAAGCAGGAAGCCGGGAGTTTAATCCTAAAGTTAAGGAAGCGTTAATTGAAGAATTTAAATATGAGAACGGACTTGACACAAGGCTCGGAAACGGAGATTGTTACTTAGAAAAAGGCAGTTTAGTCCATAAATTATATAAGCGTTTAGTGATAACGGAAAGACACAGAAATAGATATGAATTCAATAATAACTATAAGGAAAAATTATTGTCCGGTGCGATGAAATTCACTGGATTAAATAAAAAAGAGAATTTTTATGAAGTAATAGAACTGGACAATCACCCATTTTTTATCGCTTGTCTTTATCACCCAGAATTTAAAAGTAGACCCCATAGAGCCCACCCGTTATTTATTGGATTAATTGAAAGTGTCGTAAAAAACAAATAAATAACAAGGCACTTATTGATTAAAGTCTAAAAATTATATATACTTAATACAATAAGAAGGTGATTATGTGAGTACAGACTACTATGCTGGTGAACCATCTATTGATGAACAAATTAATAATCAAAATATGGGTCAAAAAACACCACTTAAATTAATAATGATAATCTTATTGGTATTAACTGTAATACTAATGATTGTTTTCTTGTTCACTAATCTTAATAAAGAAGTTAACTATGATGAATTAGATAAGAACAACTTTTTAAAATCTTTAGTTGTAAGTGGTGGATCACTAGATAAAAATTTCGATAAAAAAGTAGTTAGATATAGAATTAAAACAAGCGCCCCGCTTGTCAAATTAACATGTGCTGTGGAAAGTAGTAAGGCCAAGCTAGAAAATTGCAAATCGATTACTATTTCTGAAGATTTGACAAGACATCAAATTAAAGTTACGGCCGAAAACGGTAATGTTAAAATATATTATTTAACTATTATAAAGATTGTTGATCAGCCTGTCAGAATAGATGAGGTTTTAGGGGTTCCACAAACATGGACAACCAACAGTGTTACTATTACTGTTAAAGCAAGTGCTGATGATGGATTGCACTCTCAAGCCTATTCTTACGATAATGGGCAAACATGGGTTAGTTCTCCTAATCTGATCGTCAATATAAATCAAACAATCAAAATAATGGTCAGAGATATAAATGAACTTAAAAGTCCAGTCAATGATGTATATATTGGAAAAATTGATCAAAATCAACCAAGTGTTAACATAACTGCGATTGAGACCGCGAGAAAAGCTACGTTGTTTGCCAGTGTTACTCCGCCAAAGACGGCCAGTGGTTACATCTTTAAGTGGTATAGAAATAATGTTCAGATTCCAGGAACAACAGCAGCGCTTGATGTTTTCCAAAGTGGAAGTTATCATGTTGTCGTTACAACAGGGGCAGGAAAAACTGCCAAATCACAAAGCCATGAAGTTAGATTAAGATAATCTAACTTATTCGCTGAAATAGCTCAGTTGGTAGAGCAATCGCTTCGTAAGCGATAGGTCGAAGGTTCAAACCCTTTTTTCAGCACCATAAAAGAAACGAGGAGAGTATGAATAGAAAGATTATTATTACAGGAATTTTAAGAGATGGAGATCTTTTCCTAGTAGTCAAAAGAAAGAGTAAAGATGAGTTATATCCTGGTTCGTGGGAGTTTCCCGGTGGTCACCTCGAAGACTCTGAAACAATTGGTGATGCATTAAAAAGAGAATTGCGTGAAGAGATTGGTTTTAACCAAAAGTTTGATGCTCGAATCGCTGGTTTTAATGATGAACTAAAAGATAATTATGATGCTAAGCTATATGTAGTGGAACTTGACTTTGTCATCGATGTAAATCGTAACGATTTCGCTGTTACCCTAAGTGAAGAACACAGTGAATACAGATGGGTTAATAAAGACTTCGAAGAGCTTGGAACTAAACTCCAAAACAAACTAAAAGATATTTAATATCTGCTCCTAATTTGTAATTTCAACCGCACCACAAGGTGTGGTTTTTTAATAAAATAAAAGAGCCCACCCAGCAAGGAGGAGCTCTAAATAAATTATAAACGATTAACAGATAAAAAGAAAATAAAAATTGCTGTTTATTTAAACCACAACTATCCAAAAAAACAAAGTAAAAACAAAAAGACGTTAACCCGTCTTTTTAAAATCTAAAATAGATAAAAGGGCTGTAACTACTAGATAGAACAAAAATCAGAGTAACAATAAATAAAGCTATCAGTAATACATCTAAGATTAGAGTTTGTTTCACGCTTTTCTCTATCTTTTTTTGAAAGTTAATATATATTGGGTATGAGAAGATAAGAGCCAGAACTAAGACTAGTATATGTCTAAACTGTAGTACTTGTATATATTCTAAATATGCTATCGTTCCTGTCCCGTTAAATAAAAACATCGACTTTAATATATTGAGGGCCTCGGCCATCGAACTACTTCTAAAGATCACCCAAGAGATGATAACTAGAAACAAAGTGTATAAGCTTTGAGTCCAAGATGGAAGCTTAGCCAGAGCTTTTCCCCAAACGAATTTTTCTAGCGTTAAAAGTATGCCAAAGTATAGTCCCCAAATAAGGAAGTTCCATGCTGCTCCGTGCCAAAGTCCAGTTAATAGCCACACGACTAATATGTTTCTAATTTGCTTATGTCTATTTCCGCCCAATGGTATGTAGACATAATCCCTAAAGAAACTCGATAAAGAAATGTGCCATCTGCGCCAAAAATCAGTAATTGATTTAGCTATATACGGATAGTTAAAGTTTTCTAAGTAGTAGAAGCCTAACATTCTACCCATTCCTATAGCCATATCACTGTATGCCGAGAAGTCATAATATATCTGAAGTGTGTAAGCTATTATTCCAAGCCATGCTCCAACAAAGCCAAAATCTGAAAAACTTCCCGCAAAAATCGTATCGGTTATATATGCTAGATTATCAGCAATGATAACCTTTTTAGCAAGACCTAGAATAAATCTTCTTGTTCCGATAGCAAAATCATTTAGATTTTCTCTTCGGTCATTTAACTCTTCAGCTACCGTTTCATATCTGACGATAGGTCCAGCTATAAGCTGAGGAAAAGCGACGGCATAACATCCAAGAAAGATTAGGTTTTTCTGTACTTTAACATTCTTTTGAAAGACACTGATAACATAAGACATAATTTGAAAAGTATAGAAGCTTATCCCAATAGGTAGTGATAATTTTAAGACGGGAAGGTTAATCATCGGGATAGCATTAATATTGGTTGTTAACCATCCTAAATATTTAAATATAACTAATAATAATATGTTGGTTGTCATAGCTAGTATAAAGATGGTCTTTCTCTTTTTCCCTTTATTCTTATCTATTTCGATAGCAAATAAATAATTTATAATTATTGAGAAAATCATCAGTAATATATATATTGGTTCTCCCCAGGCATAAAAGACAAGAGAGAAGATCAGTAAGATAAAGTTTCTATATTTTCGGTTATTAATAAGAAAATATGAAATAAAGAAAAGGGGTAAGAAAAGTGTTAAAAATACAAGATTTGAAAATAACATTATCTCACCACCTTTTCCAATAATCCGTGATCAAAGACATCATAGATAGTCGTCGGCGTCTCTTGCAGGATTAAAACTTTATTAATGTTGTTATCTTTTATATATTTCGCATAATCGAATTTACCATTTTGATATTCATCAAACATCAAATTAATGACATGAGTTTTGTTAAAGTTTGAAGCTATCAAATCATCAATTGCCCAAGAGTAAGAATCGGCAAGAATTAATAAATTTTCTTTATCATTATTAAAGTCATAGATAACTCTACCATAAAAACCATAATAGAAAGCTATATAATAATCGTAAAAGATGTTATCTTTAGCTTTCTTTTTATCTAAAACTTTAGCTTTAAACTTATTATCTTTTTCTTTATCATTTATTAAGACTTGATAATTTAGATCTTTAGTATCGATATAAGCAAAAGTATCTGTGCTATTTTTATCTCTAAAACGATTAGCAATACTACCCAAATAATTATCTGTAACTTTTATACATTCGTAATCTTGATTGAACTTATCTACCTCTAGTAAGTTCATAATATCTATATAACCACGGTTTGATCCCTCGCAACTCCAGTGATGATCACTTTTGAAAAACAATTTTGAATAGTCATTTTTATCTTTGGTAATTAGTTCGGATACTTTTATATCGCTGCTTAAGCCGGTTTTGAAATCTTCGACATAAACATTCATATCTCTAAAGCTTTTATTTGCAATGTTCTTTTGAAATTCATAACGATGTGGCAAATAAATATATAAAGGAGCTATGTTGTTTAAATCATTATAAAGCTCAATGTGTTGCTTAACTCGTTTTTCTATTTCTTCACTTGCCATCGATGAATTAATATAATAACTATCATTATCTTTTACTACATACTCCCCATCGGTATTAGTACCGATTGGAATCATATTTTTGTAAATGAGCGAATTAACACTCCTGTTAACTTTATGGTATAGACCGTTTAATCCATCATAATAGGGAAAATAATTATTAGTTCTATTTTCAACCGATATTTTCATATTCTCAAGTTTGGTTCCCAATCTTTCTAGGGCATTACCTTTGACTTGAAGCTGGCTTTTCCAATTTCCATCTAGAATTAATTTGCTCCACCCTATTTTAATAGAAAAATGCTTAATGGGTATAGCCGATAATCCAATCATAAGAATTGCTATAAATACGTAACTGATTAACTTATTATTTTTTTTCATTTTGTTCACCAAGTAAATTATATCAAATATTAGCGATATACAATAGTAATAAAAGTTTATCTATCTTTAAAGCTAAAAATATTGAAAAATCTACGTTAAAATGATATTCTATTAATAGAATAGAGGTCCATATGTTTTTGATTGATTACTTAAAATATGACATAGTTGGCAAGTATTATATATTTTATATAATTATTGTTGTGATACTAATTTTTGCTGTTGTAGGTATTATTGGTGAGATAGAAATTAAAAGAAAAAGTGAAATTTTTAGAATTAGACGTGAAAAGAAAGCTGAAGAAGAAGGAAAGAAAGCTGAAGCAGCGATTGCTGAAGCTGACGGAGAGTTTAAACAGACAAGTGTGGCGATCGACCCAACACTTAAGCCTGCTGCTCCTGCTGACATCCCGGTAGTTGAACCACAAGATGCAATGAAAAACCCATTAAGACAGATATCATCGACAGCAGCCCCGGTATCAACAAGCCTTGCACCAGATGGAGAACCACTTCCAGATTCGCTTGCTGATATGGCCAAAGCGGCGGCTAAAACTGGAGAAATTGGTGAGAAGCCTAAAGATGATGTTTTAGTTATAGAGTAGCTTTACTAAAAAGATAAATATATGTATAATAGTTTATCTATGGAGGATGTTTAATGAACATAACAGTAGACAGTTTAATCAATATTTTAAATAAAACCGTAGACATACTTTTAGTGTGGCTCATTTTTTACTATATACTTAAAAGTATTAAGAATAATGTAAAATTAACTCTCATATTTAAGGGAGTTATTATTGTGGCTGCTTTAAAAATAGCTGCGGATACTTTTAATTTTGTAACGATAGGATTATTGCTTGAATATATAATTATGTGGGGACCTTTGGCCTTGATAATTGTATTCCAACCTGAGATAAGAGGAATACTAGAGCAACTTGGAAGAAATCAGTTGCTTGGAAGACACAAGGTTCTTACCGTTGATGAAAGAGAGCGTTTAGTTTACGAAGTAGTTGCGGCGATGGAGCAATTAAGAAAAAATCATATCGGTGCACTTATTGTTATCGAACGCGACGTCAGTTTGAGCGACTATATAGAAAAAAGCAAGAAAATCTATGGAGATTTATCGAGCGAGCTTTTGTACTCGATCTTCTTCCCAAACAATCCCCTTCATGATGGAGGAGTTATTCTGCAAGGTGAAAAGATAAGTAGTGCCGGAGCGGTTTTTCCAACTAGCAACAACGTTAAAACAAATCGAAGGTTAGGTACGAGACATAGAGCTGCGATAGGTATATCGGAGCAGACTGATTGTATTGCCCTTGTCGTGTCGGAAGAAACAGGAAGGTTATCAGTTGCGATAAAAGGAGAGTTATACTATAACCTATCTATCGATGATGTTAGAATAACCTTAATCGAAGAGCTCAGACCAAAAATCGAATCTGAACTAGATGAAGAAGAAATAAGTGAGGAAGAGATTTATGAAGAGAACAAGTAATCGTAATTTTTTTGTTAAAATAGCTGAATTCTTTGATAAGTGGCTAATTACGCCTCTTACTAAATTCTTTATTTTAATCATCGATTTCTTTACAGGAAATGCTAAAACTTTTGAAAAGATAATCAGTAATAGACAAGCACTAGTTGTCATATCACTTATCTTTGCACTATTAACCTTCTTTTTAGTCGATGGAAGATCAAATAGGCTTATAGCTAATAATGCCGAGGTATTATATGGTCAACCAGTTAAAGCTATATATAATGAAGAATCATATGTTGTCGAAGGATTGCCTGATACTGTCGATGTTACCCTAATAGGAAAAACCTGGGATGTATATCTTGCTAAACAGTACCCAGCATCTGGAGTAAGTGTCGATCTCCAAGATTTAAAACCAGGTACCCACAAAGTAGCAATGAAGTATAAACATTCAGTTACAGCTGTGCAATATAAACTAGATCCATCGACGGTAACGATTGTCATTTATAAAAAGATGTCTGAAGTTAGAGAGTTAACAGCCGATATCGTACATAAAGAAAAGCTCGATGAAACACTCAATGTTGAAAATGTTAAATTAAACATAGATAGTGTAATAATAAAAGGACCTGCTTATAAATTAGAAAAGGTTGCTACGGTGAAAGCGCTAGTTGATTTAGATAATTTGGTTGATCCTAAAGTCGGAGTAGCTACGCTGAATGACTTAAAATTAGTTGCCTATGACAAAGACGGAAAACCGGTTAATATCGAAATAGTTGCTGACAAAGTTGAAGCGACGCTTGACATTACCTCTCCATCTAAAGAAGTACCAGTTAGAATTATTACTGAAGGAGAACTAAATGGTAAAGCTATCAAATCACTAGATTCTAGCATTACTAAAGTTACGCTTTTTGGTTCGCGAGATGCACTTGAGAAAATTTCATATCTACCTGTTCAAATTGATATCTCTGGTGTTGAAAATGATAAAGAGTATACGATTAATTTAAGTAAACCGACAGGTGTTAGATCGATAAGTGAAAAAACTATTCGTGTTAATCTAACAGTTGGAGAAGTCTCAAGCAAAGAAATTGCAAACGTTTCTGTTAACATCAGCAATTTGAACCCAGCCTACAAAGCACAAGCACTTGATGCTGGATCGAGTTTAATTACGGTCATCGTCAAAGGAAGCCAAGAAGTAATAGCTTCGATCGATCAATCGATGGTCAAAGCAACAGTTGATTTAAGTGGTCTTGGACCCGGTGAACACGAAGTTGAAGTTACCGTAACGGGGACAGATGCACGCGCATCATATACACCACGAGTTAAAAAAGTTAAAGTTAGAATAACCCAATAATAAAAACCAGAACTAGTTCTGGTTTTTGTGTTGAATAATTGTATTATTTTTTATTTATTATATAATAA
>CAZVUK010000026.1:0-12305 GCA_964630225.1 uncultured Muribaculaceae bacterium
CCAATAAATGGCGGAAAAAAAACAGATAAAATTGTACTAATCATATAACCTCCTGAATAATTATTTTGTGTACATAGATTATAACATTATCTGTTTTTATTATCAAATTTCAAGTTCTAAACTAACTGGGCAGTGATCACTACCAAATACATCATTTAGTATATCGGCTGAAATTATCTTTTTCTCTAAATCTTTTGAAACAAGAAAATAGTCGATTCTCCATCCAGCATTTCGCTCTCTAGCAGCTGTCCTATAACTCCACCAGGAATACTTAACTGTATCTGGATATAAATATCTAAATGTATCAATAAAGCCTGTGTCCAGCAGTTTAGTAAATGATTCTCTTTCCTCATCAGAGAAACCTGCGGAGAAATGATTAGTCGCAGGATTAGCAAGATCAATTTCATTGTGAGCAACATTCAAGTCCCCACAGATTACGACACTCTTTTCTTCCTTTAGACGATTTACATAGTCTCTAAATTCTTTATCCCACTCATTTACGCGGTAATCTAATCTAAGTAATCCATCTTTAGAGTTTGGTGTATAAACATTAACTAAATAAAATTTTTCAAACTCTAGCGTTACTACTCTACCCTCTAGATCGTGATTATCCAATCCCAATCCTTTATGATAACTAATTGGTTTTTCTTTAGTAAAAACTAAAGTTCCAGAATAACCTTTTTTTATAGCAGAATCCCAGTACTGATAATAACCAGGACTATCTATTTCAACTTGACCTTCTTGCATCTTTGTTTCTTGAATGCAAAAGATATCGGCATCTACTTCTTTAAAAAAATCGTAAAAACCTTTATTTATAGCTGCTCTAATTCCATTTGTATTCCAACTGATTAACTTCATTTTTACCTACTTTCTTTGTATTTGTCATAATAATATTTTAATAATAGTGGAACTCCAATTCCTAGTATAACATAAACTATACCGTATGGTCCTCTAGCCTCAGTTAAATATATATACCAAGGATTATATGAAAATTCTTCTGGTCTAAACTTAATATTTAATGACAATATTATTGTAATTAAGTAAACCATAGCATTTATAGCAAAAATTATAAACTGATGATGCATCATAACAGTCCAAGTATTTTGACCAATATAATTAATTACTTTACTATCTTTAGTAATGGGCGTTATAAGCTTAGCTACTCTTAACCAAAATGCTATACCTGTTAGGGCAACAACAAAGGCTACTAATGAAAAATTATATGGAAAACTCATCGAAACTACAACACTATATATCTTGTCATATCTTATCAAGACGATAAACTGTATGAACAAAACAATTAAAAAATAACTTATTGAATTTAATTTATCTTTAGCTTCTAACTTAATTTTATACAAATATCCAATTTGGAAATAAAATAATTGCATTAATATTCTACAAATTACATCGTAATATAAATTTAAATTATTACTCATTGAATACTGGGTAGCCACCAAAGAAACAATAAAAATTATTACAGTAATTATATATTCGTTTTTTATTAATTTATCCAAAAGTTTTTTTAGTAATATGTATGTTACACTGACCAAAATTAAATTAGAGACAAACCAAACGGAAATGTTTAAGCTTGGCGCTCTATTAGTAATTGGATTTAAAAACATTGAATCTAGTCCAATATTTAAACCAAAACTTATAATGCCAAAATGTCTTAGTACTTGAGCAATCAATGTATATATTGTGTTCCATATTAACAAAGGAATTAAAAACTTCTTAAATATTTTTAATAAGTAATCGCGAACCTTGGTATTATTTTTCCAAAAATAACCAGAAATAAAAACAAATAATGGCATATGGAAACTATACACAGGAAATATTCCTGCAAATGGTGTGTCCACTCCCGAATGACCAGCAACAACAAAAACTATTGCTAAAAATTGTAGTGTTAAAAATTCATAATTAATCTTCTTCATATTCTCTCCAATTTATTCTTACTTAATTATACGATATGATAATATTTTATAAAACACTTTCTTGAACCAATTGAAATTCTTTTTAGTTCTAATTAACTCTTGTTCTTCACGTTTGCTATTTATTAAATCATTATATAGCTTATACCAAAAAATACGTATGTTAATATATTTAATCTTTATAATATATTCATAATATTTAATTCCATGAATTTTCATTCTTTTTAATGTTTCCAAAAGTATTTTTTCGTGTTCTATTACCTGGTCAATTGCCGCTTTTAAACCACCCTGTTCCGTTTGTCCACTTATACTGTCTCGGCGATTGACAAAGTAAAAAAGAGCTTGATCAATATAGTAAGATTTATACTTATAAAAAACTGGTAACAATATCTGCCAATTTTGACCTTGTCTTGATTCGTAAATATCTCTATTTTTTACTACATTATCAAAGGCTGATGTTTTTATCATTGCACAACCAAAATGAAAGTCTTTTTCATTAATTGAATTTAAGAATAAATCCTTCTTATACAAATCATTATTACCATCGGAAAACTTTCTATATGGCGTATTAATATCATCTTCATAAACAAAATAACCATCACATCTTACAATGTTACAGTTACTTTTGTTTTTAAAAACTTTAATCTTTTCACTGACATAATTCTCGTCATAAAAATTATCAGAATCACACCAACAAAAATAATCACCAGTCATTTTCTTTAAAGCTAGATTAATTGCACTTCCAATACCACCATTATCTTTTTGGTGATAGTTGAGACTATATCCCCTTTTTAAAATTGCTTCGTTGTAACTTAATATTACGTTCTCTGTTTGATCAGTTGATCCATCATTAATAATTACAAGTTCAATATCGTTGTGTTTTTGTTTTAAGATTGAGTCAATAAAACGGCCTATATATTTCTCGCTATTATAACATGGGGTTAGAATACTTACTTTATAACTCATTAGTGATCCTACTCTAAATTATCACGAATTAAATCACTTATGTTTGCATCTTGATAATTCGCAAAAAATTGTTCTCTGCTTTTATGTGGTGCTACTGAAGAAACAATACAAGAATTGTATTGAACAACATTTTCTATATTGACTTCAACTAAGTCAAATACTTCTTTTAATGATTCAATTGATTTTTTAGCTTTTATGGATTTGATAATTACTAGAGATGAACCTTTGTCATCATCAAAACCATCTACAACATTTTCAATACCCCAAAAATCTGCCAAAGCAAGATCACTGCCACTACGATAATTATTAGCTGGACAATTGTGACAACTTGGTCTCAAATATAGATTCTTTAAAAATCCTTCCATGTAAATGTTTTCATGTAAACCTTCAGTCAAAGTTTTACCATTCTTAAAAACATAAGTATTATTAAACTTTTTCCAACCGTTTTCTTTTGCTCTGAAATTAATACTTGTAATTTTAGAATTAAATACTTTTTCTAATTCTTCTTTGTATTTTTTAAATACTGCTGGACTTGGTGTACCGTGACAGATTACTTCGACAGTTATTAAATTAGAATAATCTCTTCCTAAAAATGCATATAAACCTTGAATTTGACAAGGTGTTCCAGAAAAAAGTACTTCAACTTTATTTATTAAATTTGACTTAATACTTTTATATATAAGATCAATATTACTTTGTACGTACTTACTACCTCTTAGTTTTGCTAAGTCTTTCTTATTTTTAATTTCAATATGAAAAACTTCATTATCTTCATTAAAAGCTGCTCCATAGACTACTCCTTTATTTAAAAGAGTTTTTTCTGCTAAAGCTGAAAAAATTCCACCACTAGAGCTACTTAATCTGATATCTATATTTTTATTCTTAGCTGCGTATGCTTGTATCACTGCACTAGGTTTATACTCATTGTTAGCTGGACAAATATTGCGACAAAGCTCACAATTTATACATTTATTATAGTCAGTTGCAGGATATAAAAAGCCTTCATTATCTGCAACCATTTCGATACAATTAGTTGGACAAACATTAGCACAAGCACTACAACCAGAACACTTTCCTTTTGAAGCTAAACCCTTTAAAGGCTTAGCTTTAATTTTAATATCACTTATAGCTTTTTCAAGTTCATAACATCTTTTCATGTAATCTGGCATTATTTCTTCTAGATGTTTTTTTATTTTTTCGTAATTTTTTTCTATCCATAAGAAAGCATTTTTCAAATCATCTTTGTTCTTTAAAGATTGAACTGGTAATACATAATTTTTATAACTTCCAAACAAATCTTTAGCAATACCCCTAGATTTAACTGAATAACCTAGAACAAGTGTCGGCACCATAGATGAGTATGCTGCAATTGTTGAATGAGTTCTTGCCCCAATAAATATTTTACAGCGACTAATAAAACCTTTCATTTGACTAGCATTATATTCAGGCACTAAGATAACTCTATTTGTATCTTTATATTCGTTATAAAGTATTGTAAGAGCTCCCAAATCATCATTGTGACTTTGAATAACATGTGGAATTAATGCGACTTGATAATCAGAACTATCAATCAAATATTCAATTAAATTACGATAATTATCGAGAGTAATATTTTCTTCATTATCATATGTTTGCACTAAATTACTAACATTTAAACCAATGGTTTTATCTTTTATAAATCCATTTGGTAAAGGTAATTCCTCACTTTTTAAAACAAACGCACTGTCTGGAATTAAATGAGTATTTCGATTGATTCCAGCTTTAAGTAGCGCCTCATAAGTTATTGTCTCTCTAGCTGTAATTAGAGAAAATCTATTCAAATCATCTAGAACTTCTTGATGTTCTAATATGTCGGGTTCAATACTGCATCCTACAAGCGCAGTTATTACTCCCCTATCATTAAACTTTTTATTGTACTCAGCTAATCTTTTTGTTCCATCAGGATAACCACAATAGTTATCTCCACCTATTGATAAAGCTAAAGCTCCATCAGAAAAATAATCATTATCTATTTCTTTTGTGTCTAAATGTGATAATTTAATGTATTTCACAATGTCATTTATCTTAAATTTATAGTCTTCTTCTGGTCTATATGAATAAAGACAATTTTCTTCAGCTTTAAACTTATTTATATCTACAATTGTTCTAATCAAAGCTTCACAACCATGATTACCGCTACCACCATGATAATAAAAAATTTGCTTTTGGTTATTTGCTAAACTCTGATTTATATATTTTATTGATTCTTCAGTATTATTAGCTGAGTCATTAAGCAAATTTATCTTTTCAAGTAATGTTTCCCTATCGTTATCTATCTGGTTACTTAATATATAATTTTGATTAAGCAAATAGTTAACATTTTGTCTTGTTCTAGTTCCTCTTAAAATAAGGTTTTTCGCTTTTCTCAATACTTTGTAACTCATTTTTAAAGGCCAGTGAATAATTTTATATTTTCTCAAACGATTACTGACTCTTTCTTTAAACGTTGAACGATCATGTAAAAACAAATCTTTAAAATATTTTAATCTCGAAATCTTTCTTTTGATATATGACTCTCTTTTATCAAGCAAACTATATAATTCTTCATTAAAAGTCATAAATAAATTTTGAACATTTTTCTCGGCAAAATCGATTGGTTGTTCATCTAGAATAAAATCACTATCAATATTATCAAATATAGTCATATCTGTTAATTTATTTGGAATTAATTCCTCAGCTATAGCTTTAAGTTTTGGTAATACTTTTTGAACGTTTACTTCAGAAAAATCTATATCGTAATAAATTTCTGGCTGAATATTATTTTTTTGACGATTATAGGCTTTCTCATATATATCCATCATTTTTTGATGATGAATGTTTTCATCATAGTTTTTTTCGGCCAACTTACGACCAAGTTTCCCGCGCTTAATGCGTTCTTTTTCATTTTCAACTAAATATTTAATTGCCTCACCAAGTTTCTTAGAATTTTTATTTTCTACTAAGACTCCGCATTCTGGCGCAAAAGTAACTGATGGTAATGCTGTGTTATCAAAGACAATAACTGGTTTCTCACAAGCCATAGCTTCGACAGCCATCATCCCAAAACTTTCTCCAATTGATGGCATTAAGAAAATATCACATGCGTTATATGCATTGATCATTTCATCATTACTGATGATGCCAAGATCAACAACATTATATTGATCTTTAATTGAATCCAATAAACCAATTTGATCACAAGTCAATAACGTGACTTTCTTTTTAAGTTTTAATTTATCAAGGGCCTCAACGATATAGTTGGTTCCCTTAAATTCTTTCTGAGCTCTAAAAAATAAAACAATATCTTTCTCATTTATTGATAATTTTTCTCTAGCTTCTTTTTTATCAATTCTATTTGAAAAATCATTTAAGTCTAAACCAAGTGGAAGCATGTGAACATTATTAAAATGCTTAGTTAACGGACTAGCTTTAAGTAAATCGTACATATATTGCGTAGAAACAATAATATCTGGATCAATGTTTTGGTAAACTTCCTTCTTAACATCCCAAAGATATTTACAATTATCTTCAGTCATTGGAAAAACAGTATCTAAATAATCGCATTTCTTGCACCCTGTTTTCCATCCATTACACTCTCCCGGATGAACGCATCTTCCAGTAAATGTCCATGGATCATGAATTGAAATCACAGTTGGTTTTTCATTCATAAGTTCAATTAATGAATATAAAGATAGTTTGGTATTATGAATAAAATGATAATGTACAAGATCAGCAGACTTAAAGTCTTTGTTTTCTTTTAAAGCCGGAGACGTCAATGATAGCTGAGAATGAACCGACAATCTTTCCTTTTCTAATAGACCTAACTTATTGCTAAGAGCAATATTTAATACACTATCAAAAAACCTAACGACTTTTTTATCATTAGACAATTTTAACACAACAATTTGTTTTGCTGAGCTACCTGTATTTTTATTTACATAATTTTGAATGTCATAACCGTTAAATCTTCGACCTGGCAAATCAATATTATTTACCTCTAAAATTTTTATTTTTTTATTCATTACCAAAACCTCCTACAACCTACATAACTTTACTTTTTATTTTATTAAAAATCTTTTTGACTGTTTTAACTGGTCCTTCTTTTTTTAGTGACGTTTTAAGGCGTTGCATTCTAGTTCTATACTTTGGATAAGGACCATATCTTAATTCGTTTTCTTTTAAATATCGCCAGACAGCGTGTTTAGCAATTTGTTTATTGATATATTTAATTGCCAACTTTTCTTCCTCTTGGGTATATTCCCATTTCTTTGAAAATGCTGGCAAGATTTTTTTAAGATCTTCGGCACATTCTAAGTAATCTATATATTTAGGGAAAACACCATCTAATTGGTAAAAATCTGATAGTATTTTAACTTCGCTTTCTATCTTGATATCACCCTTCATTGATTTAAAGAAATCATCATATAACTTCTTTGAAACCGATATAGTTTCTTTAATGTTTTTTTGAAAAATACTTTCATGATGAATTCTATAAATATATAGTGCCTCTGAAAGCTGTTTAATACGACTAGTTTGCATGAATCTTAAAATAAAATCATAATCTTCGGCTGTTTTATAATCGTTAAATCTAAGCTTATTTTTCTTTATAATTTCATTTCTATACATCATCGATGCATTAGCTACACCGTTTATAAATAAGAACTTCCATTCATCAGGTGTACCATCTACATCTAGTAATATTGTATCAATTATTTGTTTTCCTTTTTGTCCCAAAATATTTACTGAGCAAGCTCCGTAATTAGGATTGTCTTCAAGAAAAGCAAACTGTGAAGAAAGTCTGTGAAGTAAAGATATGTCATCGCTATCCATTCTTGTAACATACTTTGTATCAGCCATTTCTAGACCTGTATTCATAGCTCCAGCAATACCTTTATTATTTTTATTGCTTACTACCTTCACGCGATAATCTTTATCAGCATAAGCTTTTGCCACTTCATAACTACCATCGGTAGACTTATCATCAACAATTAATAATTCGAAAGAACAAAATGATTGATCAAGAATACTTTGAATAGCCTCATCAATATATTTAATGCTATTATAACTAGGCATAATAACTGTAACTAGTGGTTTTGCTTCACTTTGATTTAAGCGTTCTAATGCTAATGCTTCAGATTTAGGATGTTTTGCAATTTTCATTGTTCTAGCTATTTGACAGAAAACACTCTTGGCATCACCATCAAAACTTTTGATATCTTTATCAGTTAATGACTTGATAAATAGTGACCAAAAATTATCAGAGTCTTCAAGAAACTTCTTACTTGTATTTGTTGTTTGATTAGGATGAAATCTATATTTTGTTAATATTTGTGGCAAGTAATGAAACTCATAAACTCTGCTTAAACTTAACCACATCAAATAATCATTAGCCATTGGATAATCAGTATCAAACATTCCAACTTTATCGAAACATTTTCTATGAATTAGCATTGCACAACCATTCAATGTAGTATTAATAACTCCAAAAATTCCACTTGAAAGCTGCTTTTTACTAAAAGTACTACCATAATTAGTAGAACTTACTTTATCACCATTTTCATCTATATACATTACATCATTAAAGATAACAGTTTCTTTATCTTTGATACCTTCTAAAAATTTAACTTGTTCTTCAATTTTATTATCAAAGTATAAATCATCATGAGAAAGCCATGAAAAGTATTCACCTTTCATTTTTTCTATTCCATAGTTCAGAGCAGTTGCTACTCCCCCGTTTTCTTTTTCAAAATATCTTATTTTCTTACCAAAACTTTTAGCTATTGCAGCAGTCTTACCTTCATCAGGTGATCCATCATTGACAACAATAACTTCAATATTCTTATATGTTTGATCAAGCGCTGATTGAATAGAATCTCTCAGGAAAGGATCTCCTTTATAAACTGGTATTACTATTGAAACTAACGGTTCAAATTTTTTGCTCATCTATTCCTCCACAAATCCTGGCGATATACGCTTCCTAAAGCGCTTCTAAGACCCTTATATTTTATATCTCTAACAAACAACCAAGGTAATCTAATAAATGCATATTTATCAATTGCTAGATTTGAATTTTGTTTGTTTTCTTTAATTCTTTCTTTAATATATTTTTTCACTTCATTATAGACTGAATCACGAAATACTTTATCAATTTCTTTATAATATCTAAGTTCAGATCCTGATAATAGTCTTTGTTCTTTGGCCGTAATTGTTTTTAATACCTTTAGCCAAAATGCATTACCATCACGAGCTACTTGCTCATTGAATTTATTAGTATCTTGATTCTCGTGAATTCTTGTTTTAGTCAAAATCTTACCAATATGTTCAAAGTTAAACCCACTTTGGTATGCTCTCCACCACATATCATAATCTTGTGTATACTTGAGTTTTTCATCAAAATTACCCGCTTTTTTAAATACTTCTTTAGGTATTAGTAAAGTTATTCCATTTATATATGTCTTAAGAATCGAAAAGATAGGAAATGACTTTATTTCTTTGCTATTAAATCTTTGAAACCTAATATGTTTTCCTTCCATATTAACTAGTTCAAAATCACTAAATAGT
Organism: uncultured Muribaculaceae bacterium; assembly: GCA_964630225.1. Classification (GTDB taxonomy): domain Bacteria; phylum Bacillota_I; class Bacilli_A; order RF39; family UBA660; genus CAYZRY01. The sequence continues at coordinate 9,474 of CAZVUK010000026.1, forward strand.
ATAGTTTCTTTTAAATCATTTTTCAAAATATAATCAATTGATTCTGAAATTTTGTTTTCATAATACAAATCATCATGAGATAACCACGAAAAATAATCACCAGTCATTTTTTCTATACCTAAGTTTAAGGCTGATGAAACTCCACCGTTGCTTTTGTGAAAATACTTTATTTTTTTACCATAAGATAAGGCAATTTTTTCAGTATTATCTTTAGAACCATCATTGATTACAATAACTTCAAGATTATCATAACTTTGAGCTAAAGCCGACTCTATTGCTTCGGCTAAGTAGTTCTCACCATTGCAAACTGGAATTATTATGCTAACTTTAGGTAAATTAGACATCTTTTCTCCAAACTGTTCTATTTACATAACCAACATAACTTAAAATAATTCTGACAACTTTTTTAGATACGTTATCAGCATCATAGTCTTCGACTACTTTCATTTTAGTATTTTGTTTTGTTACGCAATCGATTGAAAGAATTATGTCTTCTGATGAAACACCACTCATTATAAGTGTACCTTCATCCATTCCTTCCGGACGTTCATGTGCTTGTCTAATTGTAACAGCAGGAAATCCCAATAATGAAGATTCTTCAGTTATTGTTCCGCTATCTGAAATTACACAAAAAGCATTTTTCTGTAATTTATTGTAATCGTTAAAACCTAGTGGTTTCATATATTTAACTAAATTATTAAATTTAATATTTTTCTCTTCAATCTTTTTTCTCGTTCTAGGATGAGCACTAAAAATAATTGGCATTTTATATTTTTCTGCGACATCATTAATAGCTTCCATTAATAGATTAAAGTTTTTTGGATTATCTACATTTTCTTCTCTGTGACAACTTAAAACAAAATATTTGTTTTTTTCTAATTCTAACTTTTCTAAAATATCACTTTTTTCAATTTTATCTTTAGCTTTTTCAAGAACTTCTTTCATGCTAGAACCAATTTTAATAATTGTTTCTGCTTTAATACCTTCTTGCATTAGATATCTTCTTGCATGCTCGGTAATAGTCATATTTATATCACTTAAATGATCGATTATTTTTCTATTAATTTCTTCAGGTACACGTTGGTCAAAACAACGATTTCCTGCTTCCATATGAAATACTGGAACTTTGTTTCTCTTTGCAGAAATAGCTGATAAACAAGAGTTTGTATCTCCATACAGCAAAATTGCATCCGGCTTTTCTTTTCTGATTATTTCATCAGATTTTGAAATTACATTGGCAATTGTCTCAACTGCTGTTTCACCAGCAGCTTCCAAGAAAACATCAGGTTTACGAAGTCCTAAATCTTCAAAAAATATTTCATTAAGTTCATAATCATAATTTTGACCTGTATGAACTAGTACGTGCTCAACGTGCTTATCTAGTTCTTTTATTACTTCGGCTACTTTTATTATTTCTGGTCTCGTACCAACAATCGTCATAACTTTCATATAATTACCTCGTTATTTTCTTAGTATATCTATCGTATTTATCAGGATGATCATATATCCAATCTCTCATTTCTTCGACCATCTTCTCATAACTTGGAATTTGATCTTCAAAACGATTATCTTTATTGATCATACTTTTATTTTCAACTACTGTATCTACTGGATTTATTTCTAATCCCTTATCCATGTTACTGTTAAACAGTTTAAGCAATTCATACTTGGTAATTGTCTGATTGTTAACAGCAATCTCTAAACCTGTTAAATTGTTTTCGTATGAATACTCAAACAACTTAGCAAGCTGTAACGTTGTAACACCTGACCAAACAACCTTAGAATAACCATTAATACTTCCCTCTTGCTTCATGAACCAATTGAAAAGTCCAATACCATTTTCTTTGATATCTGGTCCGACAATAGATGTTCTTAGCGTTAGGTTCCTATCATTATTAATTTCACCCAAAGCTTTACTTCTTCCATAGAAAGATTCTGCATCTGGTAAATCATCACTTGTATATTGACCTTTTTTACCACTGTAAACACAATCAGTACTTACATGTATAAATTTATAATCGTACTTTTCTGATAATGAATCAATATAGTGTGGTAAAAGACTATTTAGCTTTACCGCTAACACTTTATTTGTTTCAGCAGCTTGATTTAAAATACCAATACAATTAATTACTAATTGAGGTTTAACATTATTTAGTAATTGTTCAAGTCCTTCCATGTTATTAAAAGCATCGAAGTACAAATCACTTTCTTTATTCTGCGTTGTCCCATAAACTTCATGTCCTTTTTCACTAAAATAGTCATGTGTGATATGCCCAAGCATACCGTTAGAACCTAATACTAATACTCTCATTCTTCAATTTCCCCCATTTTTTCTAAAAGTTTGATCATATCGTCAACATCTAATTGCACTGTATTATTAGATGTATATGAAACAAATTCTTTTATTATCCCTGTTCCATTCTTATAGAAATTATCATAGTTCAAGCCCCTACTATCCATTGGAAGACGATAGTAATCCCCTAAATCTTCAGCTTTACTCATTTCTTCTCTAGTTACAAGTACTTCATGATCTTTCTCCCCATGTCTAGTACCAATTACTTTAATATCAACCTTCGATTTTTTAAATTGCTTGATTGATTCAGCAAGTGTTGCAATTGTTGCTCCTGGTGCTTTTTGAACAAACAAGTCACCTTGTTTTCCATTTTTAAAAGCATACATTACTAAATCGACAGCATCTTCAAGTGTCATCATATATCTTGTCATGTTTGGATCAGTAACTGTTAGTGGTTTTCCTTCTTTTATCAATTTAAAGAATAGCGGAATAACTGAACCTCTAGATCCCATAACATTTCCATATCTAGTTAAACAAAT
>CAZVUK010000027.1:0-11664 GCA_964630225.1 uncultured Muribaculaceae bacterium
TGGTGCCGAATGAGAGAATCGAACTTTCGATTGAGCCTTACCATGGCTCCGTTATACCACTTAACTAATTCGGCATTTCTTTATGTATAATACCATAAGCTCTTTTAATAATCAATTGTTTGACAACTAATAATGCTTGTTTTAAAGGCTATTACCATTAGATAATAATTTCATCGGAGTAATTTCGATTATAAAAAGTACAGATAATTCATTAATAGTATTTTGATAAAAAATAATTGTTTTTATAAACATTCTTTGATATAATTAACTTGTTACTTTTGGCGATGTAGCTCAGCTGGCTAGAGCGTCCGGTTCATACCCGGAAGGTCGGGGGTTCGATCCCCTCCGTCGCTACCAAAAGGAAATCTGCTCGAACTTTTCGAGTTTTAGATAAATAACTAATTCAGAAATGGATTAGTTTTTTTGTGTTTACAAAAAATCATCCAAACGGAAAGGATGGTTAAAATGGTTAATATTATTAAACAAGAATTAGAAATTGAAGAATCTTTAAGAAAGAAAATAGAATTTATATGTGAATTTACTAATATAAAACCTATATTTAAAAATGGTTGCATTAGAAAAATTGATAAGACAAATTTAATATATATAGAACCACATAGTATAACAATTAAAAATATTAATTTTCTATTCTTTAATTATTCAAATGATATTTTTATTAATAATCTATCTAATAAGATAAAAATATCAGAACTAGAAAACTATATTAAAACAATCTAATATACTTGACTTCTAAAAAAATAAATATATAATAAATAACCAATAAATGACAAGCTGTATCCGTCTTTTATTATAAAGGAGGTACAGCAATGATTATACATAAAGTAAATGAATTAAAATTATATATTACTCATAAGGGAGTTAAAGGTATTAGAAATATCTAGTGTCTTTGACTCCCTTTTTTTCATAGAAAGGAATGTGATTAAATGGATAATGAAAAAAGATTATGTGGATTATATATGAGAGTATCAACCATCTCGCCTGGGGTTTCCATCAATTATGTAAAAGAAACAATTTCGATATGAAATTGTTTCTTTTATTTATTTTATGATATTATTAATAATAGGAGGAGATACGATGAAGAAAGAAATTAAAAATTTTGGAAAGTGGATTGAAATTTTATTAATAATATTAACTTTTGTTAGTTTAATAATAAGTGCATTAGAATATACAAATATAATCTATAATATGACTTATGATACTACGAAACTTAATGATTTTGTAGTTAGTACACCATTTAGTATTATATTATGGGTTGATAATATTTTACTGTTCTTAGTAAGTATATTTTATATAATTGACACTATCCAACAAAAGAAAAATATATTTCTTAAATTGAGTTTTTGCTTATTTTCAATTTGTACTACTATGGTAATATCAACATTTATAATTAACGGGATAGCAAAATTGTTTGGAATATTTTAAATAAATATGGTATTATGTTTATAGAGTTAAGTTATTTATCTAACTTAGCCTTTAGGTTTCGAACTACCTATATGTTCGTACCAAAATGATAATAGCTCGAACTGTATGTTCGGGTTTTATTTTTATTGCTTATATGAAAAGCATATATGATATAATTTAATTAGGAGAAGATATGGGATCTTTTGAATTTAGAGATATGATACTTGAGCGACAAGGTAGAGGTTCCTACCAAGCTTTGGTGTGGGATATGACTTCATCTAGGGAACTTATGGGAAAGTCTCACAGCATAACTAAAGCTCTATCTAATAAGCTTTTTGAATATGTTAAAGCTTATGAAGAGGCCAATGATATTAAGGTACTGATTGATTATGATAAAGAAGGCTTAGAGGACTCTTTTACTCTTGTTAAGACCAATCCTTATGTCTTTAACGATAGCTTTGTCTTAACAATTTATCGCGATACTATAGCAATAGATCATGTAAATATCTTGTTCGAAGAAGCCAAAGATGAATTAGATCTTCACTATGATTATCACTTTGCATATGGGACTTATGAAACTAATCGTTACGAAGAAGGTCATAAACTTCTTTTTTCTGAATATCTGATTGTAGAACTGTCCCAACTACATAAAAAACAAAATCTCAAATTTAAAGAAAAATTTCAAAAAATTAAAAAGTAGATACCGTCCGTATCTACTTTTCTTTCGCGATGATAAACGTCAATCCTTTCTTAGGATGATTCTTCACCGATACATCAAATCCAATCAAATTAAGAGTTTTTTTAACGATTGAAAGTCCCAGTCCGAATTCTCCCTTCAATCCCTTTCTAAAGGGAACAAACATACTTTCTATGAAGTTTAAATCTATATTAGGACCATCGTTATAAAGGCTTATTCTGTTACTCTTAGCTGTAATTCTAATTTCTTTATCTGCATAACGCAGGAAGTTATTTAAGATGTTATCTATAACTGTTTCCCAAATATCGACAGTACCGATAACTTCGGCATTCTTATCGACATTTACGATAAACTTGACATCTTTTCTTTCGTATTTAAATTTTTCTACGGATTGATCTATAACATTTTTTATCTTTATTTTAGTGATTATTTTTTCATTACCTTTTAAATAATCTAGTTTATTTAGATAGAGTAACGATTTTACTTTGCTATCTAGTTTTTTTGTTTGTTCTAGTATTACTTTATAGGCTGTTTCTTTACTTTCTACCCCATCCTCTACTGCTTCGACATAGGATTTTATTACAGCTAGAGGTGTTTTAAAGTCATGCGATATATTTTGGTACATCTGATTGCGCAGCTCCTCTTGGTTTTTTAGTGACATGCGCATATCTTCAATAGCATTTTCAAGCGATCTAATCTCATTGTCATCTTTTATTTTTAGACTATGATCATAGTTGTTATCATCTATCCTGTCGACCTTTAATTTTAGTGTCTCTATCGACTTTACTAAGCGGTTAGACCAGGCAAAGATAACTAGCGATACAACTGAATAAGTTATTAATATAATAGGAATTGTAGTTAAGAAGATTTCTTTTTTGGTTTGGTTTATGTATCGATCGTTTGTAATTGCTATTCTAAACATATCTTTATCTTTGATCGTAAAGTAGTAGTAACTGTCACCTCCTAGATTGAACTTTCCATACTCATCTACTATCTTTTCGATGATATCAGGTAGTTTACTGATATCGATGACTTGGGCTAGATTATCACTTTGATATATTTTTTCTTTTATTATGTATACGTAAGCTATTTCACTGACGATTTTATTTTCTTCGATGTCGTAGTGAGCAACCCGCAGTGATTGTTCTAGATTATGATATATGGTTTCATCATATATTGGAGACGTGAATCTCGGTACAACTATACCAATGACTACTAGAATAACGGCAAAAGCGATAACGATGAGCGTAATTAACTGCTCAGCTAAACGATTACTAGTTTTAATCATGACAAGCGATACCCATACCCATATACGGTATTAATATTTAGCTTAGGCATTTTCTTTCTAAGTCTACGAATCAAATCATCGGTCGCCCTATCACTTCCGTAGTAATTTGCTCCCCATACTAGATCTAATAATTCATCGCGACTATAAGTTTTCCCTATATTAGCGAGAAATATTAAAAGAAGATCCAGTTCAAGAGTCGTTAGCTTTATCTCTCTTTCCTCGTCTTTAACCATCCTTTTTTCAGGATAGATCTGATATGACGAGTATGCAATTATTTTTTCTTCTTTGGACTTGTATACTCGTTCGATGATTCTGTTAACGCGGAGCACTAGCTCCTTGGTCGAGTATGGCTTTGCTAGATAGTCATCACTACCCAGTTCTAAACCTATTATTTTATCTATATCTTTATCTCTTGCCGATGTAAAGATTACAGGTACATTGTTGTTTTTTTCTCTTATGACTTTAATTACATCATAACCACTCACATCGTCATCGAGCATTATATCTAGTATCCATAAATCTATATTATTTTTATCTAATTCATCTATAGCTTTACTTCCACTCGTTACTTGAATAACTTCATAATTTTCTTTTTCTAAATATGATTTTATTAGGTTAGACAAATCCATTTCATCTTCGACTAAACATATTTTATACATATCATCACCCGAATATATAATAACACTTTTTATATTATTTCTCTAGTTTAACATCCCTCCCTCTTTTTTATAATATAAGTTAATAGGAATATATTTAAGGATATTTGTATTTGATTATTTATTGGTCATCACCCATAGTAATTGTATATACTAAAAGCTGCATATATCACTTCCTTTCTATGATTCAAGTATATGATAAAAATACCGATAAATTAGTTAATAATTATGGGAAATTATGGCAAAGAAAAATAACTGTCAAACAGTTATTTCTTTTTCTTTTTTGGGCTAGGCTTTGCTTCTTTTTTTATGGCAACTAGAGTCTCTTTCTCCAGTTTATCTATATATCTCTTTATTATGATGAAAACTATAAATAAGGCTATCAATATGTATACGTGAACAGTTTTATTCAAAGTTAAGAGAGCTATAACGATAAGGAAGATATCAAAGACCAGCATAAACTTATGTAGCTTTTGTAATTTGTCTACATTCTGAGACTTTTTATCGTTCTTCATTTTATAATGCCAGGACCAACATGGAAACTAGGACGATAGAAAGTAAGCTTATAACAAAGAGAACACTTACTGAAATGAAAGCGCTTTCACGATATGCTTTGGCTAGTCTTCCACTAATGATACGATTTTGATTATTGACATAAAATCTTATCTTATTAATTAAGCCTTCACTGAAGTTATTTAAGTAGATAGATGAATCGTCTCCCGCTTTAAGCTCGATAAAATACTTATCTTTATTAACCATGGTCTTATTTGTGATGTAGCCATTGTTAGTACCGAAAGTTTTTAGTATTTCAAATAAATAGTTGTTGTCAAAGCCTTTTTTACTAAATATTACTTCTTCTTTTTGATCACCACTTGAGAGCGTTACTATGCGCTCATCACTTGATTTGACAGGAATATCAATCTGGATATTGGCATTTGGATACTCCTTTAAAAATTTCTTTACCCTTTCGTACCTTTCTTCGTATTTCATATTTCCTCCTTTCACAGTAGTAATAATACTGTAAGTATTAACCATATAATAAATATTATGTAAAAATTTTTGATGAACTTTATATCTTTTTTCTTATGTTTAGTAAAATTTATCACAAGGTACATTCCTGGGGCTGCTCCCAAGGAGGCTAAAAGATAAATCAGATGGTCATCTAGTTTGAATCTTTCTCTTTTTATAAAAATTCTATCAACTAAGATTACGATTAGACCAATTATGTTTATTATCGTCAGATAAATTATTGCTATATTATCCATTAGAGCCCCAAGAGCTGTATAGCTATTTTAAAATATATTAGAAGAGCTAGTGCATCGACAATGGTTGTAATAAAAGGACTAGCCATAACGGCAGGGTCAGCACCAAGCTTCTTAGCAGCTATTGGCAAAGTGGCTCCGATTAATTTAGCAACGACCACAACTATGAACAAAGTAATCGAGACAACTAGAGCTATATTTAACTCTGTTGAATCAAGTAACATAAGTCTTATCATAGCGGCGCTAAATAGTACAACACCACTCATTACACCGACAATAAATTCCTTAGCTAATACTTTCTTTAAATCACCCTTTTTAATTTCGTTAAGGGAAATCGATCTGATAATCGTAACTGATGACTGATTTCCGGCATTTCCACCAGTATTCATCAACATCGGTAGAAAAGCCGTAAGAGCTACACATTTTAATAGTTCTGTTTCAAAGTTTTCGATAATTAAACCCGTAAATATGGCTGTAATCATTAAAATTAATAACCATGGGATTCTCTTTTTAAATATTTGCCAAGCATTTTGTTCGATGTATGGCATATCTGATGGCATAACGGCAGCCATCTTGTGAATATCTTCGGTCGCTTCAGCTTCGATAATATCAACCAGATCATCGACTGTAACTATTCCGACTAGTCTATTTTCTTTATCGACCACCGGCATAGCGGTAAAGTCATATTTTTGAATGGTTTTAGCAACCTTTTCCTGGTCATCTAAGGTCATTACGCTGATTACTTTCTCATTCATAACCTCTTCGATTAAGCTATCAGGATCAGCGATGACGAGTTGCTTTATTGAAACAACCCCGATTAAGCGTCTTTGTTCATCGATAACATAACTATTATCGATCGTCTCTTTATCAGCGGCCACTCGGCGAATTTTATCAAGTGCACGGCGAACGGTAAAACCTCTATCTAGTTCGATAAACTCGATACCCATAATCGAACCAGCTGACTGGGATGGATATCTTAATAATTCATTTACTTTGCTGCGCATCCCGGGCTCGCAATCAGCCAGTATCTTCGTAACCATATTTGAGGGCATTTCCTCGAGCAGTGACTTAAAGTCATCTGAATACATTAGTGTAACGATTTCATTTATCTCTTGCTCGTTGAACTTGTCAATTAATTTTTTTTGATAATATACTGAAAACTCCGAGAAGACTTCGGCTGCTACATCTTTAGGAAAGAGCCGGAAAATTTTAAGCATGTCCGGTAAATCGAGATATTCCAAATGCATTGCAATATCATGGGGATTCTTAGTCAACAACCAGTCTAGTATCTGGAGATATTCTTTTTTTTCAATAAGTAGTTCTATCTTCCGCATATGTCCTACCCCTTCTTATCATTAGTATAGCAAACTTTTATGTCAAATAAAAAAGAACTTTACAGTTCTTGACAATAGCTTTACAGAGGTCTTTGGTAGCCACAGCGCATGCACATACGAAAGTCCTTGGTTACTTTGTTTCCACATTGTGGACAAAAAGTTTCAGTATTTTCACTCTCGGTCGTCGCTAAATTAACAGCTGATGAAAGCTTAGGAGCCTCGGACATTGCCGGAGCTGGAGGTGGACCAAAAACTTTTAGTTCATCACCTTCATATATTTTCTCTTCATTTCTGGTTTCTCCAACATAATTACCTAAATATGTTCCACGTAATACTATGAATGGAACCGATAGAGGGAAAAAAATAGCAGCAATGATGCCCGTTTTAATTTCATGACCAAAGCTTACCGCCAGTTTAACTGCAAAAGAATATACAAAAAGAAAAGTAGCAAAGCTCTGAATATTTTTCAAGCCCGCAAGCGGAATTGCTTGAAAAATGGCGTATACAATAAATACTAAAAACGGTGTACCAACTATCTTCATAAGTATATACATATTATAAACTGGTACAAAAATAGCCCATACAGGCGCTCCAGCTTTTTTAAAGATAAGAGCTGTTAATAATAAAGATATTGTTACCATTACTCCTAAAATAACTAAAATCAAAATGAGCATGTCATTATCAATAATTATATTGTTCATTTAATTCTCCTTGTCTATCTCTTGATAGACATAAAACTAGCTGAGTAGTTTTTAAATATTTTTATCTATTAAACAACTTTGATGCTATTTTTAAAAAGCCATATGATGCACTCTCATGAAATGAATTAAGGGCATTTGTGACATTGTTAACTAATCTAAAACTTGGATCGATAGCATCGAGCTTTGCTTGAAGATCATCGATTGTTTTGTTTAACTTATCGATAGTAGAGAAAAGTTTGATTCCTACTCCTATTAAGATAATTAATAAAGCTGTCAATAAAAAATATAAAACCAGCGTCATCGTTTCCATTATTTATTCACCTCTTCAATCACTTTAAGTGATCTATTTCCTTCATATATAACTTTAAGTAAGTATACTAAGACAAAATCAAGAACGAAGTAGAAGATAACAAATATACCAACTATTTGATTGATTGTTAGAACCTGTCCAAAGACATTGAAAATAACCATAAAACTACTCAAATATTCGATTAACATCATAATTGCTACGACTTTATAAAGATTGTTTTTCTCTTTTTTTAGTCTTGCCATCTCATTTATTTTAAGTGAAGTATTACTTAGCATAAAGATTCCCAAAACTGGTGGTATTAATATACCTATGGCATCATCTTTTAGAAAGAGGATAACAGCAAAAATAAGAGTAATAATAGCATATGCTAGGTTGTAATCAAACTTTTGACTCTTATCTAATCTCATAAAGTATCGTATAAAGCCACTTAGGGATATTAAGAATATCAAAGCAGCCAAAGTCTTAGAGATAAGTGATATCGTCGACTCTGGAGAAAGAATTAGGAAACTTCCGAAGAAGACAAAGACTATCATCATAATTAGACTGATATAGAACATTTTTGAATTATCGTTATTCATATTTTCTCCTTACTTAATGAAAGTAAACAAAAGCATCGCAATTATTAACACTATTAAGATTAAATATATCAAATTGGTTTTAGATTTACCACCTTTTTTTCGTGGGACGATAAATGACCTAAAGCCCTTTATATCGACGTGGTTAAAGATAGTCGATGCTAAATCATTAATCGTTGTACCCGCAATAAAGGCGGTGTTTCGACTTTTTACTTTATCCATCATAATAAATGGGGTTTTCTCTGAGAAGTTTAATATATATTTAATATGATCTATTTGTACTTCTTCTTTGATTCCATAAAGTGATGTGAATATTAAACTGTATTCTTTTTCCTGACACTTAGTAATAATCGTAGCTAGAGCGTTATCCATTTTTTTGAAGTTTTCAACTATTGTCTCTATTTCATTTTTTCGATAGCCATCTAGGGCGTTATAGTCAGCAAAGACCAGTTCGTTTTGTCCTGTTTCAATTTCATTTAATAAACTCGTTGTTGTTTCGACAAAAATATCGTTTGTTTTTGTCAAGGTTTTAAACTCGATGACCGGACTTTTTTCACGATAACCGTTTAGAATGTCACTAATATAAGGAATTCGTTTATCCTCCCCGATAAATGTGATTTTTTTATCATAGTTAGTTAGTTGCTGTGTAAAATATTGATCAGGCAATGAATACTGATAAGCATACGGAAGTTTCGTGTTTGATTTGATGGGAAACATCGAGGCTATTCGAATGTTCTTAGGGAGGAAACCATAAGAGAAAACTTGATCAGGGTATGTTAGCATACTAAGATATTTTTCGATTGCCAGTTGCTCGTAGTTAAAGATAAACAAACTGTCGTTATCTTCATAGACCAGACGCCTAGTCGTAAGAAAGGGTTGCATATCTTCTTCTCTTATTTCACTTTTATAGCGCGTATCTAAGAGTTCAACTGGATCTGGCCAAACCTCAGCGACCGTTGTCGTATTGATACGGTAATATTTAGCCATAGCTTCGACACTGGCATTATCATCTAGGTTTTTAATACCTATTCCCGATGTAATTGACCAGTTTTTACATGGCTCTAAAATTCTATTCATAACTTTGATGGTATCTTTAGCATAACGAATGTTAGCATCAGAGTTTATCCCCAAAATTAGATGCACACATATCTCTTTTACTTCGGCTCTATTTGCCGCTAGAATGTATTCTTTTAAATGATCCAGTGAGGTGTAAGAAATCTTGTTACCTACCGTAAAAAAGATATGTATTTTAGACTTGTTATTTACAGCAAAAGCTATGCTTTCATTAATTGATTCATTGCTAAACGTTTTGCTTTCAATCGCGTTATCGAGTAGTTTTTCTGGTGTTATTATTTTACCACCTGTCGAAAAAGCTCTATATCCTGTTTGAAAATCTGCTGATACCGAAGAAGAAAAACAGACTTCTTTACCGCTTGATAAAAGTGTTGTCGAAAGATAGTCATTGTTAAATTTGACTATATTGGGAGTTATATCTCCGATATTATATGTTGTCGTTTTACTTTCTATTCCAAAACCATTGGCCAGAAAAACTATCGTTTTTTTCATAATACTCCTTAAAATTTAAATGGATTAGACATCGTACCTGTACCACTTAATGATCCCTTGTGATAAAGGGCGATAACCGGTCTTACCATAAAACTTCTTATTTTTAAACTGGAAAGGAATTTACCATCACTATTAAATCTGAATGCATTGACAGTACTACGGATACTAGTACTGGTCCAAAACGGAGTAGAAGCCGTCATCCAGCTACCACCTTGATCACTGCGACTTACTTCTTACGCTCCGACCGTTCCTACCGAACTTGCTGTATAGTTATAAGATGAAGTATAGTTTTGGGCCTTATTAGTACGAGCCTCACCTATTTCAAAGCTAGGGTTTTGAACGATTAAACTATTGTATGAAAGTAAGTTTTGATTGTAATAGTTTTTAAGCGCAGCTAAAATATTAGAATTTTCCCAAGAACTATCATTGGTCGTCCAGCTGGAACTTAAACTCGTATCTGCTTCACGAATTATTCTTATTTCATTATTATTTATACTAATTATTCGCCAAAGAGTCGACTGATTTCCTATTTTAAAGTAATTTTGAGGACTTGATCCGTTAAAAAACATTTCGTTGCTTGCTGAGTCAATTCTAAAACCTAACTTATTACCGTTTGACGGAGTCCCTAGAACACTTATTATGTATTCACTTGGACTTAATTTTTTACTTAAATTTATGTTGCCCCCAACATTTAGTTTTTTAGATAAAATAGCATAAGATACCGACATTAAAATAGATAATACCAAAGTAAGTATTAATAAAGGTATAAGTATTTTCTTTTTCTTCCTAACACGTCTTCTTTTCATCCTATCCTCTTAATAATTATAACATAGTTAATATAAATTATTGAAATTTGACAATGTATTTTGTCTAATTTTGTAAAAACAGCTCTTTTAAACATGAAATAAAAATAAAAAAAGAATATCTCTTTCTACTTATCGTAATCATCTAGAAAACTACTTTTATTGCCATCTTTTTTATAGGCTAGAACTGCTTCTAAATTGACGTTTTCTAAACTTTTAAATATATTGTAATCAATATTGGGGTTAATTTTTTTATAGTTTTTAATAAATTCTTTTATTTCTGATCTTTTACTTTCTAAATCACCACTGGTTACTTCTTCAGTAAAGCGACACGCGCAGTTTAAGAAAAATAATTCATTATATCTAGTCCAAGAGATAATATCTTCTTCTTTGATAAGGTACATCGGTCTAATTAATTCTATACCTGGAAAATTTTGACTGTGAAGTTTTGGCATCATCGTTTTTATTTCAGAGCCATAAAACATACTTAAAAGCGTCGTTTCTATCACATCGTCAAAGTGATGGCCTAAGACTATTTTATTACAGCCAAGTTCTTTAGCTTTGTTATAAAGAAAGCCCCTTCTCATTCGGGCACATAAATAACAGGGACTTTTCTCGATATTTTCAACTATTTCAAAGATATCGCTTTCAAATATTTCAATCTCTAAGTTCATCGTTTTAGCGTTTTCGATAATCAAGTTTCTATTAGCTTTTTTATATCCTGGGTCCATAACAACATACTTGACTTCAAATTTAACTTTGCTATGACGAAGAAGCTCTTGAATACATTTGGCCAGCAAAAAAGAATCTTTGCCCCCCGAAATGCAGACCATCAGTTTATCCCCTTCGCTTATTAGTTGATAATTTTTGACTGCTCTTACAAATCGCGACCAAATGCTTTTACGATACTTTTTAATTATTGATCTTTCAATCTCTTCATATTTTTCCATAAGACCTCTAAAATAAAACTAGAAACATCGTTTCTAGCTAATAACATGGTACCAGTTAGATAGAAGTTGTTACCCCCTATCTCTTGATAAGTTATTATTA
>CAZVUK010000028.1:0-9581 GCA_964630225.1 uncultured Muribaculaceae bacterium
GTTTTTCCATCTTTAACTAATGTATTTATTAATAATTTTAATATTTTTAATTAATAATGTAATTAGGGTTGAATTTGTAAAAACAATTGCGACCATGACTGGGACAAAAATAAGCATATTATTTGTTTTTATGAAAATTAATCTAGGGATTATTTCTTCGATAACAAAAGCATGAATTATATATATTCCTAAGGTTAAAGAAGATATATTGACAATCAGTTGTTTAGTAAAATCTTTTAACTTTCTTTGATCTAGTGTTTGAAATAGTTTAAATAAGACAGTTGCTTCGATAAAGGTAAAAACAGTAAAATACTCTAACGCTTCATGATAAAGATATCCTTGTTTTATACTTAAGTAATCGATCGTTTTAAAGGCTACTAGAATTGTTAGGATAAATATAAGCAGTAACTTAAATTTACTTATCTTCCACTTGATATTACCAAGGTAATACCCAAGTAAAAAATAACCAGAGTACTCTACCAAAGGATAAGATATTAAATCTATAAATTTAGGTATAAACATGACATAGTCATTTATGCCGTACGGAAGAAGCATCAAGCTAAACTTAATTATGCCAAAGAAAACAAAGATATAGACAAAATACTTTAAATATTCCCCGTCCCTATAATCTCTAATAGCAAATAGCAGTGGTAAAACAAAATATACTCCGATTAGGGCTGCTAAGTACCACAAATGATAATGAGGAAGAATGTTATCAAAAATTACTGATTCGGTAATCGGAGCATTTATGCCTATAATCAAGATTTTACTTAGACTATAAAACAGTGACCAAAAGATATATATTTTAAATATTCTAAAAATGTATTTATCAAATAATTCTTTGACTGATGGGGCATCATTTTTTGCTAAAATTAGCTTACCACTAACCATCATGAAAAGTGGAACTGCAGCTCTTGATAAGACGTTGAAAAATAAATTAATTCTCCAAGCTAAAGTTCCTACTGCAAAACCACTAACTAAATTAGTTGCGGTCACATGAATAGTAATAACCATTACACAAGCTACTATTTTTAATAAGTCCAAATTGATATTTCTTTCTATTTTGCTTTTCATATTCAAATTGTATCATAGACAAAATAAAAATGAAATAATTTGCTTATTTCATTTAATATAGTAAATCTTCGCTGGTTTCTTACCTTTGTAGAGGCGGTAATATCCTGAATCAATCAGGATATCTTCGGCTACCATTTTCTTGCGAAAGTTTCTACGATCATAAATTTCATCACTTACATTTTGATAAGTATCTTGAAGCTCTGGAAGACTTACTCCCTTTGGAAAAAGTACTTTTAGAGTATCTTTTTTCATCACTTCTACTTTCCACTTAGCTATAGCATCTTTTATTATCTCTTCGTGATCACTAGTAAAGTCCTTAGGTAGTTTACCAAGTTCAAACCAAACGGTACTACTAAGACCAAGTGTCTCTTTTAGTAAATTTACTCTTTCGGCATCCATTACCCCTATAAATGAAGAAGCAAACATCCGGCGCTTTGGCTCTCTATCTACCCTATCAAATAGATTGATAAACTGCAGCTTGAAATCACTAATCCCCGTCTGGGCAAAAACTTCTCTTTTTATTGCTTGCTCAGTCGTTTCACTAGCAAGAACTTCTCCTCCAGCTAATGACCAAGTATCACCCTTTTTAATAAGTAAAACTTTGCTCTTTCCCTCTTCAACTGTAAACAGTGAAACAAAGCCCTGCATACCTTGATTATTATTTATGTTTTCTACTTCCATATGTACCTCAATTAAAGTATATGTGTATAAAAGACACCAGTCAATAATTATTGCCTTTTATAAAAAAACTATTATAATAAATGGCAACGGAGGTTTTCATGGAAGATGACGACTATTTAGAAGTAGAGGAATACAGCTATCCTGGCTATGCATCATCTACAGTAATGCCCGATACCAAAGCAGAAGAATCATTAAAACTGGCAGTCGTGAAAAACATTAAACTAGGACAAAAAGGTAAAAACTTGTTTTTAACTTCACTTACTAAGCTCAGTGAAAAAAATGCCTATAAGTGCTTGAAAACAATTACTGAAGATAAAAAGAACAGCGAGGTCTTCTTTTATGAAGCTAGTTACGAAGAACATAATGAAACATTAATTATTCAAAGTGATAGGGTCCCATCACTTAAAAAGTGGCGTAAATATGAAGAAAAAAACCGTTCATATAAAAAGATCGGCAAAGAGTTATTTACCGACATTGAAAAATTATCAAATATGGACGTAAGAGACGTTCCTGGTCAAATCTCGCTTGCTAGAATTATTGCTTATAACCAAATCGCGCTGGAGGCGATGAATCAAAATTCGATAGCAATAGTGAAAAAGGCCCAAACAAAAATCGCCAAAGAGCTTGGTTGTAAGCCTGAAGAAATTAGCCTGACATATGATTATATAAATAAAATTGTATCGGCCGAAGGAATATTCAATGCCAAGAAGCAGCAGTTCTACTTCGCCAACATTGATGACGTTTGGGTAGTAGCCAAACTTAACGAGATACGTCAAATAGGTTTTGCCGCAATTGAGTCTGCTTATGAGACTAACTTATCGAAAGAGATATTAAAAACAATATACAAAGATTTAGATAAACTTAAAAATCTCTTTGATGAAAATGAGCTTTTAATTAATTTAGATCATTACTATACAAAATCTTCTAACAGTAAATTTAGATTAAATATAAATATTGAAAGAACAGAACTATTAATTCCCGATCATAAAGAAATGGAAGAATTTAAACTAAGTGGAATCTATAATGAAAAAAGTAATACTAGACCATTTTCATTGATCTGTAAGCCCGAAGGCTTTTGTATTTTGGTAAATGATAAAAATAAAAAGACCGAAGAGATGAAATATCACATTATGTCTTATGTTTTTACTCAAGACACTAAAAAGGACCAGTTATTTAATAATATCTTATTTAAGATAGATGATATGCCCTACTGGATTCAATCAATCGAAGAGGAAAGATTAAATGCTCTTAAAAGTGATAAAGAATTAATAAAGAAAAAGGTGAAATAATGTTTGAAGCATATTTAAAAAGTTTGAAACAAACTAACGATGATGAGCACGTGAAGTTTTATGAAATATGCTCGATACTTAAAGATAAGTATGATGAGCTAAAAGAGACAGAAAATCGTTTTACTTTTGAAATGAATTTCGATCTTAAAGAAAAAAATGGTCCTATTAAAAAAATAGATATTATAGGATATGACTATATTAAAGACATTCTTAAAATTAAGATGGTCGATGCTAAAATCTTCAAGAAGAGAAACTATATCGAAGTTAAAGAAGTTGATAAACGTCTAGAAGCTGATCTACCATATACCTCAGTTAAGAGCTTTCTTAAAGACTTTAACTATTCTATCTCAAGTATCAGATATCTATACAAAGAACTATATAACGATTTTTATACTGATAAAAAAGATTTAGATAGTTCTAACTCTAGATATAAGGGTATCGTCTATGGATATAAGATGGAAGTATATTGTGAACAAAATGACGAAAAAGTTTGGAGTATGCTCTATGATGTCAAAGAGAATCGTTTTAAATATAGAGCTAGAAGCACAGCTATAGATGAAACATTAATAATGACATCGGTTGAATTCCCTAAAAATGCTCTTCCTAAATGGATGCAGGAAGAACTAGCAAAAGAAAAAGATATACCTAAAGTAAAACAGTTAATAAAATAAGTTCTTACGAACTTATTTTATTATGACTTTATCAATTTGTTTAGAGCTAGGTATCGTTATGAAAAAACCATTCATTACCGTTGCTCCTACTTCTTGCCCAGGATTTGCTTTAACATCATAGCGGACTACTATTTTATTTGCTTCACTATAAACTTCATTTACTTTTAGCTTTAAGCTACTGTTAGATATATTGACATAAACGATAGCTAAATTTTTGTTTTCAAAGAAAGTTTTATCATATATTTTTAGTATATCTTCATTATAATGACGAGCTACATCTCCATATTCATCACCTTTTATGACTTCTTTATTTCTTAAAAAATGTTCAAGCTCTGAGTAAGAGCTAAAGATTCTTTGTTTATCACTATCGGATAAATCATAGACATAACCTACTTCGAAGATACGATGATCTAAATTCTTTTTAGCAAGTTTATCTTTGTTTTTAAACTGATCAAAAAACATAAAAAGTAAGATGAAAATCGATAAAGCTAATAACACTATAAATAGTGGTCTAATCTTTTTCATAATTACATCCTAGTACTGATTGTTTTTTCAACGATGTTTTTAACGTTTACTTCGTTAAATGGTTTGTTTAGTATATCGACTATCGGATAAGAGAAAGCTCTACTTATTCCTTCGCGAGAAGTATCTCCAGTAATAATCGACACAGGAATACTTGTAAACAAATTGTTTGCTTTAAAGTATTCAAGCACTTCGAAACCGTCGACATTAGGCATATTTAAATCAAGAAACATAGCAATTATTTCATGACGTTTATCGGATTCGATAAAGTCTAGGGCTTCTCGTCCGTCGTTTGCAACAAGGACATTATATTGATTGTCAAATATTTTTTGGACGAAGTTAACGATGACGTTTGAATCATCAGCAACCAGAATCGAGTGTTCTTTAACCGTTGCTACGGCAACAGGCGCCATCACCGCCGGAACTTCTTGACCCATATACTGCTTAACCAGAGCCACTATTCTATTAGCTTCAGTAATTAAACTATCGTAGTTATCAGTAACATAATAATAGTTATTAGCCTTACTTTGAAGTTCATGATTAAGTGCCAGTTCAGCTAAAGTCTCAAAACCAAAATAACGAGCATCACTTTTTAAAGAATGAACCAGTATTGAATAGTTAGCCATATCAGCTTGTTTTTTAAAAGTCTTGATGTTCCTTAGCTTTTCTTCAACTTCATTTAAAAATTCGTTTAGTGTATCATCATATGTTGCCATATCTCCAAATAACTCTAAACTTTTTTCTACATTGACACCATTACTACTAAGTAATTTAACATCTTTCATATAAACACTTCCTATCTTTCATAATTATATCATAAATTCATATTTACAAACATAGTTTTAAATTCTTTATCATTATTTAACAATTCTATATATCTATAAGCTCTAGATAGACTGCTTTTAGATCTTTTTCATCTACTTTTAAGTCTCTCAGTATGGCATAAACAAGTTCTATATCAAGATGCATAAATGCATTTTCAGTCTTTAATATATTATTTATAGCTTGATGCCTTACCATCATCGTTAAATCGTTTTTATAAAGTTCTAAAAACCTATCGTTTATTTCTATTAGTGTTTCTATCATTTTTCACCTCTACTACTTCAAATCCAGGGACTTGATGATAACTTAAATTTACATATTCCAAATCTCTCATTCTAAAGCTTGCTGCTAAGTCATCTTTAGAGATTATGGTTGGTACTTTACCCGCTACATAATGGTAATATATATTATCTTCAGGATTATCAAAAAAACTTTTATCGTTTATAGTAATGATTGCTGATGCTCCTGTTAACTGCGTTTGTTCGTAAGAAAGATTATCTCTGAGAATAGCTACACTAAAGTTTTCTTCTTGTTCTGTTTCCGTAAAGAGAACTTTTTTAAGCTGAACCAAGTAAGATAGTGCATCCATTCCTTTAAATTCACTTGTTTCAAGTTTTTTATAAATAATCGCCATCTTTTCGGCAAGGTCTACTGATCTAATATCAGGATTAGTTGATATGTATGAATTAATAGAATCTTTAAAGTTTGGTATATCCGGGTACTTCCCTTCTCTTTTTCTAATATCTTGATATACTTTCTCTTTCTTTTCTTCAAATTCTTTTAGTGTTTCTTCGTTTCGATTATGACATTTTAAACCAATCAATGGTTCTCCTACTTTAGCTCCAAACAAGTCACCGTTAAAGATCGAATTTACAGCATCAGCTGTCACCAGAAACTTTCCCGCTCTAAAACTTAAGTTAGCATGCATTCCTGAAAGCTGATTAGTCTCTTTTTCATTTATTTCAAGATTGATAGCTAATTCTTCTAAAAATTTAGCATAAGCTAAGTTAAATTCGAAACAGACTAGCTTATTGTCACGAAGGGATAGATGATTGTGTTTATTCATTTCATATGGAGTTAACTTCATACCAAGCCTTGCGGTGACAAAAAATTCATCATCGTATGAAAACGTTCTACACATTTTAATATAGACATGCATAGCTTTTTCAAAATCATCATAAGTATCAGGCATATCTCCTAAAATATGTTCTTTTAAATCATCAGATAAACTTACTTTTTCAAGTCGTTCATGATCAGTCTTAGTTATTTTATTAAGAGCCTGTAAATCAATCTTTTGAAGAGACATCAATTCTTTATATCTATCGACATATTTTTGTTGGAAAAGATATTTATCAAAAATTTTTTCTTTTTTTAAATACCTAAGCATCATATAGATAAACACTTCTTTGGGATGAGCTTTATAATCTTTAGTAGAATCTTTAAAGAACGCTTCATAATCTTCATCATCTTGTCCTAAAAAAGCAAAATAATCATCAATAGCATAGCTATAATACTCATTATCAACATTGCCGACTTCTTCTACTCCGCGGGTTTTTTCAAATAATTTTTCAGGTGCCGTTGCGGCAAATAATTTATCGGCGAATCTTCTTTCACCTGAATTTAAATCAATCTTGTTTTCCTCGAGAGCTTTTTTTAAAAAAGCGCCCAAGGAAGATTTAGTAATATGGTAAAAGAGCTCATCTTGATCACCGTTTGACACACCCACTTTAATAAAGGCTAAGTTATTAGTTATAAGTTCTACTAAATTATAAGAAAAACTTTCATTACGATAAAGATCATAAAGAAAATTTATGCTTACTTTTTCACCATTTTCCAAGTGCACTTGTTGCGAATCAAGATATTTTTTTGCTTCATCTTGCTCTAAATATATATTATATTCAAGCAAAGAATTAAAAAATGAATTGTTTTTTACTAATTCTTCAAATACTTTGTTGTTCATATATTCACCTATTATAATTGTATCAAAAAAAACATCCCTGTGAAACGATGTTTACATGATTATTGTCTATCACCGTAAAGTTTTTCGTCATTAATATTATTTATGTATGCGAAATCCTCGTTAATCACTTTAACTGTGTATTTAGATTTAGCTGTTTCTTTAGACTCTACTCCATCTTCTGCATATATTTCAGGCATACATTCTAAAACAAATAACCTGGTATCTTTTGGCATCTCTTTGTTATATATTTGTTCTACTTTGTATTTCCCTATCAAATAATTATCTTTTTTGTTGCTATAATCAGCCCAAACGGCTTTATCTTCGTTTCTTGCATAGAAGTAAATAGAATATTCACCGTTTAAAGATTTACTACAATTCCATTCATATTTGATCATAGAACTGTCATCTGCTAGGATCAGGATTATGATAAAAAAGATGAATATAAGCATTACTATAGTTGCAGTACTTGGTGAAGCTGGTGCTGGCATCGAATTTGGAACCGTAGGTGGTATAATGGTCAAAGCTGGATTTACCGCCTTTTTTGCTTTAGTTAAATCGTAAGCACAATTACTACAAAATATGTCTTCTTTTTTAGCAGATTTTCCGCAATTTGGACAAAACATAAATACCTACTTTCTAAGAAGAATATAGCATAAGAAAAGCAGACGATAAATAATTATCTCCTGCTTTTTAGCAGTTGTTTTATATTGCTTTCAGATTTAGCATAAGCATAGTTTGGATCTTCTAGCCAATATGGATGATTTAGAATAATCGTATTTATTTTAACACTATCTTCAGTTAATTCATCTATTACTGAGTGTTTTTCATTAGCTGCGATACTACTATTTAAAAATTCTAGTTTATCTTCAAGATTTTCAAAGTATAAATGTTTACTATTATCTTTAAGATATATATCGATATTGTGTCCTTCACTATACAAACTTTTGTCTGGAAGATCAAAAGCAAAGCCTTTAAGAGTATGAAGCAAGAACGGTTTTCGTTGCTTAGCAATAGTTTTTAATTTATCTATATCATTATCCATACATACTTTAATCCAGTACGATGTCATAAGAGGAGATAATCCTTGTCGGCGATACTTAGGATTGACATATGCTCCGACAAAGTAACTTTCATTATTTTTAATATCAGCACAAAAATATAGATACCCAGCTTTAGCAACATTTCCACTCTGTAATTTTTTATCGACCTTT
Organism: uncultured Muribaculaceae bacterium; assembly: GCA_964630225.1. Taxonomy (GTDB): domain Bacteria; phylum Bacillota_I; class Bacilli_A; order RF39; family UBA660; genus CAYZRY01. The sequence goes on from CAZVUK010000028.1 coordinate 8,231, forward strand.
ACAAAGTATTGGTCGATGTCTAAATCTGGAAAGAAAGTTTTATCCATACTGAAAACAAGTTCAGCACTTTCATCTATTACTAATTTATTTCGATACTCAAGCTTATCTAAATTAATCATTGTGTCCCCCTAAAAACACGATGATTATAACATAAAAGTAGTAAAAAGTCCAGTTTAACTGGACTTTTCTAAGTTAAGGAGACACTCTTTTCTATCTATTCCACCGGCATAACCTACTAGTTTTTTATCACTTCCTACCACTCTATGACAAGGAAGTATTATTGAGATAGGGTTTTTTGAGACCGCTTTACCTACCGCGCGAGCATGATTTTTATCAAGACCTGACATTAGAGCCAAAGCTTGGTAACTGACCGTCTCACCATACTTTATTCTATTTAAATTAGGCCATATTTTCTTTTGAAAATCTGTACCTGTTAGTTTTAAGTTAATCGAAGAAAAATCGGGATTCTTACCCTCAAAATATTGATTAAGTAAATCTTTGAGTTTATCAAATATAACTAAGTTTTCTTCTTTGGCCCTTTTGACATCATAAACATTATCTAAGCTTTCTTTATCATCAAAATAAAGGCCAATAATATTTTCGCCATCACTTAATATCACAATATTTCCAAGTTTAGACTTATAGTTTGACTTGTATATCATAAAGACTCTCCTAATACAATTTTAGCACAAAAAAAACTCACCGTAGTGAGTTAATTTCTTGGCTGCCCCAATTAGATTCGAACTAATGCTGCTAGAGTCAGAGTCTAGTGCCTTACCACTTGGCCATGGGGCAATAAATATAAATGTATTATATCACAGACAAAGAAAAAGAATCTAGTTAGATTCTTCTATTTTTTCAATAATTTAGTATAAACTTCATTACGTTTTAGATCTGCATATTGTCTTTGTAAATAAACAAGTGACACTAGCATTTGCTCTGCTTCTTTACCTTCACGGACTGCTCTTTTTGTCCAAGATGAACCATGAGGAGCATTATTATAAAATATGTATAATCCAGGATTTTTCATTTCAGCTGATGTACTAGTAAAGACATTAGGATTGTTGTGACTTAATAATTTGTATAGTGATTTAACAACATCCTCCCCCTCGACAAAAACGCCCATCTTTTCACTATTTAAAACAGCTGGTACTCTGATCTTTTCATAATCACTAAAAACTTCATCGTACGTACTTTTCATATGTTTTAACGTTTCATCCCTTGCTGTTTTATCCGCTTGATCATATACATTTTCTTTGAATTCTAATGTATCTGTTTCTTCAAATAGTATATTTAGTCCCTCTCTCACCGTTAAATCTATATCAATATTAATCAGTGCATTTACTCTAAC
>CAZVUK010000028.1:9681-10759 GCA_964630225.1 uncultured Muribaculaceae bacterium
TTGCTCCTTTTCTAGTGTTTAAGTTATTATGTCAAAATGATATTTTTAAATCTTTGAATTGTTTTTGATATACTTCGTTTAAATATATCCATTTTAATATAATATATCATGAAAATCAAAAGTTAAAGCCAATATATTATTAATTTGTTAATTGTCTTTTTTAACTAACACTACTACAAATATAGAAGCAATCAATGCTATTGGTGCAACTTTAAAAAATATCCATTCAAATGAGTGCCATATTGTTCCTAAAACTACCCATTCAGGATTGCTATAATCCCATGTTTGATATGGGCTATCCAGTGCAACTAATAATATAAAAAGTAATATAATACACACATTCATAATTACAAAGAAATTTATTATTCTTTTTCTTTTTAGTTTTTGTTTCCTGGATAGTTGTTCGTTAATAATTTCTAATTTTTCTGATATTACTTTTAAATCATTCTTTTCCTTTTCTTCAATGTTTTCCCCAAGAATTTTACTAACAGGTGTATCAAAAACTTCCGATATAGATATTAACATTTCAGCATCTGGAACTGATAACCCTTGCTCCCATTTAGATACAGTTTGCCTTACAACATTTAATTTAACACTTAATTCTTCTTGTGAAAAACCTTTGTTTTTTCTTAAAGTTTTTAAATTGTTTTTATACATTTAAATTATCTCCTTTCGTTAATTAAACTATATGGCATAACCTCTATTGCTACAAGCAATGCGTTTTAACATTTTAATAAATTACTATTTGTTGTTGAGACAATCATAACATTTTTACAAAGTTTGGGCACAGTGCTAGTTAATTTTTAAATAGTTTTCAAAGGCATTAAGCTTTATTTTCTTGTTATAGTCATTTATAAAAATATCATCAAAATTGTAAATAATAAATAGTAGCTTTTCTTTATTCTTGCAATCTGTGGTTTAACACTTGCAAACCGACAAATCATTTTGAGCTTTTACTGTCTATTTTTAATATTTTATCACTCGTACTTTCATTTAAAAACAAAAAAAACTAGCTTCTGCTAGTAATTTATTACTCTCAAACTTTTTAAAAGTCGGAGTTTCCTATCACTCTGGTGCC
>CAZVUK010000029.1:0-9614 GCA_964630225.1 uncultured Muribaculaceae bacterium
AAGAAAGTTATGATGAAGTTTATTTAACAAGTATAAATATAACTCAAGATGATGCATCAGAATTTTTTTCTAAACAAGGAATATTTAAAAATTATAAAAAAATAATTGAACCAATAAGGGTAGATATTTACATATAATATAGTATAATATTATTAATAATTCCTCTTAGGAATTTATATAACTTTTACTCCCTTCCATGATTCCCGCACAAGCTGTCATAAAAGAAAGAGTGTAAAAAGAAGATTAGGATAGCTAGTTTATAGTCTATCTTAATCTTTTTTACTTAAAATAAAAAAAATTGTAAAAAATGAAGTAAAATGGGCGAAAAAGCTTGGAAGAAAAATATTATTTTGCTATACTAATACTAAGGTGATTAAGATGAGGATAATATGTGTTGGGCAATCTGCCTATGACATTACGTTACCACTCGATCATTATCCAGTAGAGAATAAAAAGATTAGGGTTCCATCGAGAGTTGAGTGTGGGGGAGGCAGTGCTTCTAACTGTGCTTATTTACTTGCAAAATGGGGCATGGAAACATACTTTGCTGGCGTGGTTGGTGATGATTACTATGGTAAGAAAATAACTGAGGAGTTCGAAGCAATTGGTGTGAATACTAAGTATTTACATGTCGATAAGAATTTGCAAACGACTTCCAGTTATATCATAGCCAATACAGCAGCAGGAACAAGGACGATTCTGACTGATAGACATCCAGAAATTATGATGGATGATGTAAATATCGAAGAGAGCTTCGATATCATGTTGCTAGATGGCTACGAATTTGATTTTGCCAAACAGTTAATCGAAAAGAATCCCAACGCCATCAAAATACTCGATGCTGGTTCGATAAAGGAAAAGACGATAGAACTTTGTCATATGGTTGACTACATAGTTTGTTCTAAAGACTTTGCCGAAGAGTATACAAAAAAGAAAGTTAACTACAAAGATATGCAATCATTAATTGAAATACACGAAGACCTACAAAGAGCTTTTGATAAGAAGATTGTTATCACACTCGAAGATAAGGGAAGTTTCACTTACGATGAGGGTTATAAATTAGCTCCTTCGATCAAAGTGGTTGCTGTAGATTCGACCGGAGCAGGAGATATCTATCATGGTAGTTTCACCTATGGTATTGCCAAAGGTTTCCCCCTAGAAAAGACACTTCTGATGAGCAATATAGCTGGAGCTATATCGGTTGAACACATAGGTGGAAGATTTTCGATACCGAGCCTCGAAGAAGTAGAGGCGAAGTATAATGAACATATTGTATCGAACTAATATGCCTCATTTAGACCTCCACGGAGAGACGGCTGTCATGGCCAGAATATTGACCTTAGAGTTTGTAGTTGATAATTACAAACTTGGAAATAAAGAACTTGCTATAATACACGGGATAGGTAAAGGAATATTAAAAAAGGAAGTGCATAATGTGCTAAGAGAGAGCAAAATTGTTCTGGAGTTTGGACTTGATAATTTCAACAGTGGTTGTACCTTGGTGAAAGTTGACATTAATAAGGCGCTATGTTATAATACACAGCGTGAAAGTGAAGGGGGAATATTGTAATGTATTCTGAATATGAAGAGAGAAGAAGATACCCGATAAGAGACTTTCTTATCAAGTTAGTACTGATAATTATATTTGTACTATTATTGCTTTGGCTACTTCCAACACCAAAAGTAAATTTGAAAGGATTGACTGGTCGTATATTCAATGCGAACATTCAAACGATGAAAGAAGCTGCCCTGCCGTATTTTACGACAGAGAGACTTCCACAAAAGATCGATGAATCAAAGAAGTTGACACTTCAGCAGATGATAGATATGAAGTTGTTATTGCCGTTTACCGATAAAAATGGTGACACCTGCGATACGGAGAAGTCATATGTATTATTGACTAAGAAGAGCGATGAATATATCCTCAAAGTTAATTTGAAATGTAAGGGTGAAGAAGATTACATATTAGTATATGTAGGATGTTACTCTTATTGTGAGTCAGAGATTTGTGAAAAAGAAGTCGAAGATAAGACTCCAGTAGCTACAAAACCATCGTACAAGAAACCGACGACGGTAATTAAAACAGTCATCTCAGGACCTTCTTGCGAACTACAAGTTAGTGGAGGCAACCTAGGAAATAACGGTTGGTATCTTGGGGATGTAAATATCTCCTTCAAACACAAGACAACTACTACGGCTAATGCCAAGATAACAGAGTTTGGATTAAGTCCAAACGCAACAGTCACATATAATGGACTATCTAACTATACAGTTAATCAAGACGGAACCGTTAAGATTTATGGATATGTTAAAGATTCAAATGGAAAAACAGCAATCTGTAGTATCAGTGTAAAACGTGATACGGTTGCTCCGACTTGTACTGTATCAGTACTAAGTGGAATCAAAAATGTCTATGGTAACTACGTAAGTGATGTAGCAGTAGGGCTAACAAGCAGTACCGATGCAACAAGCGGTGTCGAAAGATACGGTATGGGATTTGCTTCGACTCCTGATTACAATAGTAGAAAACAATTAGTATTAAAAACAAATGGTACATACACAGCATACGGTTATGTAAAAGACTTTGCCGGACATGTGCAAAAGTGTAGTGTTCCAGTTAAAATTACAAAAGATGAAACAAAACCGATCATATCAGTACCAAGCTGTACTATGGAAGTTAAACAAGGAACACTTGGACAAGATAACTGGTATGTAAGTAATGTAACGGTTGGATTTAAAACGGCAGGAAGCACAAATGGTGCAAGAATAGTTAAATACGGAATCGGAACTAGTGAAGTTTACAACCAAGCACTAACCTCAGTAGTAACTAGCGAAGGACATTCAACTCTTAAGGGTTATGTCCAAGATTCAAACGGATATAAAGCAGTATGTGCAATCGTTGTTAAGAAAGATAGTGTTAAACCAAACTGTTCACTAGCTGTTCAAAGCGGTACATACAATTCAAACGGATACTATACGAGTGCAGTAACTATCGGATTTAGATCTAGATACGATGCAACAAGTGGTGTTCGTGATTACGGAATAGGTAAAGAAATCAATTACAACAAAGGAAACACATATACAATTGCAAATGACGGAACTCATCTAACCTTTGGATTTATCAGAGATGTAGCGGGTAACGTTAACCTATGTTCAATCAAAATTATTAAGAAGTCAGTTGCTTACGAATATCAGTACAGCAAGTACTTAGCAACAGTATATGGTAACTGGTCAGGATGGACTGAAAAAGAATACACCCTAGCTAACAAACCAGTCTTTAAAAAGACCGATACTGAAGAAGTCGTAGATTTAGGACCTAGAACAACTACAACATACAAATATAGCGTAGGTTCTCCAGTTCTTGCTACAACTAATAAATATTACAAAACAATTACTCAAAAATATTGTGAAGGATTTAATTATTACCAGACATCTACATCGACTACGACGACAGGTGGACAAACATATGCAGTTAGAACAAGTGCAGATACATGGACATACGTCGGACTAGTAAGACTTTCAAATCCACCAACCGATACACTATCTACTAAGTATGTGTTCGTCGGAATGGATTGGAGTACATGTAATGACTGTCTAGTCACTCCTTACACAACGTGGAAGAAATATACACGACAAGTTGGAACAGTAAATACTGTCACAAGCGGTGGAACAACCGAAGTATCAGTTAATATAAATGGTGTCATAACTAAATGTAGTAATCTAGTAACTAAAAACATCGACTTATATCTACAAGAACAGACAATCGTAGGATACACGACCGTTAGAACACCAGAAACCGTAACTAAATATTATTACCAATTACGCACAAGACCGATTGTAAGAAGTGCATACACCGATTACAAATGGAGCGTATATAACGATACTAACTTGCTAAATCAGGGTTATAAATTAACCGGAAATAAGCGTACGGTTGGATAGGAGTATAGAATATGGAAAACGAATTATTTAAAATATTTTTAATAGGAACACATGAGTCTCATGACTATGCAGATTACGAAGGGAAAACCTATTTTGGTACATTAATCCGTAAGGATAATGAGTTAACACCACAGATCCTTAGTGATGCAGCGCTTACTGAGGCAATCTTTGAAGGGCAAGAAATCACATTTCAAAATTACTTGGTCCAATCAAAAAAGAATCTCCTTCATTTAGAAGAAGAGAATCAAGCCGCTTTTGATTATTTGCAATCAGAGTTCCCAGAACAAAACATAAGAGAAGAGTTTGCAAAAATGCGTGGTCAACTTGCCAACTTAAGAGAAGCTGAAAGAACGCGTATGGATAGAATCACGTTAATTCCTACTCCTGAAGAAGAAGTTGAAATTACGCCTACGCCAGTTATTCCTGTTTCAGAAAGTGATATTGACTATGAAGCAGCTAACGACGAAGTTGAAAAGGACAAATTTGGTCGTGGAGCAGTTATTGCTGCCGGAGTTGTAGGAGCAGTTGTCGGTGCAGGATTGCATCACATGTTTACCCCGCAAATACCTAAAGAAACTAATATCAAACAAGATAATTATTCACAGACACTAGCTGAGCTTAACATGGATGTCAATCTAAATGAACTTAGTGTCGAAGAAGCAATTCAAAGAATAAGTAACCCAGATCAACGTAAATTTGCATCTCAAATTAATAAAACATTCCACCGATTTTATCAAGCTACTCATAGTGACAATAATTTCCGTTTGGAAGAAGATCAAGATGCATATCTTAATATGTTACCCTCTGAACTTGAAGCTATCACTTTAACCCTTAATGATTATTCTAAAATTTTAGGTGAAAAATATCCTGATTTCATTTCTGGATTTAACCAGACTGAAACAGAGATGAGAGCTAACTTCCTAAGTGGATGGCAAAAACTATCAGTTTACTACATGAATGCTACGCAGCCAAGTGGTATATCTGATCTTATCCATGATTCAGAAAATAAAGCATTCTTCGAAGAGATGGAAAATCGCGTTCTTAAGTTTAACGCTAATCCGACTCAAGAAAATGCTACCGATGTTTGGCGTAATGTATATTACAACTACATCATTGCTGGATCAACAGGTAACTATCAAAACTCAAGTGGTCAAGAATCAGTTAGAGCTAACGTAGCAACCCTTGCTTACTCAGCCCCATATGGAATAGCTATGTCGCATCGAAACGTACCAGAAATGTTCATTGTAAACTTAGATAATGCAGCCGAAAAAGCAAGCGCAAATGTCGGTGAAGCATTCTTACAAAGTGGTACAGAATTCTTACCAGTGCTTGATAAACTTACCAACGAATTTAATCAAAATGTTATCGAAAATGAAGATACAAATAAAGATTACAATCCAATGGATTTTGGAAACATCTCTATCAATGAAGGTGTTAACCAAAGAGGACTTTGTGCTGATGTATTTACACACATAAGTGCTGTTACTAGAGATATGTCAGAGTATAGAAATAATAATTCTATTGCTTTAAATCAAGCTAGAAACACATCTAAAGCAATTTTAATCGATTCTCTAAGACAAGCTGGAGAATTGGGATTAGCTGCTGAATTAAACGATGCTAACGTCGTTGATGAAGCACTACTTAACAAGATTTCTACTTCGAAAGAAGCTAGAACAGCAGTAGAACAATATCGTCAAAGTATGGATAAACATGGTAAAGATGTTGTTACATACTCAGATGTTTCACAAAGAATGACAAACGAAGCTTACAAATATCTAGTTAATAAACCAGCTAGTTCAATTACTAAAGATGATGCGATTCAAACTTCTGAAGCTGAAGCGATGGTCATAATGACAAACAATCGTTTTAAAAACGTTGTTAAAGAAATAGATCTTACAGACTCTAAAGTAGTCGCAGAAACGCCAGTTGTTGTTGCTCCGGTAGTTACTGAGCAAAAAACTGAAACAAAGCAAGTTGAAAAAGCAGATTTGCCAGTTCATTTACAAGAAGAAGCAACTAAACAGGAAAATGAAATCGTCGCAGAAATTGCTAAAGATAACACTCCTGGTAGAGCGCAAGAAGATGCAGTAGATTATGCAAATTCTACAAGATATGATGCTAAAGCTGAGTTAGCTAAATATATTCCTAACTCAAATCTAAACTATTACAGTTCACAAAGATATTTAGCAGCGTATACGGGAAGACAGATTGATGTAAACAGTGATTCACAAATTCAACAAGCTGTCGGTGAAGACTTAAGTACATATCTAAATAGTTTAAGTGCTAAAGAACAAGCAGGACTTCAATCACTATATGGTGATGGATGGCGTGCTCAAATATCTGACACATACAAATCTAACTGGATGAACGAACTTAGCTCTATTACAAGCCGTGCTTACAATGATGGGCTTGTCCATGGTGAAGAATTAAGAAAAGCAAATGATGCTGCTCTTGAAGAAGCACAAAAGAAAGTCGACGAGCTTAATGCTAATGCTCAAAAGACTGAAGAAACAACGACTGAAAAAGCACCTACAACAGATGCTGAAGCACCAAAAGAAGTACCAAAAGAAACTGAAACTAAAGAAGAGGTAACTCCTCCGGCTGAAAATACTCAGCCTCCGGTTAAGGAAGAAGAGGTAGTTGTTCCTCAAATAGTTGAAGAGAACAAAACAGGTGATCCAAACATCGATATCAAAGTCGAAGAAGGAGAAGTAGTGATTGAACCGTCTCCAGGTAAAACTGGACCAGAGGTTATCGAAAAACCGATCGACCAAACTCCAGCTCCAGCACCACAAGAAGTTACGGTTCCTAGTGTTCCAGCTACTGAAGCAGAACAAAAAGGCGTAACACAAGAGCAGGGAGGAGCAGCTATTACTGAAGATGATCAAGCGGCAATCGACGCGATGAAAGCAGCTCAAGAAGCAGCTCAAGCAGTAGCTGAACCAACAACTGAAGTAAGTCAACCGGTAACTCCAATCGTTACTCCAGCACCAGAGGTAACACAACCAACCGCTAAACCTACTTTAAATTTTGTTCCAGTTGATGAGAATTTTGCAGAGCAAAAAACAACTCCAGCTGAAACGGTTGCACCTACGCAACCAACCGCTCCGGCAATTACTGATGATTATTTAGATTTATCAGAAATTGAAGCGGCAGTTGAAGAAGTAGAACCTGTTAAGGTAAGATAATTAAAAGCAGAAAACTCTGCTTTTTTTATTGTTGTAATAATAGTTTATAAATGATAAAATATTTGATAGGAGGTAAATTATGGCAAACAATAAAAAGAAGAATGTTGTAGTCGAAGATATAGTAATTACTGAAAAAGAATATGTCGAATCAGATAGAGAAATCTTAAATAAGATTAAAGTAGGGGTATATATAGCAATAGCTATACTTATACTTAATACAATTTTAATTGGTGTCTACATGAGTGGTTCAGAAGCTAATTCAACACCACCTACACAGCAAACTCAAAACACTGATTACGATATAAGTATGTTTAATGAAGTTAACGTTGACGAATTTGTTAAAAAGGTTAAAGGTTCTAAACTAGAAGTAATTGTAATGGCTAGAGAAGATTGTGGATACTGCGTACAGTTCCTACCAACTCTTCAACAATCAGTTAGAGAATATGACTATACACTTAACTACTTAGATATCAATAAAGTTGGCGCAGATACTAAAGCCGTCGAAGATATCAAAGGTCTTGGAGAGTTCTTTGCAGAGAATTTTGGGGTAACACCTATAGTTGTCTTTGTCAAAGATGGTAAAGTTATTGATCAACTAGTCGGAGCAGCAGAATACAACACATACACAGCTTTACTTGAAAAGAATAATATATCTAAAAAATAGAGAATAAAGATTATCTTTATTCTTTTTTATGGTATAATTTATTTACAAAGGCAGTGATATTAATGGGAATACTTTTACTTACAAAATCGATATTTGCAATCATGTTAGGATTTTTGGGATCAGTTTTATTAGGTCTTATTTTAATTCCTATTTTAAAAAGAGTAAACTTCAGACAGACAGTTAGCTCTTATGTCGGTAGTAGACATGCTAAAAAGAATGGTACACCGACGATGGGTGGACTTATCTTTATTATTCCAACTATCGCTGTTACATTTGCTTTAGCTCTTACTGCTAAAATGGAGATGGATACTAACCTAGTTATTATTTTAATGGTCTTTTTAGGTTATGCCTTCCTCGGTTTCTTAGATGATTATCTAAGTATTAAAAGAGGGAAGAATGAAGGGCTAAGCACTTTTCAAAAATTATTTATTCAAGTAATAATTGCTCTTATATTTTTCTATTTATACATGAAAACTGATGGGACAACAGCACTTAGAATATCGACTTTAAATATTAATTTTGAAATGGGCTGGTTATATGGACCTTTCCTTCTATTTATTTTAATCGGAGCTTCTAATGCTGTAAACATAACCGATGGCTTAGATGGTTTAGCTGGTGGTTTATCAGCCATTGCTTTTATTGCCTTTAGCTTGGTATCTTTAGTCGCCGGTTTTGAATCTCTAGGAATATTTACCTTTATTTTAACTGGAGCTATTATGGGCTTCCTTGTCTATAACGGGCATCCAGCCAAGGTTATTATGGGTGATAGTGGTTCATTATCACTCGGAGCTGTAATGGGGACAATTGCTGTTCTAACGCACCGTGAATTCACTTTATTAATCGTTGCCAGTGTCTTTGTCGTTGAAACTCTATCGGTTATTCTGCAAGTAATATGGCGCGTCTTATTTGGTAAAAAATTACTCCTAATGTCACCCCTTCATCATCATTTTGAAAAACTGGGGTGGAGTGAAACAGACATTGTAAAACTCTTCTACATATTTGGTTTATCACTTACGATGGCCGGTATCTATTTTGGAGTTTGGTTATAGACAATTTTAATAAAAGATGCTATAATATGCTTATATTGAAGTGATGACGGGCCTGGAAAACCCCGAGCTATACAGTTAGAGAGATTCTTCTAGAATAATTAAGGTGGAACCACGGCTTAGGTCGTCCTTAAAACTAGAAGTTTTTTTATTATAAGGAGGTTATATGAAAGAAATAACGATGAATGATTTAGTAAATTTTTGTAAACAATATGGTTTCATTTTTCAAGGAAGTGAAATATATGGTGGTCTTGCTAATACATGGGATTATGGTCCCTTAGGCTCAAGGCTTAAAAACAATCTTAAAGATGCTTGGCGTAAGAAGTTTATTCAAGAGCGCTTTAATAGTTACGAAGTAGATGCAGGTATACTTATGCACCCTCGTGTATGGGAAGCTTCTGGTCACGTATCATCATTTTCTGATCCGCTTATCGATTGTAAAAGTTGTAAGATGAGACATCGTGCCGATAATCTTATTAACGATTTTGACAGTGAAGCTAATGCTGATCGTATGAGTGAAGAAGAAATGATTAATTTTATTCGTGATAAGAGGATTCCTTGTCCTAATTGTAAAGCATCAGATTACACTGATATTAGACAGTTTAACTTGATGTTTGAAACACAAAGAGGAGCAGTTAAAGATGATAAAAACGTCGTTTACTTGCGCCCTGAAAACGCTCAAGGAGAATATGTAAACTTTTTAAATGTCTTAAGAACGATGAGAACTAAACTGCCATTTTCGATTGGTCAAATTGGTAAAGCTTTTAGAAATGAAAT
>CAZVUK010000030.1:0-9058 GCA_964630225.1 uncultured Muribaculaceae bacterium
TTTGGAATAGATGAAGATATTTAATTGTCTTTATCTTTTTATTTGATATAATTTTAAGTAGGAGGAAAAAGATGAAAATATTTAGATGTAAACATTGTGGAAATATTATTGTTAAAATTGAAGACTCTGGAGTTCCGGTTGTCTGCTGCGGAGAAGAGATGGAGCTGCTAGTGGCGGAATCAATCGAAGCATCTTACGAAAAGCATATCCCAGTTGTAAGTACAAACGGAGATGAAATTACTGTTAAGGTCGGAAGTGAAGAACATCCGATGATAACAGAGCACTATATCGAATGGATTTTAGTAGAAAGAGACAAGTCATTTACTGTTAAGTATCTTCAACCAGGAGAAAAACCAGAAGCTACTTTCTATGTCAAAGATGAAAAATTAGTAAATGTCTTTGCATATTGCAATTTACACGGATTATGGAAAAATTAAATTACTTTAAATACAAAATGCGACTTGGACAGATGAATGTTCTAGCAATAGTAGTTTTAGTAATAATTGCTGTTACAAATTATCTTTTAGTAACAGCTTTTTCTATTAAACTAGATGATTCTATCGATAAGAAATTCTTTTTATATATTATCTTTTGGTTAGTTTTGCATGAAGTAATACATGCATTATTCTTTATTTTTTGGGATTATAGAAAAGGTAAAAAAGTAGGTATGGGAGCCTTGCTGGAACAGGGTATTTTATACTGTACTTGTAAGTCAAGAATATCTAAATCTAATATTATAGCCGCTTTGTTAGGCCCGCTGCTTTTAATAGGCTTGTTAACTAATATTGTAGCTTTAGCTATAGGAAATAGACTACTTCTAACCTTATCGATTTTTAACATATCTGGTGCTGCTGGAGACATAGCTATGTTTCTAGCTTTGATAAAAATGCCCAAAGATATTAAATATGTCGACTTAGATGATCCAACTGGTTTTACACTTTTATCTAAAAGTGATTTAAGCGATAAACAATACTTTGGTATGAAACTTTACGAAAAGGGTAAAGATAGTAAAGAATTAGTAGCTAAAACATATAAGAAGATAACGATTACACCAGCATCTTATGCTATTTTAATAATACTTATTCTTCTTGCGATTGTATTTTAACTTGAAAATATAGTAAAAATGATTATAATAAATATCTACTAGGGGGCTTTATGAAGAAAAGACACTATGTATATATAATCATTTTTATTTTTTTTGTGCTTTTTGCTAGCGATAGAATATTTAAGCCCTTTGCTGTTTTTACTTATCATGAAACAGTAGGTAGTAGCAAGTATTACAAAGCTGTTACTTCCTCTGTCAAAGTATATGACTGGAACAAAGAAGTCAAAAAACTATCTTACTGCTTTAAGAACGCTAAGTACTGCAGACTGTTAGACAAAGACGACAGCAGATATTATAGTTTTAATATCGAGTATCCTTCAAGTAGTAAATGGGAAAGATTATGTTTCTATGTAAACGATAAAGAAAGTTGTAATAAAAAAGCTTATTTAGTAGATGGTTCTAAATTGAAAGTAAGAGCTAAAAATCTGCTTGCTACCGTAAGTGCTAACAAAGACATCGATTATAAACGATACTTTGATATTAGTGATAATATATCAGGATTAAATAAAGTAAATTGCAAGAAAATATTGGGTGATGAAATTATCACTTTAAAATGTAAATTTCTTGCTAATAATGGAAGTGAAAAGACTGCACAGACAAATCTAATTATTAAAAAGACTGATATCCTTTATGCAAAAAAAATAGCTTTTCTTGGTGATAGTATCACCAAAGCTGATCTTGATGCCAAGAGCTTTGATGGCTGGGCAGGACGCGTTGCGATGGCTAACAATATGAAATATAAAAATCTAGGAGTAAACGGAGCCACCTTGGCTAAAGTCGAAGGAAGAAGTCATATCGAAGATCAATTAGATAAGATTGATAAAGATAGTGATTATATAATTATTCAAGGTGGGATTAACGATGCTTCGCTAGGAAGAGGTAGTCAGTTTGAAGGGCCGTACAATCAAACGATGATTGGCGGACTAGAGCGGATCTTTATTAAGGCAAAAGAGAAGTTTCCTAAGTCAAAGATAGCTTTTATCATAACTTATAACACTCCTAAAATAACATCTTTAAAAAGAGATAGAGACGTAGAGGCTATAAGAGAACTCTGTCAAATGTATCGTATACCATATCTTGATTTATACGACGGTTCATACGATGATGGTATAAATCACCAAAGTTTTGCAGAGCTTTTAGACGTAAATGGTGGTAGCAGTTTCTATCAAAACAAGGCAACCGATGTTCACCTATCGGAAGTAGGATATGATAAAATTAGTCCATTTATTATAGAATGGATTAGGAGTTTATAGATAAATTTAAAAAGATATACAATATCTTTTTTTTTGCTATAATATTAATATGTAGAGGGTGGCAGTTATGCCAATTGTATTAAAGATATATTCAAAGGAGGAACCATGAGTATAATTAATAAGATATTTAAAAGACCAAAAACCTTAAAAGGGGCATATCAAAAATACTACAGCAAAAAAGAGTGGAATATCGAAATACCTGAAGGGTCGTTATATGATTATGTCGTAGAACAGTCCAAGGGAAAAGAAAACTTAAATGCCCTTGGCTATTATGGGACTAAAATTACCTATGCACAGTTTATTAGACAAATCGATGCCGCCGCTAGAGCTTATCGTTGTCAGGGAATAAGAGCTGGAGACGTCGTAACTATTTGTATGCCTAATACGCCAGAGGCGGTAATAAGTTTTTATGCTTTAAATAAAATTGGTGCTATATCAAACATGATTCATCCTCTTTCGGGAGCTAATGAGATTAAAGAGTATATAAACAGTACTAAAAGTGTCATGCTGGTGATGATTGATTTGGTTTACGATAAGATTAAAGATATTTTAGGTCAGACCGATATATATAAAACAATCGTTGTCTCAGCTAAAGACTCGATGCCTTTTTGGCTTGGAATAGGTTATAGTATCACTAAGGGAGCCGCTGTTAAAAAACCAGCCGCTAGTGAAGCATATATCTACTGGAAAGAATTTTTAAATAAAGCTAAACGTTATGATGGTGAAGTTCATACTTATCACGATAGTAGCGCCGTTGCTGTTATTCTTCATAGTGGTGGAACGACAGGGACACCGAAAGGGATACTTTTAACTAATCGCAATGTCAATGCTGAAGCTGTGCAAATTGTAAATAAAATTACGATTGAACCAGGTTTATCAATCCTGACGATAATGCCAGTCTTTCATGGTTTTGGACTAGTTCTCTCTATTCATGCACCACTTTGTTTAGGACTAGAGGTTAATCTTTTACCAACTTTTGATCCCAAGAATTTCGATAAAGTTGTAATGAAAAACAAACCGAATTTTATCGTCGGAGTACCAACCCTTTTTGAAGCATTTTTAAATAATGCTGATCGCATGAAAAATGAAGATTTGAGCTTTGTTAAATACTGTGTGGTCGGGGGAGATACGATGAGCCTTCCGCAGCAACGACGTATGAATGTCTTTATGGCTGAGCACGGTTCTAAAGCTAAAATGATAGTTGGTTATGGGATGACCGAAAGTGTTGCTGCTACCATTGCTACACTAGGAGGACCAGACAGAGAAGGAGCTATCGGTATTCCGCTTGCCGGAATGCACGTCAAAATTGTCGATCCGGCGACCCGCGAAGAAGTAGAAACTGGGCAAGACGGTGAAATTTGTGTCAGTGGTCCAACGGTCATGGCGGGCTACCTTGATAATGAAAAAGAAACTAATGAAGTTTTACAAATACATGATGATGGTCATATTTGGCTTCATACCGGTGATATCGGAGCGATGGATAGTGACGGGGTTATTTACTACCGTCAAAGATTAAAGCGTATGATTATCTCATCAGGTTATAATGTCTATCCGCAGCAGATTGAAAAAGTCATCGAAGAGCATGAAGCAGTTTTACAGTGTACAGTAATCGGTGTAGCTCACCCATATAAAGTTCAAGTCGCTAAAGCCTATATTGTCTTAAAAAATGATTATAAAGAAACGGGAGCACTGAGACGTTCAATCAAAGAACACTGTGAACAAAACCTTGCCGCTTACGCTATACCAAAAGATTTTGACTTTAGGCAATCTCTTCCTAAAACTCTTTTAGGAAAGGTTGACTACCGCGAATTAGAAAGAGAAAATGTAAAGGAGTAATATGAAAACAAGAGAGATAAAAACAGGTTTTCAACTTGCAAGATTATTCTTTGGCCCGATTTTCAAATTACAGTATAAACCTAAATTAATAAATAAAAACCTAATACCTAAGAAAGGTCCAATTATTATATGTGGCAATCACACTCATAAATTTGATCCATTCTTAATCGTGGCATCAGGAGCGCGCACGATTCATTTCATGGCGAAGAAGGAA
Source organism: uncultured Muribaculaceae bacterium (assembly GCA_964630225.1). Lineage (GTDB taxonomy): Bacteria > Bacillota_I > Bacilli_A > RF39 > UBA660 > CAYZRY01. Next base: position 4,409 of record CAZVUK010000030.1, read on the forward strand.
TATCACGTTGGAAGACTTCGTCATATCTTTAAGTTTGTCGGGACAATTCCTGTTGATCGCAGTATCAAAGATGAAGATGCCAGTCAAAGAGCGGTCGAAGTATTAAAGCGAGGAGGGGCTATTGCCTTATTTCCTGAAGGAACGCGCAATAAAACAGAAGCGTTTTTACTACCATTTAAATTTGGTGCTGTTTCGATGGCTAAAAAAACGGGAGCTACCATCGTTCCTTTTGGTATAAGTGGCAAATTTGAAAAAAGCAAAGACAATAATCTAATGATCAGATTTGGAGAGCCCTTCGAAGTAGGAGATATGGATCTCAAAGAAGCTAATGAAAAGTTACTTAAAGTAGTTGGCGATTTGATGAGAGAAAATTTGAAAGAAATAGAAAATGAAAATAAATGATAAATTGTATAAAATAGCTAGAATCCCCCTTACGTTTTTAATTAGAATACTTATTTGGGTGAAACTAGAAAATAAAGAAGTTCTTAACGATGGACCCATTTTAATCGTGGCTAATCATCGGACTTTTTTAGATCCTATTATGATACTATCAGCAACTAAAAGAACTATTCATTTCTTTTCTAAAATAGAATTAGTTAAGGGTTGGAAGCGATATCTGTTTGATAAGACTGGTTTAATACCGGTTGATCGAAAAGCGAAGAATCCAGAATCGATAAAGATAGCTAGTAACTATTTAAAAAATGGGGAGTTAGTAGGGATTTATCCAGAAGCTACGAGAAACTATAGCGAAGATAAACTTCTCCCAATGAAAGCAGGTGCCGCTATTTTAGCACTCGAAACTGGGGTACCGGTCGTTTTGGCTATTCAAACAGGAAAAGTCAGATTATTTAATAGAAAATTAAAGCTTCGTTTTTCAGAAAAGATATATTTAAAAGATTTGACCGTTGATGAAGCGATGGCAATAATCAAAAGAGAAATGGAAAAGCTAATTACCGACAGGGGGAAATAATGAAACATGTTTTTATCGTCAATCCAAAATCATCATATGGAAGAGCTCTATTAGTTAGTAAAGCTATCGAAGAGGTGTGTCAGAAAAATAGTATCGATTATGAGATTCACTACACTGAACGTCCTAAAGATGCAACGAACATTGCCCGTAGTTACAAGAGAGATAAATGTATTATCTTTTCAGTAGGTGGGGATGGCACTTTAAATGAGGTTGTAAACGGCGTGGTTGGTTCTAAAAACTATTTAGGTGTTATACCTGCCGGAACAGGAAACGACCTTTATAAGACCTTAAAACAAGAAAAAGAACTATACTTTGACTGTGACTTAGGTAAAATTAATAACGATTACTTTATTAATACTGCATCGGTTGGCTTAGATGCTGAAATAGCAGACAATGTCATCGTTATGAAAAGAAAAAAAGTACCACGTAAAATGATTTATAATGCCGCGATCCTTTATACTTTTTTTAAATTTCAAGCCAAAGAGTTAGAGATAATAATTGATAATAAAAAAGTAATAAAAGGCAAAAAGTTGATGGTTGCGGTTGCTAACGGTCAAGTTTATGGTGGAGGCTTTAAAATAGCACCAGATGCTTCATTAAATGATGGCTTACTCGATGTCGTTTTAGTTGACAATATGTCTAAACCACGGATATTGGCTGTTCTAGCTAAACTTTTAAAAGCTAAACATGAAGGTGAAAAAGAAGTAGAGAGCCTCAGGGCTAAAAAGATTGTCATTAAAAGTAAAAATCTTATAATAGGTGGCATGGATGGCGAAGTTTTATCAGATAAAGAATATAAAATCGAAGTGGTAGCTAAAGCTGTGACTATTTATAATGATCAAAAATTTGTCGAAGAGGTGCTAGAGTATGAACGTCGAAATAAATCAAAAGTTAAAACAATTAAGTGATAAAAAATATGCAGAGTTTATAAAGAACTTAAGTCTTAGTAAATATGAAATCTTAGGTGTGAGAATGCCTAATTTAAAATCTTTAGTTAAAGACTATTTATATTTAAATAGTTATACACCATATCAAAATAGCTATGAAGAGATTCTTTTCGAAGGATTATTTATAAGTTATAAATATAAAAGTCTTGAAAAAAAGTTAGATATGTTAGATAATTATATTGAAAAGATTGATAACTGGGGTATATGTGATAGTGTGATAAGTAGTGTCAAGGTTAGGGAAAGTGACAAGATAACCTTGATTTCTTTTGTGAGAAAAGAGCTTAAGTCAAAATCGGAATATAGACTTAGGTTTTCTATCTTACTTATGAAAAAACTAGTCAAAGATCAATCTTATTTGAAAGAACTTATTGCTAATCTAAAATTAATCGATAAAAAGAATCTTGATTATTACTATGTTGATATGGCTATAGCGTGGCTATTGCAAGAACTTTATATAACTAGTCCAAATGAGGTAATTATTTTCTTGGAAGAGACTAATAATATCTTCATAAAAAGAAAGACCATCAGCAAGATAATTGATTCAAGAACAAGCAGTGAAGAAAGCAAAGAATGCCTAAGGAGGTGGAGAGAAGAAAATGTCTAATATTACTATGTATTTTTCGGCGATGTATGGTGGAAAAACATCGACATTGCTACAGACGGCATACAATTATGAAGATAGAGGAAAAAATGTCCTTATTATTAAACCCTCAATTGATACTAAGGGTGATGACACCATTGTTTCAAGTATCGGAATGGGTAGAAAAGCAGATATTTTGCTTAGTCCTGAAGAAAGTTTATTTAATGATCATAGCCGTTTACTAAGTCAAAGCGATGTTATCTTAATTGATGAAGCGCAGTTTTTAACCGAAACACAAGTAGATGAACTATGGTATCTATCAGAACTCTATGGAAAAACCGTTAACTGTTACGGTTTAAAAACGGATTTCCAAGGACATTTCTTTCCCGGTTCTAAGCGTTTATTTGAGATAGCTAGAACTCAAGAAATTTCTACTATTTCTTCTTGTGAATGTGGACAAAAAGCCGAATTTAATGCCAGGTGCGTAGATGGTGAGTACACCTTAAGCGGATCGCAGGTAGCTATCGATGGCGAAGCAAATATCGCCTACAATCCACTTTGTCCTAAATGTTATTTAGAAAAAGTAGTCAAAGTTAAAAAGAAGGTTTTAAAGAGGTAAGATATGTTTAATGAAAAAGAAAGAAGTATTATTAAAATAGCCGCTGTTGTTGCACTATTTATTCTAATTATTACAAAGTTTGACACTCTAGTTGGAATGCTTACTAAAGTTTTAAAAGTATTATATCCATTTATTTTAGGAACATTATTTGCTTTTATTATAAATCTTTTAGTTAAAAGATTTGAAACTATTATCTTGCCTAAGGCTAAGAATAAAAAACTTATTAAATTTAGAGGAATAATAAGTATCGTTATATCAGTTGTCATTATTCTCTTGGTAGTAGTCTTAGTAATAAATATGGTTATGCCTCAGCTTATTGCAACTATCAATAAATTAATTACAAATATTCCTGATTATTTAAATGGAATAACAAAGTTCCTTGATAAAAATCATTTATTCCCAGAGTTATCAAAAGATTTAGCTAATATAGATAACAAAAAAATAATGGATACTTTTGTGGCATATTCAGGGGACATATCAAGTGGTGCTATTAAAATTGCTCAAAGCTTTTTGGCAACCTTAGTTAATTTGTTGATTGCCTTTGTCTTTGGTATATATATTGTCGCTAATAAATATTCATTGCAAGAACAGTATAATAAGATATGCGAAGCTTATTTTAGTAAACGCAAAGTTAAGAAGTTGAATAAGTTTTTTGAAACAGCTAATTTTGTTTTTGATAAATATTTTGTCGGACAGTTTATCGAAGCAATAATTATTGGAGCACTATGTGCTTTAGGTATGCACATACTAGGTCTTCCTTATGCAAATATGATTGGTTCTCTGGTCGGTATTACCGCTTTAATTCCTATCATAGGAGCAATGATAGGGGAGACGGTCGGTTTTTTACTAATTCTTATTATTAATCCAGTTAAAGCAATAGTCTTTTTAATCTTCTTGTTAACTCTTCAGCAGATTGAAGGAAACTTTATCTATCCTCGTGTTGTTGGAAAGTCAGTTGGAGTACCAGCAATGTGGATATTAATGGCTGTAACTGTCGGAGCAGGCTTATTTGGACTTTTTGGTCTAATAGTCAGCGTTCCAATAACAGCACTTATCTATACTTTGTTAAAAGAAGATGTCAGTGAAAAGTTAATTGAAAAAAAATAATGACCAATTAGTCATTATTTTTAAATACTTAAAAAATTGTGCTATAATTATTTTATATTGTAGGAAGCTTTATGAATAAAAAAGGATTCACTTTAGTAGAATTACTGGCAGTAATAATAATATTAGGATTATTAATAGCAATAGCAATACCTAGTATAAGTAAGTATATTGCAACATCGAGAGCTAAAACATATTTAAGAACATTAGATTCATACGCAGATGGTTTATCTAAAATGATCGCTAATGGTGAAGTGCCTGGCATGTATGATAAAGATACAACCTATTACATACCATTTAAATGCATACCGATAGAAAAGGATGGAGGAAGTCCAAATGGTGATTGGGAGTTTGCCTATGTAATGACAACTAACATATCTAACAATCGTAAGTATTATTTTTATACTAAAGATGTTAAAAAGATAAGTGT
>CAZVUK010000031.1:0-8879 GCA_964630225.1 uncultured Muribaculaceae bacterium
TATCTCTTTTAATTGGTAATGACTAGATAAGTCTTCTATATCTCTTTTTAATGTACTGTAATTACAAGATACATATATTATCGTCTTTGCTTTAAATCTAAGTAGGTTTTCTTTGCCTAATTTGTCTAATCCATTTCTTGGGGGATCGACAATTATTAAATCAGCAGTTAATATATCTTCCCCTTCTTTAGAAGCATCACCCAAAATAAAACTGACATTAGTTGCTTTATTAATTCTCTTGTTTTCTTTAGCACAAGCTATCGCTTCTTTATTATTATCTATTCCAACAACAGACTTTAGATAATTTGAGATAAGTATAGATATAGTACCAGTTCCACAGTATAAGTCTAGCGCTCTTTCGTATGCATTATCTTTTACATAATCTATTACTTTAGCATAAAGTTTTTCCGTGTTAAATAAATTTATTTGATAAAATGAATCATTTGCTATTAAGAATGTTTTACCCATGAGCTGATCTTTGATATATTTATTTCCATAAATTAATTCATCATTTAAATATACTGAGTTAATATCATTAAATTCCTTTAGAAAAGAATCTATTTTTAAATTTCCATATATAGAAATCATCAATTCTTTAGTATTAGTTGTTCTTATTGTTAGAGTATGTAGGTTTTCGTTTCTCTTTTTAAGATATTTATTTACTCTCTTTAATGTATTTAGAATAAGGGGACTTATAACTAAGCAATTATTGATATTTACTACTTCGTTACTGCCCTTCTTAAAGAAACCAAATTGATCGAGCTTTCTATCATAGTGAAAAACAGCCTTATTTCGATAAAACTTATCTTCTGAATAAAGTATAGGCTTAGTGGTCGCTCTTCCAAATTCATGGCTTATGATAGCTTCTTTGTGCATTAATTCTTCTTTGTATGATATATTTTGAAAATCACAAGCACCACAAGTATCAAAATGCTCACAAAAAGCCGAAATATACTTATCTCCCCTACTTAAGTATTTACTAACTTCGGCAATATTATATTTCTTTTTTTCTTTGATTATTTTAAGTTCTACTTCATCACCGATAATAGTCTTAGGAACAAAAGTTACTTTACCATCTATATAAGTAATACCATTACCTAAATTATCTAACTTTTCAATAATATAACTATTTGATTTCATAATTTAAGAAATCCTTATAAGTATTTTTTGAAGCTTCGACCAAGTAAAAGAATTTGTCTTTAATGGCGATACAAGCCTTAGTACTAGACTCCATCTCTTCGATCGTTACTTCAGCCTCGGTTTTACCATTTTCAAAAAAACTCATACAGTTTTCTTTACTGTGATTCAAAACAACTTCGATACTAACAACTTCCTCTTTTTTAGTTAAAAGTATTTTTTGATCAGCAAAGGTAATATTGTTTTCTTCGTAACCCTTTGGCAAATTAATTAATAATTCTAATTTTGTATTGGCTTCAAAGTCCTCCATCTTAAGTTTAGCTAAGATTTTATCTCCTTCGCTATATACTTTATTAAACTTAACTATTGTCTTATCATATTTAGCATCGATTAAACTTTCGATAAATTCATTAGAAAGAGCTAAATTATCACTAGCGATATCGATGACTAAATAAATGTCTTTTTCTAGATGTTTAATAATTTTATACTTTAAAATATTATCAACTATTTTTTTGCTAGCGTAAACGCCATCGTGACTAACTGTCTTATCATTAGCAAAAAAAGCCTCGGCATTAGCGATATTTTGAACTTCGAATACTACCACTACTCTTTTATCGGAAGATTCAAACTTTCTAACAAAAGTACTATTTGATTTTGCTTCTAAACAGTTAGGCACTTTAATTGTTGTCTTTGTGTAGTTAAAAGCACTAAGTTCATAAGTGTCGCTTTTAAAATCATCACAATAACTAGCAAAGTCATGTTCAAGACTCCAATCGATATCTTTTTCTGCGAGCGGCTTTTTTTCATCCAACTGAAAATATATACCTGCCCCAATTATTACGACTCCAATTATCATGAGTAAATAAGCTAATATTTTTTTCATAACATCCCTCTATCATAGTAATTATAACAAAGATACGAAGATTTTTATACTATATTTTTACTAATTAAAGATTGCAAAAAAAGACTATGTTTGATAGAATATATTTAGTCGCAAAAGGAAGGTGAAAAAATGGCAAACTTAAAGAGTTCTAAAAAAAGAATTTTGACCAATGCTAGAAAGACAGCCGAAAATAGACCTGTTAAATCACAAGCGAAAACTGCAATAAAAAATCTCGAAAAAGAAGTTAAAGCAGGTAATAAACAAGTAGCGGACGATAAATTAAAAACAGCATTTCGTGCAATTGATAAAGCTGAAAATATCGGATTAATCCACAAGAATAAAGCAGCTAGACAAAAAGCTAGATTGACAAAATTAAAGAATAATATGGAGTAAAAAGTTTTTACTCTTTTATTTTGCTCAAGTTTATTATAAACTTATTGTAGTGAGGTTATGATGAACGATAATAATTATGAACAAAACAGTTACAATCAGCCAGATCCTAACTATCAAGCTGATTTGAATAATGATATAAATAATAATACCGCTACAAACTATGAAGATCCTACGATCAGTCCTGTTTATGATAATGGCTATAGCCAGACACCTGTTTATATGGAACATGTTTTATATTCTGAAGATACAATAATTAGCGAAGCCAAAAGAAATAAAAGCAAAAAAGTTATATGGGGCTTTATTACATTTATAATATTCTTAGTATCGATCTTTTTAATATTAACTTACAGAGAAGAAATAGCTAAATTCGTCAATAGTATATCTAAACCTAAAGTAGAGTTAACACAGTTTTCAGCAAATGATTATTATAAAGAAGTCGATTATGATTATGTTCAAATAAGTAAAGATTTCTCAATCAAGAATTATCAACATTTATTAAATGCTTACTACACAATATTAAACAGTGGAGCAGCATCATTTATCTTAAAGTGTGATGATAAATATAAAGATTGTTTAAACGATGTAAATGAACTTGCTAATAACAAGTTAGCTTTATCTAATATCAATAGTTTTGTCCACCCTTATAATACCTTTGCTAGTTTAGAAACCGAGTATGACAGTTTTGGTAAAATTAAACTGAATATCAGTAAAGCCTATAACCGCGATCAAATTAAAGTTGTCGAAGGTAAAGTTAAAAACATAATAGCTCAGGTAACTAATCCCGCACAAACACATCAACAAAATATCAGAGCAATACATGATTACATAGTTAACAACACTACCTATGATAAAGAAAAAAGTAACACAGGTCAAAGTCCTCATGAATCATCGATCGCTTATGGACCGCTTATTCAAGGATATGCCCTATGCGGAGGATATACCGATGCAATGGCGATATTCCTCGATTACTATAACATTAAAAACTATAAAGTAATAAGTGAGAATCATATTTGGAACGCTTTAGTTATAGATGGTAAATGGTATCATTTAGATCTTACCTGGGATGACCCAGTCATGAGCGATGGCAGCAATATGCTGCAGCATAAATTCTTTTTGATAGATGATAAACAGTTAGCAGCCGTCCAAGAAGACCAACACTTTTATGACAAAGATGTCTTTAGCGAAGTGAGTAAATAAGAAAGTAAGCAATAAAAAAGGATTAGATATCTAAGCCTTTTTCTTTGTTATAAGAATAAGATATTAATTTTGTCCAAAGTTCTCTTAATTCCTTTTTATCTTCTACACTTAGATTTATATAATTAAGTCTCATTTGATAACCACTTGTAAAAGTAAATAATAAATAAACACAAAAAGGCATATATTAAAAATATATACTTCCATCCTATGTAGCATTCGAATCCTCCAAGACCAAACCTGGTTAGAATAATAATTATAAACCAGGGAATAAGTGTTAGTAAGAAGTTTACTCCCGAAAAGATTACTTTAGAAAACGGAAATACATACTTTGGAATATATATCTTATTTATGAGTGAAAAATTATCTCTAACTGATCCCATAGCTAAATTAGTAGCTTCACTAAAACTATTCCAAATTACGATACCGGTCATAAGATATACTAAATAGTTAACACCATCTACTTTAAACTTAAACATATTAGAAAAGACTAATGACATTACACTCATCATTAAAATTGGATACAAAAGACTCCAGACAATTCCTAGGACACTTCTTTTATATTTAACTTTAAAATCTCGGATTATTAGTTGCTTCATTAAGAATGAATATTTTTTAAAATTAACTCATATTATAGGCTTAAATCATTAAATTGTCAATATTTTCTACTTGAATTTTAACAATTTAAAAAGATTTTAGCAAGAAAAAAAGCATTTTTTAAATTTGCTTTTTCCTTTATTTTTCTAAAAGAATTGTAATTGGTCCATCTCCAAGCATATAGATTTCCATCTCTGCCCCAAAGATACCTTCTTCAACTTTGATCTGTTCTTTTAACTTTTCATTAAAATACTCATATAGTTCTTTAGCTTTTTCTCCTTTTTGAGCTTTAATATAACTTGGTCTATTACCTTTTGAAGTATCAGCATATAAAGTAAATTGTGAAATAGATAAAATACTCATTTTCTTTCTATCTATTGCTAAGTTCATTACTCCCTTTTCATCATCAAAAATTCTCAAATTTAATACTTTATCTAAGATTTTATCAACATTAGCTTTTTCATCTTCTAAAGAAAAACCCACTAATAATAGCAAACCTTCTTTAATTTCACCAACAATTTTTTTATCAACTTTAACGCTTGCTTCTTTAACTCTTTGAACTATGATTCTCATTATTTCATCACCCTCATTGCCCCTTCAACAAAATTTAAATTTTCTAAGTTTCGCATAAAGCCTTCGAGATGTTCTTTATCTTTGACCCAAATGTCCATCTCATATGTTTGAAAGTCGCCACTATTAAGCGTTTTAATGCTGTCGATATTAACACCAAAATTACTAGCTTTTTGCATTATTTCAAGCATCGCTTTATCGTGTGGACTAAATTCGACCATAATGGTCGTTAAGAACTTGTTTTTCGTATTAGGATTCCATTCTACATTAACCATACGATTATCTAAATAATAAAGATTATGACAATTGTTTTTGTGAACGCTGATACCACTACCCTTAGTTATATAACCGATGATTTCGTCACCTGGAACTGGTGAGCAGCATGCTGCTATATTAACTTTTATCTTATCTATTCCGTTTACAATGACATCGGCATCCTGCGTTTTAGGAAGTTCTTTAAATTTGATATCTTCGATACTCGGTTCCTTTTTATGAATAATACCGACTACCGAGCTAGCACTAAATCGGTTATTACCGATATTGAAATATATATCGTTCAAATCTTCTAACTTAGTTTCTTCAAGAATAATTTTTAAGTTCTCATCAGATAAAAATTCATTGTTAGCTATCTTCTTTTTACGTAATTCTTTTTCGAGGAAATCTTTTCCTCTACCAATGTAATTATCTTTTTCACTTTTATTAAAGAAAGACTTTATTTTATTTTTAGTCTGAGTAGACTTTACAAAATTAAGCCATTCTTTAGATGGACCTGGGGAATTCTTATTAGTGATTATTTTAACGATATCATTATTTTGAAGAGCATAATCAAGAGGAACAATGTTATTGTTAACAAGGGCTCCGGTGGTCGTCTCTCCTACTCTTGTGTGAACGCGATAAGCAAAGTCGATTGGCGTTGCATCAAGAGGCATCTCAAAAACATCTCCCTTTGGAGTAAAGACGTAGATGTTGTCATTTAATATTTCATTTTTAACACTGTTAACGAAGTCTTCACTGCTCATCATATCTTCATTAAGTTCAATAATAGATTTAAAAAATTGAAGTTTCGCCTCGGTTGTATCTGTCTGCGTTCCTTTAAGATTCCTTTTTTCTTTATAAGCCCAGTGCGATGCAAGACCATTTTCAGCTATCTCATTCATCTCATAAGTTCTAATTTGAATTTCAAACAAATATCCATCGATACCAAAAACAGTCGTATGAAGTGACTGATAACCATTGGCCTTAGGCATAGCTATGTAATCTTTAAATCTTTTGGGAATAGGTTTATATTTAGCATGAATAATTCCGATTATTGAATAGCATTCTTGCTCGGTATCAACCAGTATTCTAAGAGCTAAAAGATCGTAGATATCACTGAATTTTCTTCCATTTTCAAGTTTTTTATAAATACTGTAAATACTCTTGCTACGGCCTCTTATTTCATGAGAAATATTATGTTCTTTTAACTGGTTAGAAACAGAAGTTAACATATCATTAACAACTTGATCTCTATCTAATTTAGTATTGTTCAATTTCTCTGCTATGTCATAAAAGACATTGGATTTTAAATACCTAAGTGATAAGTCTTCTAATTCACTTTTAAGTTTATGAATACCTAAGTGATGGGCAATCGGTGTTAATATCTCTAGTGTCTCTTTGGCTATCGCTTTTTGTTTTTCTTCAGGTAGCGCCCAAAGCGTTCTCATATTATGAAGTCTATCAGCTAGTTTAATAATAATTACTCTAACGTCCTCACTCATACCGACAATTATTTTTTTATAATATTCAATTAGAGCATCATTTTCAGTTGAGAAGTTAATCTTACTTATTTTAGTTACCCCGTAAACAAGAGCTGCTATATCAGGGCCAAACTCTTCTTCAACTTCTAAACGAGAAACATCACAGTCTTCGATGACATCGTGCAAAAGCCCGGCACATATTGTGTCGGTATCAGCATATACACTAGTTAGTATGATCGCAGTATTAAGTGGATGCTCTATGTAAGCACCACCTGATTTTCTAGTTTGACCATCATGCTTATCGTAAGCATATTTATATACTTGCTCTATTTTTTTTAACTCTTCTGGATCAGTTATATAAGCTGATGCTTTTTCGATAAGATCCTTAAAAGTTAATGATTTTTTCTCTCTTGTCATATTGTCTCCATCAGATGATATCTAATTTATCTTTTACTACGTTAACTCTTCTTTGTCTCATCTTCTCATTTATATATTCTTCTAAAATTTTATCATCGATATTTAATATATCATTTACGACATCGGATAATACCAAATTCTTAGCTTCTATCCATTTACTCTTAATTAAATAATTCCATATATCTTCTTGTTTGACAGTCGTTATTCCTTTTCGTTGTAATTCTTTGATTTTTGAGTTTAGTGCAGGCTTAACACGATCAAAAAGCTCCATTGAATCTTTAAAAATTATTTTATCCACCAGCACAACCACCCTTCTTATTTAATCAAGTCTATATATGCATTTTCTATATCGTAAATATTAGTACAGCTCATAAAACACATGACTGCATCCTTGTGTTCTAAGAGCTTGTCTACTTTTTCGATACTTATATTTCTTGCTCCTGGAATTGCGTCTCTAATTAGATGACTATCGATACCAGGATATTCACTACTTTTTTCTCTATCGCTATAAATATCCATTATGTAAGAAGTATCTGCTTTAGCTAAACTAGTAATAAAGTCATCGAGCAAAGCTTCTGTTCTAGAATATGTATTGGGTAAAAAGATTGCCACTATTTCCTTCTTTGGATATTTTTGTCTTGCCGCGGCAAGCGTTACATCTATTTCTGTTGGATGGTGAGCATAATCATCGATAATAACGATATCACCGTAGATCATCTCTTTAAATCTTCTTTTGGCTCCAGGGAATGTTTTCATATGTTTTAATATATCTTCATATTTGAGTCCATAGTTCTTACAGACAATAATAGCTGCCAGCGCATTTTGCACCATATGTTTGCCATATAGTGGAAGATCAAAATGACCATAAAACTGTCCATCGATATAACAATCAAAGTGACTACCATTTTCATTAAATTTAACGTTTTTTGCGACAACTTGGTCTTCTTCATTAAAACCATAATATGTAACCGGTCTTTCAAAGTTTATATCACGAATATTGGCATCATCACCACAAGCGACGACGATGTTGGCTTTTTTGGCAAACTCTTTGAATGTTTCTTTTATTTCAAGCAGTCCCCCCGGATAACACTCAGTATGATCAAGCTCGATACTGGTAATAATGGCCGTATGAGGATGATAAGCTAGAAAATGTTTGTTATATTCATCACTTTCGATCACAAAGATCTTATCATCTTTGCTGGCGTGAGCTGTTCCATCACCGACAAAATAACTACAACCTATCGTATTTTTAAGAATGTGACTGATTAATAAACTAGTCGTTGTCTTACCGTGTGTTCCTGATACTCCAACGGTATCAAACTGTTTAGTTATCTCACCTACGACTAAATTGTAATCTTGAATAGTTAAACCCAATTCTTTGACTCTTTTAATTTCAGGATGATTCATCTTAAAAGCTTTTGAATAAGTAACAATCGTATCTTTATCAAGCTCGTGATTCCCATCATAAAAGATAGGAATTCCTCTTTCTTCTAATCCCTCTTGGGTAAATTTGCGATCTTTGACATCGTCATAACCACTAACTTTATTACCTAAATCAAAAAGTATATTGGCCAAAGTAGACATACCGGCCCCTTTGATACCTATACAATAATACTTCATAATATACCTCTTTCTATATCGATAATTATAACAAAAAAAAGCAAGTTTTAAAAGACTTTCTTTTTACATTTACCTGTTTAAAACTTTAATTATGGTTCAAACACTATCGTAGCATTAAAATCCCAAACTTCATCTAAATTCATTCCATCGGTATCACTTCGACCCACTAGAGTTAATGTTTTTCTTTCCATTCAAAAAGCATAATTTCCAATTGTCGTTACTGATTTTGGTACCCTAATATTATTCAACTTTATCCCAAAAAACGCTTGGGATTTGATGGTTGTTACACCTTCTGGAATGGTTAACGATTTTAAATATTGTGCATCAAATAA
>CAZVUK010000032.1:0-7140 GCA_964630225.1 uncultured Muribaculaceae bacterium
ACTATATGTGTCTTTTTTTATGTTTCTAGTGGACACTTACTTTTTCAATTTATAAAAAAAAACAGAGTTTAAACTCTGTTTTTATCATTACATTTCATTTGTTATTTGTAGGTTAAAGATTATATTTCCACCTGATGCTGAGTTTTCGCAGTCTACGTCTTGACCTTCTATCCACATATAGATTCTAATTTTAGAGATTCCTTGTGGTAGAGCAAATATTTGAGTTTTAGCTGTGAATCCTTGAACGGTACTATAGTCAGGACTAACTGGATTAACATAAGCTGTTGTTCCAACTGCATCTCCAACTTTCAAGTCTACCGCTTCATCAAATTCAGTTTTAACTCCCGAATAAGGAAGTGGGGCTGCATTTCCTGTCTCTGTTACTGTTAGACCATATGTATCACGAGCGTGAGCAACTCCTGCTGCTGTGTGAACGTCATAGTTCGGTTCCCAAACATTGACCGGTGCTGCAACTCCGGCATTAAGCGCTTGAATTGTTCCTATACCACTACCAATTGCCGTATTTCCTAAATGAACAAAGGCTACTCTAGTAGCATTTTTAATACCTGTGTCTGTCCCATCTGGCGTCACGACTTGTGAGTTTGCTGTTAAGTATAGTTGTGCTGCTGCATCTGCTCTAAAGAACAAATCAAAAGCAACAAAATCTCCGGCGATTCCTTCAACTTCAGTATTTTTAGTCGATGATAGTATATAATCACCGGCAACGTTAGATGTAACCGTTCCTAAAAACATTTCCATTCTTCCATTTACATCCACTGTTTTAGCGGTAGATACAGGTCGAAGGGTTGCTGGAATCTGGTTTACACTCGAAGTATAGGTCGTTGCATGAACTCCCATCAAATCTGCGACTCCGACAACTGACTTCCAGTTAGTACCGTCGGCAGATATTTGAATACCTCCTTGTGCTTCTACGTTAACTTGAATTTCTGATACTGTGACTACTTTGTTAGCGGTGAACCATGCGAAAACAGTTAAACTAAGTGCCACATTTATGTTAGTTGTTGGTAACTATGGACTATCTTACGAAATAGATGACGAAGTAAATAGACCGTATCTCGAGTTTAAAATGACCAATACCTTGGACTATTACACCGTCAAAGAAGCATTTGGAACATACTCCATAGATAGTAAAATAGATATCCCAACTTACCTCGCATTAAGTGATGAAGATAAATCAAAATGTGCTTCGGCGATAATCAATTTAGCTTTCGATCCAGCTGTCATTCTTTTTGACAATGCCAGCTTAGTTAAAGGATTAATAGGAACGACAACGACGAGCATCAATAATTTCGATTATGTAAATGGCCTCTCATTTAAGATAGATGCCATATCAAGTATGATTGTTAGATTTTATAAAAAGAACAAAGCAGCCAATTACACATATCCAATCGTTAATCAAAATCCAATTATCAATGTAACATATGAATAAAAAGGGAGGAATATATGAATAATATCGTCAGCGAATACATAAACTTTTCTAGACAATGTATAAATCGTTATTTTAAAAAAATATTAGCCAATCAGTACGAACAAGAAATAGTAAATAAACTAGTTAATAATTATATCGATTCAAGATATTATTCAAATAACGATAATTTATCCTTTCTAATTAGAACTAACCTAAGTAAAGCTAGTGAAGAATTTACCGGTGGAGAGCGTAAGACAGCAGATAACGTTGTCAAGACTTTCAATTTTATCATGTATTTCGATAATGTTATCGAGTGTGAATCGACGGTCAAAGTAATCGAGGCCATCGCCGGTTTTAGACTTAACGTTT
Source organism: uncultured Muribaculaceae bacterium (assembly GCA_964630225.1). Lineage (GTDB taxonomy): Bacteria > Bacillota_I > Bacilli_A > RF39 > UBA660 > CAYZRY01. Next base: position 1,799 of record CAZVUK010000032.1, read on the forward strand.
TAGATATCGAAACTGACAAAGCTTTCGAAGATTCTTTATTAGAAATGGTCAAAGAAGATTTAATAAAAAAGAAAGAGTTTATCGATTCATTCGATGCTAAGAAGTTTGATTTTGAGTGTAATCTTACGACGAAAGACGGCTTATACGACGTCGTTATCAATCAAAATTTAAAATTTCCTAATGTCTATAACTCGGTCGTCATTGACAAAGTGTTTAAATCTAAAGATTTAGCTGATAAAAGAGCCCAGCTGGAATATAACTTTACTGCTCTTCAAGTGTTAAAAGATATCATCAAAGGAAATTACTTTGAATATCTGGTATCTTATCCTAGTGGAATAAGTACAAAAGAAGGAGACTTGGAAAAGTTATTAGCTATTCTTGATAACGAAGTATTGATCGATAGAATCAGTATCAAGATATCATTTGATGACTTTATGATGGAAAAAGAAACGATATATGAATTTATGCGCAAAGGTTACAAATTTACAACTATGTTAAATAATAACTTTACCGAAGATGATCACAATATCAGATTACTGACGGTATTTAAATATATAATTGTCAATCGAAGAAACAGTTTTATCGAAGTAAATAATTATAAGAACACCATCAAGGTAGAATAGAGGCTTATGGAAACATTTTTTAGATTTTCTTATCAAATATTAAGTATTTTCCTATCCGGGATAATACATGTGGGCAAGGCTATCGTTGCTGCTTTTGTTATGACTTTTGATTTTCCACAGTATATAAATGTTATTAATGCCTATAGTAAAGATTTTTCAGGACTTGAATGGGTCTTTGTTGTTTTAGTAATACTTGTAATGATTGCCGTCGTTGTTGGCTTCTTTGCCTTACTATACTTACTCTTTAGAAAATACATAAGAATTAGAAAGAGTTTAGTTGAACAAGAGTCTCTTCTTGAGGAAGTCGCAGACCTTAATAAAAAAGTACTAACTCTATCGAAAGAAAAAGATGAAATATTAGCGATGAAAGTTTCACAGCTTGGACTAAAGCCTGGTGAATCATCGACGATCGATCCTAGTGATGAAACCGCTGAAAATGATGAACTTGGAGATATTCGTTTTTCTAAACTTCATCAAATTGATGTCGAGTTTAAAGACTACAAACCAGCTCATTACGGGAATAGTTTTACTCTTCCTGAATTAGTTGATATGTTTAGAAATTTTGCAGCGGGTAAACTAGGACTTTATTATAAAGAAGATTTAATCAGACTTTACATATCAGCTCTATCATCGACTAAACTGATTATTCTTCAAGGTATATCTGGTACTGGTAAGACTTCCCTTGCCTACGCTTGGGGAAAGTTCTTAAGCAACGATTCCTGCGTCGCTTCGGTTCAACCGTCGTGGCGTGATAGAACTGAGCTCTTTGGTTACTTTAACGAGTTTACTAAAAAATTTAATGAAACCGATGTCCTAAGAGAAATCTATTTAGCTGGTTATGATGATGATATTCACACCGTTATCCTCGATGAGATGAACATCGCCCGCGTTGAGTATTACTTCGCCGAGATGTTATCCATCCTTGAGATGCCCGATAAAAACGAATGGATAGTCGAACTTGTATCAAGTGCTTGGGATAGCGATCCTAAAAAGATACAACGTGGTAAATTAAAAATAGCGCCAAACGTTTGGTATATTGGAACAATCAACAATGATGATTCGACCTTCATGGTTACCGATAAGGTTTATGACCGTGCTATGCCAATCGACATAAATGAAAAAGGGCATGTCTTTCAGCCAAAAGACATACCTGCTCAAAATATCAATTATTCATATATAGAACAATTATTTACTGAAGCTAAACAGACTTATAGTATCTCTAAAGAAAACTTAGATAGAATCGAAGCGATGGATGATTATGTAATACAACACTTCCGTATCGCTTTTGGTAACCGTATCGTCAGTCATATGCAAAAATTTGTCCCAGTTTACATGGCCTGCGGAGGACAAGAGATAGATGCTATTGATTACTTCGTAGCTCGTAAAATACTTAGAAAATTTGAACAATTAAATATTTCTTATATCAGAGATGAAGTAGACGGATATATAGACTTCTTAAACGCTACTTTCGGACAAGATAAAATGAAAGAGTGTATCGATTACTTAGTTAGACTCAAGAAGAGCATATAGGTGACTTATGAGCGAACTTAAAGTACTTGAACTATATGACAATTCAAGCGAAAGAAAAAGACAAGACTTTGTCAAAAAACACAAGTCTAAGCTTCGCATCGACCACAACTTCGAGAAGAATCTTATCGATGATTCTTGGCTTGTCATAATCGAAGAAAATATTCGCTATTTAGATAACATTTTAAGAAATCCAAATCGTTTTATCGTTAACGAAGAAGAAGTTGTCAAAGTAGAACTGGCTCGTAGAATAACGGTTGAAAGTATCAAGCACCTTTCTAAAAATACCAGTTTTATTCAAGACATCAATCAGGAAACAGGAGATGTTAGACCATCTAAAATACTTAATATCAATAAAGAAGAGAGTTTTAATACCTACGAAAATAGAGTTATTTATACTTTGATCAAAAATATGATGATGTATATAGATATCAAGAAAAAGGGATTAAATCTTGGTATGCCAACTAAAAATGATAAGCTTTTAACTTACGAAGGTGAATCAAATATCGGTGGTGAAAAGGTCAATATTAGTTTAACCCTAAACAGTAAGTTAGATGATAAAGACACAGTTGCCGATTTTGAACGGCGCATTAAACAATTAGAATTTAAGATTAAAGACTTAACTAATAGTGAAGTATATAAAAGTATCGAACGTGCCAGAGTAGCTTTAATTACTCCACCTATCAAAAAGACTAACTTGATCCTTAAAAACGTTAACTTCCAACATGCAATGACGCTTTGGAACTTCCTTCAAGAAGAGATGGAAGATAAATCTGAAATAACAAGTGGAAATAATGTTATCGAGGATGATGAAAAGTTACAAAAATTATTCGATGAAACATTCTTGCTTAATTACTTTATTCTAAATTCTCTTGATAACACTGATGATAAAGATGAAAAAATTAAAGCTAACAAAGAGATTATTTTGAATAATTTGATACAACAATTAGTTTTAACAAACGATGATATGTCAATTGATCAGGTTGGCGAAATGTTAGATAAGCAGTTCCAACTTGTCAAAAAACAAACACTGGCAACCGAAGAAGAAATCAAAGCACTATTTGCTGCTGCTATGGATGAATATTTCAAACAGATCGAAGACAACGCTATGGGGGATGAAAATGAAGAAAGTACTAGAAAATAAATTATTTAAAATATTATGGACTTTAATTAAAGCTATATTTGGATTAATCATAGCTTTAGTTTTAATAATTATTATTACGCAGCGTGTTTTTAACAACGAGACTTCTTTTTTCGGATATAGAATCTTTACGGTTGCCAGTGGCAGCATGGAACCTAAATACAAAATATTAGATATGCTTCTAGTTAAAGAGATGAGTCCGCAGGAAATTAAAGTAAACGATGATCTCGTCTACATGGGTAAAGAAGGAACTTATGCTGATAAAGTAATAACCCATAGAGTTATTAAAATCGAAGAAAAAGATGGTAAAAGAATCTTTCATACACAAGGTATTTTAGATAATTCTATGCTCGATCCACTAGTTGATGAAAGTCAAATATATGGTAGAGTATTATATAAGTTACATATATTAAGTTTTTTCAGTAGATTTATAAGTAAACCACTAGGTTTTATGTTATTGATAGTTTTACCTATTGCAGTACTTATTCTACTTGAAATAATAGATATTAAGGAAGAGAGAGAAAAATTAGCTAATGAGCAAGAAAACTAGTACAGTTAATATCTTAAAAAGAAGTCTCAGATTTAAAATCTTATTGATGCTGGGAATTCTTTTGGTGTTTAATACCTTTGCTTGGTTTATCTACTCGTCTACTATTTCTACTAATATTAGTGCTTCGGTTAAATCTTGGAAAATAACTTTTGAAACCGAAGAAGAAGTAATACAGTCTATATCCTTCGATGTTGAAGATCTACGTCCAGGAATGACTGATTATCATAATTCAATTAGAATTATGAACTATGGTGAAGTACAAGCGTCGGTAAGTTATGCTATCGAAGAGTTAACAATCTTAAACAACACTTATACTAAACAGACATATACAAGTGAACAATTACTTCAAATACTTAATGATAATCCTTTTAAGACTACGATTGGTTTAACCAAAACTGTTCTCGAACCCAAGAACGATTATACCGATTTTACTTTCGATATCGTCTGGCCTTACGAAAGTGGCGATGATGCGGCCGATACCTTATGGGGACATAAAGCTTTTGAATTTAAAGAGCAGTACCCTAATGCGAAGTTAATCGTCATTAAGATACTGCTTACTGCAACTCAAATTAATTAGTTAGCTGCTTAAAGTTTATCAAAACATTTAAGGCAGCTTTTTTGTTGGCTAGAGTTGCTTCGGTATCGGCGGCATTGTCCATCGTTTCCGAGGCGGAATCATCCCAACTAGTATATATTCTAATTGTTTTGGTTCGGGTAACATCGGTTAATAAAACTTGTCCCATCAAGTTTGTCAGCATTCCATTAACTGGAACAATCGAACCACCATTTTACGAATAGCCGGTAACCTTAAGATCAGTTACAGCACCATCTGGTGGAACAGACGTAACAATATTATAGTCAAATGATGTATCGACATTTGTGTAATCTAGAACCAAATCGAAATAAGCTACTGACCTAGGTGCCATTACACCTTCCTTTACATGGACATTACTTATTATCGTCGGACTTATCGTATTAGTTATATAAGAATTTTGAATAACATCTTGGGAATTTACCTTGATTTGCCATCTAGCAATGGACATTGCAACATCACCAAAAGCAGAAGTATTGTACTTACTGTACGTCTCCGGCACCATGCTAATCAAAGCAAAAAGAGATATAAATGCTAATGCTAATTTTATCTTATGAAATTTAGGCATAATCCCCTTCCCTCTTTACAATAGAATAACATATAAACTGTCAAAAAATTTGCATTTTATGTAAATTATTTGTCTAGTTTACAATTTGGCTGTAAAAGGAAAAAGAGAAAACGTCAATTAAGATGTTTCCTCTTTTGCTTAATAAGTTTTTTACCCTTTGTTTTTAAGCTTTTACGACGGTATTTTAAATAAATAATCACTGTCTAGTACTATACATATTTTTAATACCATTAATATTATTTGAAGTTTTTCTCTATGTAACTTACAGCTTCAAGTGCTGCAATCGTTCCATCGCTTACAGCCGTTGTTAGCTGTCTAACCTCTTTGCTGCGACAATCTCC
>CAZVUK010000033.1:0-6345 GCA_964630225.1 uncultured Muribaculaceae bacterium
TATCTAACAATCGTAAGTATTATTTTTATACTAAAGATGTTAAAAAGATAAGTGTCGAAGCGATCGAAGCAAGTAAATTAAAAAATAGCGATGTTAAAACAAGTGAACTAACAATCGAGGATGCCCCAGCCATAAGTGGAACTAAAAAGACTCATATAGTTCCAGAAAGCTGTGATTATAATGCAGCCCTTGTTAAAGAGATGCCCTTTACCCCAGCTGATAGTTGTTTTGAAATAGACGCAGCAGGGGATAACAAAATGGAATGTAACGACCAAGGATGAAGCAGATAGCTGTTACACCCCTAATCTAGCTATTCCTAGTAAAATAGGAGGACAAGCCGTAAAAAATATAGGAAATTTTGTTTTTCAATATAGTGAACTCAAGCATGTAAAAATTCCCCCAGGTGTAACAACAATAGAAACTCATGCCTTTGCTAATAATCAACTAACCAGCGTGGCAATCCCATCCAGCGTAACAACCATTGGACATTATGCCTTTGCTTATAATAATAATCCAAATACGATTACTCTACAAGGAAGAACATCTACAACAGGTATGACGCTTGGAATAGATTGGAACGGATTAGGAACGGTAGTTTTTGCTCCATAATATTAATAATAAATTAAAGTGTTGTTGAGACCACAAAAAATAAAAACAGTAATTAGCTACTGCTTTTTTTGTAATACTTACATATCTCTTTTAGTTGACAGCTTTCACACTCTGGCTTTTGAGCTTTGCATTTATACCTACCAAATAATACGAGCTGGTGATGAAGTCTAATCCACCTATCTTGAGGGAACTTTTTCATCAAACGTTTTTCTATTGTATCAACATCGTCTTTGTCATAAGCAAGACCAAGTCTTTTAGATACTCTTGCTACGTGCGTATCAACCGCAATAGCCGGAACCTCGTGTAGGTTGCTTAAAACGACATTGGCAGTCTTTCTCCCTACCCCAGGCAAAGACTCAAGAAAAGCTCTATCGTTTGGCACATGGCCTAATTCTACTAGTTTAGAGGCTATTTCTTTTATAAATACAGCTTTCTTTCTAAATGTACCTATCGATTTGATAATATCGGATATTTTATCGACATCAGCTTTGGCTAAACTTTCTAAGCTTGAGTAAGTTTTAAATAATCTAGGACTTACATTATTAACGGCCTTATCAGTTGTTTGAGCACTTAAAACCACAGCAATTAAAAGTTCATAATCTTTTTTATAATCTAGTTCACACCTAGGATTTTCAAAAAGCGAGTCCAAATAAGTAGAAATTAATTCAATCTTATTCATCTTCATCTAACCAGTCATAATCAAAGACTTCAGTTTTGAGGCCATCACTCTTTTTAACTTTTCTCTTACTTAAGTGATCTTCGATCGCTTTTTTAGTTTTCAAATTAAGTTTATCCCATTCAAATAAAATTCTATCTATATATTTCAAGTTATTAACACCGTTAAAACTTGCTTCTTTTAGGGCTAATCTAATCATTTCCTCAGAAAAACTAGCCTCTAACCATCCTCTTATAATTTCTATTTCAATCGGTGATATAGTTCTTCCAAATTCTTTTTCGATATCACTAAATATATCCGTACTTTCTTCTTGATTAGCTATATCAATAATAGATAAATTAATCTTTTCAAAAAAGAGATCGAGCTTTATATACTCTTCGATAATATCTTTATCATTTTTAACTACTTCTAGTTCAACTAAAGCTTTTTCGATTAAATAATTTAAATCTTTCATCAGCTCTTGACTAGTCATATCTAAATCATTAGAAAATTGATTAAGATCAAAGAGTGTTTTCTTTCCATAAGTATATAAATACATAAGAAAAAGAAAAGGTCCTAGTTCTATATCTAGTTTCTTCCTAAGTTTAAATATATAAAGGGGAATAACAATATTCTTATCTTTTAAAATATTTAATACTTTATCACTCATTTTCCTCTCCGTACTTATCTATTATATACTTAGCTAAATCTTTAGTCTGATTCTCTAATTTTCTACTAATTATTTGTTTTTCTAAATCACTGTATATTTCACCGATGTAACTGCCACCTTTTTTATTTAGTAGTTTCATTATATCACTACTTGATATATTTATATCTCTTACTGCTTTAATAGGTAATTCATCATACTTGGATGCCATTTTTCGTTTGTCTAATCCTTTGATGCATGCCGATACACTATTTACATATAAACCGTATTTATAGAGTACAAAATCATTAAAATTATCTTCTTTTAGGGCTTCTTTAATTTTCTTGATCAGTTCTTGTTCATTTTTAGAAAAAGGATACTTATGACTTACTTCGAGAGTTGCCCATATACCTATCAAATCACAATCTATATTAATTTTATCTATATTGTATATCTCTAACTCTTTATCTAGACCAAGGTTTTGGATCAATTTTATTCCGTCTAAAGCAGCTGGATGACTAAAGATTCTATCTAGCTCTTCTCTTTTTCGTTGATAAGATAATCTTTTTAACGACGATTTAGTCTTTTTAATAGCTGATATTATATCTTTAGATAGGTCAAACTTTAGCGTCGTTGCAAAACGAACGGCGCGCAGTATTCTAAGTGGGTCTTCATAAAACTTAAAAATAGCATCATCGACGGGTTGAATAAGTCTCTTTTCTATATCCTCAAGTCCACCTAAAAGATCTACAATCTTACCATCACTATTCATACATACCGTATTCATTCTAAAATCTCTTCTTTTTAAATCTTCTAAAAGATTACTGATATATTCGATATGTTTTGGTTTTCGATTATCAGAATAAGACAACTCTTTTCTAAAAGTTGTTATTTCAAAACGATAGTTTTTAATCATCAATGTAACAGCTCCGTAGTCTTCTTTTGGAAGTGCTACCTCATCGAAGATTATTTTTATATCCCTCGGGGTAGCAGCCGTTGCAATATCGACATCGAGTGATTCATTGCCCATGATATAATCCCTGACAAATCCTCCAACGACATAACTCTCAAAACCCTCGGCTTCGAGTTTTTTAAGTAGCTTTAGAGATGTTTCTAGCATGTTGCCTCCTAAAGTCATTTAACAAAATTATTATAGCACAAAAAAAGCAAGTTTCCTTGCTTTTTTAACGTAATTATTTATTAACTGTTTCTTTTAATGCCGTTCCAGCTTTGAATGTTACAGCTTTTCTTGCTGCAATCTTAACAGTTGCACCTGTTTGAGGGTTACGTCCTTCACGAGCTGCTCTCTTAGCAACTGCGAATGTACCAAATCCAACGATAGGTACTCTGTCTCCTCCCTTAAGTGCTTTAGTAATTGCTGCAAATGTAGCGTCTACTGCTTTACCTGCATCAACCTTAGTAAGGTCTGCTGCTTTAGCTACTGCTTCTACTAATTCAACTTTCTTCATTATATTACCTCCATTTTCTTAAGCAAACTATGCTTACATATATAATCTATCACTATTTTTTAGCAATTGCAATAAATTTGTCGATATTTAGTGCTTTTTTACAATAATATCAGCAAATTACAATCATATATGTAAAATATATCTATATGTCATCTTTAAACCAACAACACTGTATATGATTTGACTTTTATCATCATCGGTATAAGACTGCATCGGAAGAGATAATTCTTTGCTGATTTCCGATAATTCATCTATTCCTTTGACATCGATTGTCATCGTCGGATTAAAAGTCGGTCGTTTTTCCATTTCAACGATCGCTTTAGCGTATTTTTTATTGATATATCTGAGCTTCCCTTCGTAGTATGAGTAACTTGTCAATCTATATACTTCTTTAAATGATGATATTGTCAGTGGAAGAACAAAGACTATCGTTAACACAGATATAATAACTAGCAAATAGTTAGCGGGCTTTTCAACATAGAGATTAGAACTTATCGTTTTGTCTGCAAATTGTCTAGTACTTTCTATTTCGATTTTTTCTCCCGTTAACGGAATATTCAGCGATACGACATTTTTTTCAAGAAAACTGTTATTATCACTGATAATATCTATTTTATTGTCGACAAACATCGATACGTTTATAAAATAATTAGCTTCATCTTGAATGAGTTTACTGAAATATGAATAATCGATAGTTAACTTTTCATTTAAAGTAAATGTTCCAACTCCATCATTTTCAATTGGAACATTAACTAGTTTAACCGTGTCTTCATTGATACTCTCTAGCTTAGAACCTGTTTTCTTGTTGACCGTTGTCTTTATATAATAAGTAGCTCCCGAGTTAAAGTACTCAGACATACTTATCGAATATTCATAGATTATATCTATTTTAGATATTTGATTGCGTGCGGCTTCTTTTGAACTTGATAATTCTCCATTTTTTAGAATGAAGCCGTGATTAGAAGCAGTTGTTATTCTATATTTAGTATTTCTGCTTTCGACACTAGCTTCAGAGCTTAATGCACCAAAAATAGACCAAATAGCAACCATTATAAAAAACAGTGATAAAATACTTGTTATTATTCTCCAATATTTCTTTTCGTTTGTTGTAAATTGTCTCATAAATCCTCCCAATTAAAACAGTTCTGATAATAATACCGTAGGATAACCAATATATGGAATGCTCATTCTAACAATACCATCAATATTGTTTATATCGATCCACCAAGCATCATTAGCATTGTTGTTATCTCCCTTGGTTTTATAAAGAAGTCTATTATTTTCCTCTTTGTATTCTACAACCCTATGAGTAATCATTCTATCTTTATATTTATAGTATACTATATCTCCGACTTTTGGTGGTCTATCTTCATGTTTTTTTTCAATTACGACGACATATCCTCTTTTAAAGTAAGGAGACATACTATTAGATATAATAGCTACTGGAAAATAATGAAAAAATTGGGTGACAAACAAAACCATGATGGTAAGTACAGCAATAGTTGCGACAAGACCCTTATACCCACCGGTATCTCGCTCTTTCCTGTTTATTCTTCTTGAATCCATCATTTCTCTTCGCATTATACTGTAAGCAATAACAACCGATAAAGATAAAGTAATAAGAAAAGTAACTAACCATTCATGTTTTGGAACAATAGGTATAAAAACCGTCAATATTATAAATTGTAAACGATATAAATAATTCGGAATAACATCTACTTTAAAGCTCATAAAACTTAAAGTGATATTTTTAATGACGATAATCATAAAAGTTGTACAGAAATATTCCAGTAAGTTAAGAGGAATATTAGCTTGCTGAATGATATAAGCGAAATCTACATCAATTAAAATAAAAAGAAAAGTAACTAATATTCTATGAGCATACGATTCTGGTCCTTTAACAAGTAAGATATATCTATAATATTCTTGAAAAAATATTATAAAGACAAAAGTCATAATATTTTTGATTATTCCAACTAATGAAGTTGAATAAATATTATGTTGATAACCAAATATAAGGCCTGAAGCAAAATAAAGAATACCAAATATAAACAAAAATATAACTATACTTTGAGTATTGTCGTATCTGTTTCTTTTCCGATTTTTAAAATCTTTATTATTAAAAAAAGCATACGAAAATAAAATAAACCATAGAATTGGATTAATCAAATATGACATTTCTTTGACACTATATAAAAACATTCTTAACACAATGTAAAGAATTAGCATAAGTATCATTATAAGTTCCCTCTTCTTTATTCTCATACTGCTCCTAGTATATTAATTATAACATTAAAATATAAAGAAAAAAAGACGATAAAATCGTCTTCTTTAGTAGTGCCAACATGAAGCATAACCACATGATGAATGTTGACAATATTTCCATTGGGCACAGCCACAAGCTGATATTCTACAAGAGTTGGTGGTGTAATGGTATACAAGACAGGCAACTCGAGCGTTTTGCCCTGGGACAGTACATGTTGATCCATCAGGTAACGAGATAATTGAGCCACCGTCTTCAAGGCTACAATATCCACTTTCACAGCCAAATTCACAAGATCCAAAAGAACCGTAAAAGTGACAACTATTGGTAAAACTAGTGCCACATGATGGATGTTGACAATATTTCCATTGCGCACAGCCACAGCTAGAACTATAGCAGCTTGCATTACCACATACTGATGAAGAACTGTAAACTGCTACTGAATATGAATTAGATCCACTTGCAGATAGACCAGCGTTATTAGTGCAAGAGAAACTTAAACTTTGATTACTTCCGACACCAAGTGACCAGTTTTGAGAAGCAGGATTTACTGATGAAGTAGAATCGTTGCATGTTGCCGTAACAGTAAGTGGAGTCGAATAAAACGAATAACCCGATTCAACCGATTTGTTAGTCGACCAACTTACTGTCGGGTTAGTTTTATCTATTTTAACTGTATGGGAACATACATTCTCGTTCCCGG
>CAZVUK010000034.1:0-5171 GCA_964630225.1 uncultured Muribaculaceae bacterium
TCTTGGTATATCCATTTTCTAAGACATATTTTGATACATTCATAAAATTTTCATCGTAGTTGTATACTGTCTGACCAAATTTTAACCACATTTCACCCCAGCTGTTACCATCATCTATTATGCTCTTAACTATTTCGTGATTCATAAATTTATTGCCGTTTTGATTATCTAAATCAACAGCATCTTTTCTGCTGTAAACAGTACTTTGAAGATCGCACTCCAGTTTATCACATGCAAAAGCAAACTTAGCTTCTGGCGTTTTTCTGGCATCATATTCGAGAATTAAACTCTCTAGTTCTTCTCCGTTCATAAGATTAGCAAATATTTTACTAATCGCAGCGTGTTCTCTATCTTCTTTGTTAATTCCTGACAATTCAAAAGCTATTTCATCACCAATAACTGCTTCACCTAAATCGTGAACGGCAAGCATCATAATGACTTTGTTAATATCCACATCGTAATTATATTCAGAAAACATTGCTAGGGCTAACATTTGGACTCCAAAAACATGTTCTGCGACACTTTCAAGTCTCTTTCTGTCGACATTCCAGACAAGCCACCCTGATCTTATAATCCTTTTTAATTTATTACACAACATATAATATTTAATTACATTTTCTTCTTTAGACATAAAAAACACCTCAATGTGAGGCTTATTATAACATATTGTATCTAAGCTTAACAATTTATATTATCAATCTTCTGTGTCCTTATTAAAATCTATATGACCACAAGAAAAATTTGACCATTTTGCTTTTATTTGTGGACTTGAATATTCATCACAGTTATAAGTATCATATAATAAACCTTTATATATTTGATCATTGCACCAACAGTCTACTTTTATTGCAAATATTGGTTTATTTCTATAATAAATACTGATTATATCTAAAACAATAGATAATACCAAAACAGTTAGAATTATAGCTAATGTTTTTATTCTTTTTTTCATAGAACTCCTTTATATATTGTAATTGTAACATAGCTTCTTTAGTCTTAATAGATTGTTTTTACTTCAACAGAACTGTTTTCTTGATTTTTTATACTATTTGTGTTATAATCAGCACGCATTTAGGAGGTATTATATGAATATATATTTAACTGATGATAATTATCAGGAATTACTTAATTTAGTTAATAATGGTGAAAAAATGGGTCAATTACACTTTGTTAAAACTGACTTAAATACATATGAATATATCTCATATGATATATACCCTGATTCACTTATTGAAAACAAAAATGAAGAGTTGATTCTTAATACAACTGGTATGAAACATTTCTTTGAGAATCTCTTGCTAGCTAAAAATGATATTCATTTTGCTTTTAAAAGCAGAAATGAAAATAATAAAATAGAAGCACTCAATAAAAAAGATTTAATTTTTTTAAAAAAGATGCAAAAGTATAGTGATTTTGTTGCTAAAAGATTACAAAATGACAACGATATTCTATATGTCCAAGCTTTAGTTAGTAAAGAAGATTTAATCTTTATTTATGAAGATCCAGAAAATAGAAAAGTTCAAACTGCTAATCTATTTGTATCTAATAGCAAAATAAAAAATAAAATAAATACGAAACAGATGTATATAGATATATTTGGAAAAGAAAAACAATTGTAATCTCAATTGTTTTTTATAAATCTATAACTATTTCTTTGTGTTTTATATGTGGTAAAAACCTAGTTAACAAATCTTCTGTTTTGATACTCATATATGTAGTTAATGTCCCATCACTACAAGCATAACTATCACTATTAAACACTTCCCTATCTAGAACTAACTGTATCTTTTGTTCTTTATCTAAAAGAAGACCAAACACAGTCGCCGCTCCAAACTGAGTTCCAAGTAATGATAGCATTTGTTCCTCGTTAGTAAACGATACTCTCGCTATTTCCAGTTCACTACTGAACTTTCTAGTTTCAAATTTTTTATTTCCTGGAAGTACCAATAAATAAAACTTAGTTTTTTGTTGATTGCAAAGAAAAAGTGTTTTGATTACTTCGACTCCTAATCTTTTTGATATTTCTTCGCAGTCCTCCATTGTATAAGCTTCCTGAGTATCTACTCTATTATAATCTATATTTAACGTTTCTAATGTTGTATAAACTTCTTCCTGTAATTTTGTTTTATATTCTTTTGGTGCTGTTTTAATAATATCACTTACGTAAAACATTTATTTCCTCCTTTCTTTTATTTAAGTCTTTAGTGTATGGGGAATGGAAATAATAACCAAAAATGTTCATATATCATATAAATCATCTCTTTCTGTTTAAGTATTGTATCAAAAATAATCATATTTTACTATGATTATTCAATCGCAATATATTTCAAAAAATCTAGAACGTAAGCTTTATCAAATCGATCTTCACCGTAGAAGCTAAAAAAATATATTCTTTTATCTTTTTCTATTCTAAGTTCTCTATAAGTGTCGAAATTCATCATATAACCACTTAAATCTCCATCTATTAAAGTTATATCATCAGACATGGTCATCATAGTCGAACTTAAACTAAAGAGCGTGTATCTTTCTTTTAAATCACTGTTACTAGTAAACAAACCGTGTTTACTATCTATATTTTTTCTTAAATAATCAATTAAATTTCTTTCGGTCACTATTTTATGCTTATTTAAATATTTTTTTGATATAAGGCTTGCTGATCTATTATCATTATCTCCAAATATAAGTTTATCCGCTGATAGACTATCGACATAGTTAAATGTTTCTCCATATTGAAACATATACTTTAGTTGATCGTTTTCTCTAAGCTTAAAAGATATATAAACACTGTTAGGATCTTCGACCAAACTACTTTCCATATCATCAAAATCATTTCTTATCTTAATATTTTGAAAGGCTGTATATTCTCTATCTTCGAGTAAGTTGCTAGTAATATTTACTGTTTCTACTTTTTGTTTATCAATTACTTCTAAGAATTCTTTATCTTTTAAATTATCTAAACTATAAAACCAAATCTTATATACTTTATAACTGCAAAAAGCAAGTAACGCAAAGACGATCAACCATACTATATACTTCTTTTTCATAATACACTCCTACATATTATAAGTATAACAAATATAGAAACAAAATTGAACTTTAAATATAATAAAAAAGATGCTTTACATCTTCTTTATTTTAACTTTATTATTATCTTTCCAATCAGAGAAGTTTGTTTCTTCGCCTGTATTAGTATTTTTATCAAAAAACCTATAACTCATACTTCTTTTTTCATCACTTATATAACTTTCATCACGTGAATCAACTTGCATTATTTCAACTTCGTCCCTAAAGACACCTCTATATATCTTCTCTATAAATGTTTCTTTTCCCATCTTTCCCCCATTAATTTTTACAGTAATACAACTGTATCTATATTATCTCGCAGCCTTTCAATTAAGTCATCTTTTTTATACTTAGTAAATATATTTTTAAAGATTGTTGGCTCTTGTAAGAATATTTCAGCATATTTAACAAATATTTCTCTAGCATTGCTTATTCCATAATCTTCAAGAAAATTTATATTACTTTCAACTAAATCTTTTTTCATCAGTAGTTTATCGATAACTAAATCTAAGTTGTTTTCTTTTATAAAATCGATATCTTCTTCACTGAAGTTCAAATATTCTCTCATTAGGCAATCCTTTCTAATACTTTCTCTCTTTTATCAAATTCAACTACTTTAGCAATAGGTAAATTCATTGTTGTAATCGGATGAACCTTATTTAAATATTCTGGATCTTGTCCTGCTTCTTTGGCTCTTTCTTCAAAACTATTATAGTATGGTGATGATAATTTTTGAATACTTATATGTTTAGGATTTTCTCCTCTAGAATAAACAGTTAATAAATTATCTTGTAAAACATTATTATCATTAGTAAATATCACATCAAGCATAGATGAAAAGTCTTTCTCTTTGTTATCTTTACCTATTCCTTTAAAAGTACTTAATGTCTCTTCGAGATTTTTGATATTATCAAGTACTAAGAATTCATCGTAATAGTTAGATACATCAGTTAGTGGTATTTCATATTCTGCTAAAACATTTTTAAGTTGAATAAATTTTTCGCTAGACATATTACGCATTAAATTATTTTTTTGTCCTTCACTAAGGTTCATTTTATCAAGTCCAACATACTGATTCATACTATAATCAACTATTGGTTCTGCCTCTACTTCTCTTTCAACGACACGAACATTTTCTTCATCTACTTCATTAAATCTAGGCATTTTTTTATAGTTTTCTTCTGTTTGCGTTTCAATTTCAAGCGTTTTTTGGTTTTCGATTTGTTCTGATTCTAATTTAATTTCTTCAATTTCGGCCTCATCTAAGTTTTTGGCCTCTTCTGTATCGGCTTCTACTAGTGGTTCTTCAAGCTCTTCTGCTGCCTCTAAAATTTCGACAGGCTCTTCCTGACTCGCTATTTTTTCCTGGCTGACAATTAAAGCTTCTGCTCCTAAATCATCTTGAAGTGGTTCTTCAAGATCTTCTATTAGATCTTCTTTTACTGTTTCAAGCTCAATTTTATTAAGTTCTTCTTTATACGTAATTAAATCACTATTGATACGATTTATCGCTTCATTTGTTTGATTTATCACATTACTATAATTATCCTGAAGTTTTGGAAATAATTCTTCAAGTGCCAGATTCTCATCCCTTAAAATAGTCATCTGTTCTTTTAATTTAGCCATCTCTTCGGCTGTTTTTGCTTTATCACTATTTATAACAGCAGCTACTTCATCTCTTTTGCTAGCTGCATCATTAAGCATAGCTTCTAACTTATCAGGACCGAGTAGCTTATGTTCTTCACTAACGGCTTTAATGCCATCAATATGAGCGTTAACTTTGTCGTAATCTTCTTGGACATCTCTAAGCTGATTATCAAAATTGATAATCTCATCATTAAGACTAGCTACATTTAAATTAAGTTTAGTTATCTCATCGATGTTGCTATCCTCTTTCGCTTTATACTGATTATTCGTCTCTGTAAAAGCTGTTTCTACCGCTTTTATATTATCGATTAAATTATTTGATAGTTCGATTAGCTCTTCCATATTGCCACTCCTATTCTATTATTAATTATAACAAAAGCTTATTTGAATGTAAAGAATAGAACATAAAAAAAACAGAGTTTAAACTCTGTTTTTATCATTACATTTCATTTGTTATTTGT
>CAZVUK010000035.1:0-4347 GCA_964630225.1 uncultured Muribaculaceae bacterium
ATAGATGTATTAACCTTAAAAGGCTGAGGCATATAGATAATTCAAGCCCCATTAAGAATAATACTACTCATAAGAGTAGATAAATATAAACCTCACTAGTCTGAAAGGATGAGTGAGGTTTTATTATGCAAAAAATTGAAAAAGAAATTGCTCCAACCTCTAAGTTGAGAGAACAAGTAGATAAGTACATATCAACTAAAAATACTTATATTACTTGGCACAATGGCATGTCTGCTAATATAGAGCGGACAAATATTAGGATTATACAGCCAATAAAAATCATTATAAACAAGAATGATAAAACTTATGTAATTCTATCATATGGACAATATTCGAATGATGAAAACGAAATATTCTTATATGATAAAACACTAAAATAAGTTGGTTAAAAATGATAACCCTTGTATTAAGACTATGTATTAAAAGTGTATTAAAAATGTAAAAAAATTGTGTCTTCCCAAGCGTTTTTTAAATATGCTAAAATTGGTATAATGAAATAATTGTATCAAGGGAAAAAGGAGGTAGTGACAATGATAAAAGTAGGAATATATATAAGAGTTTCAACCGAAGATCAAGTTCGTGAAGGACATTCACTTGATGAACAAGAAGTAAGATTAAAAAACTTTTGCCTAGCAAAAGGATATGAAGTTTATAAAATATATAAAGATGCAGGTATAAGTGCTAAAAATACTAACAGACCTAAATTCCAAGAAATAACGAAAGATATGAATGATAAAAAAATAACATTAATTCTTGCATATAAGCTAGACAGAATAACTAGGTCAGTTCGTGATTTGGAAAATTTATGAACAGTACGGTAAGGTCTGCTAATAGAACAATGACTACTAATCCTGACGCATCAAGTGGAAGCTCGTTTGGTGGTGGTTCGTTTGGCGGTTCATCAGGAGGAGGTTCATCAGGTGGCGGATCTGGTGGCGGTGGCGGAAGTTCATGGTAAATTAAGAAAGCTTAGCTTTCTTTTATTTATTGATTTTTTGGCTCTTTTATGCTATAATATGCTCCATTAAGGGGTGTTGTGTATGTATAGTGTAGATAAAAGCACACTGGAACGATTAAAAGTATTATTAAAAGATATTAAAGAGGGTACTAGTTACAGTGTCGACTTCTTACTTGATGAAAGTGTTGAAAAGACTTTATCTAAAAAAGGTATTAAAATTAGAAAGATTTTTGCTCCACTCTTAAGAGTAATCTATAAGACCCAAAGTGATTATAAACTTATTGTTCATAAACGAGAAAAGTTAGATAACGATGGTAAGGGTAAGATTTTTGTTCTTAATCACGTTCAAGCTGACGACGTCGTTATAGGAGCAAATCTTGTTGCTCAAAGCGGTTATATCCTCTTTGGTAACAAGTATTTAGCCCTTGATACACCCAATGGACTAGGTCTATGGGCATATGGTATGTTTCTTTTAGATAGAGATAATCCTGCTAATAGAAAATCATCTTATGACAAGGCAAAATTTGTGCTGGAAAATGGTGGCAATGTTCTTTTCTATCCTGAAGGATATTGGAATTTAGCTGATGATGGTAAAGCTGATGCCCGTCATGGTGCGGATGCTCGAAACTCTGAAAACTGGCTTATTCAAAATCATAACATCGGTGCCTATCGCCTAGCTCAAGAAACAGGTTGTCAAATGGTCCCAACCGTTATGAATTATGATGAGTTCGGTGGTAAAAAGTGTTATGGACATCGCGGAAAACCGTTTAAAATCTCTAAAACAGATGATCTTTTTGAAAAGAAAGATGAACTAGAAGAGATAATGAGAACGATGTTATATAACCTGATGGACACTTATTCGCACTACACGAGAGAAGAACTCGAAGCGGGTGGTATAACAATGAAAGAACAATGGGAAAAAGCGAAAGCTGAAAAAATAGCAGCTTGCGATATTCCTCGAACGGGTTACAAACTAGATCTAGCAGATGAAAAATTAATCGGCAAAGCAAAAGTGTTAAATCCAGTTACAACCGAGGAAGAAGCATTTGCCGTTATCGACAAAATAAAACCAAAAATATATACAAAGAAATAGCAGTTTATTGCTATTTTCTTTTCTTTAAATAATGGTATAATTAAAAAGAATAGGATGTGACATATGTATAATCTTTATATACCATTATGTAGCTTAGTATTAAATATCTTCTTGATACCATTATACCTATCTAAAGTATCTAAAATAAGAAAAGAAAATATTTATTATTTTGGTATGGTTATAGACACATTCTTTATGACGATTTTTTGTATAGCAGCCGTTTATCTCTTATATATTGGTGGGGAACAGTATCACAGCATTGTAAAGCTTACCAATAGGTTTGAGTGTTTCTTTATCTTTAACTTTTTTGCCAATATGTATATGTACGTTGTTCATATATGTGAGATAGATAAGAAACATAGTGATAAAATATATATAATCGTAAATGCCATCGCGCTTATCTTTATGTTCGTTTTACCGGTTGAACTTGCCGTAACAAATGATTTGAGTTATATGGTAACAGTTGGACCGGTGGTTGATTTTACAACTTTTACTGGAGGAGCTTTGATCATCTCGACTTTTTATGTAGCTCTTAAATATAGGGAGCATATTAAAGAGAGAATAATACCTATTTTATTACTACTTATCTTCATTGTAATAGTTGTACTGATAAGGGGAATCATGCCCGAGTTTATCTGTTTAGAATTCTTGGCAACGTTTGCAACACTGATTATGTATCACACATTAGAAAATCCTGATATTAAGATGATAACAAATCTAAATATAGCTAAGAGCGAGGCGGAACGTGCCAATGTTGCGAAAAGTGATTTTCTATCGAGCATGAGTCACGAGATTAGAACTCCTCTTAATGCTATCGTTGGTCTTTCTGAAAATATATCAGATTCACAAGACTTGCCAGCTAAGATAAAGGAAGATGCCGACGATATCTTGTCAGCTTCGAATACTTTACTTGAAATAGTAGGTAATATAATCGATATCAATAAGATTGAAAGTCAAAAACTAGAACTGATCGAAACGGCTTATAATTTAAATGAAGAAATAGATGCTGTTGTTAAGTTAAATAGTTTTAGAGTCGGAGATAAAGATATTACACTTAAGGTTAATTATGCCCAGGACATCCCTTTTACCTTATATGGAGACCGAAGTAGAATTAAACAAATACTTAATAATTTAGTTTCTAATTCAATTAAATATACTGAAAAAGGGGAGATTAATATAAATGTTCAATGTATTAATAATGCCGATGTTTCGACCCTTATAATTAGTGTTAGAGATACAGGAAGAGGAATAAAAAGTGAAGATATCAAAAAGCTCTTTACTAAGTTTGAAAGACTGGATGTCGAGCGTAATACGACAACCGAAGGAACAGGACTAGGTTTATCTATTACTAAACACCTACTTGAAATGATGGGTGGAACCATCAATGTAAATAGTCAGTTTGGTTCAGGAACGTTATTTGTTATTCAGTTTAATCAAAAGATTTTAAGCCAAAGTAAACCTCTAACTGATACGCAGCAGATAAACACCGCTGAGATATTGAAAAACTACGGGGAAAGCTCTTATAAAAATATCAAAGTTCTTATTGTCGATGATAACAAGTTAAATATTAAAGTAGCTCGTCGCAGTCTCGAATCATTTGAAATGGATCTTAGTGAGTGCTACAATGGTCAGGAATGCATCGATTTAGTCAAATCTGGAGAAAGCTTTGATTTAATCCTCATGGACATTATGATGCCTGTTATGAGTGGTGAGACTGCGATGATTAAGTTAAAAGAAATTCCAGGTTTTAATACTCCGGTTATTGCGCTTACTGCCGATGCCGTTGCCGGATCCAAAGAAAAATATTTAAGCCAAGGCTTCGATGATTATATAGCTAAACCATTTAGTAAAGATGAAATTAAGACAAAATTAAAAAAGGTCTTGAAAAATAGAAATGACTAAGATATATAAATTTGAAGCCAAAATAATTCAAAGTGGGGATATCGATGCTGCTTTCATCGAAGTTCCAATTGATATCGAAAAAGAATTTGGTCAAAAAAGACTTAAAGTAAGAGCTACTTTTGATGGCGCCGAATATTTTGGTAGCATCGTCAGAATGGGCCATCCCTGCTATATAATCGGTATTCGCAAAGAGATAAGAAAAATAATAGGAAAAAACTTCGGAGATACCGTTTTAGTTAGTATCGAAGCATTAAAAAAAGAAAGTTAATTACTTTCTTTTATGTTCTTAGCCTTGTTTGCTTTAATTCTTTCTTTCTTTTCTCGTCTTAAAGCTTCTTTTTCTTTTTTGTCGCTTTTATTAAAATCTTTTTTGCTTTCCATTATTTCCGCTTGA
>CAZVUK010000036.1:0-4059 GCA_964630225.1 uncultured Muribaculaceae bacterium
TATCTATCTGAAGTCTAGAAATTATAAAATTTCGACTTTTTCTCTTAATGGCAGGAGCGGAGGGAATCGAACCCACAACCAAGGTTTTGGAGACCTTCATTATACCATTTAACTACGCTCCTAATTGTTCAGGATTATCTAATTTAATCATAAAAGCCTCCAAACTTGCCATTATGTTTATAATCCTGTTTTTAGTTTTCTTTTATCTACAAGGGTTTTCTGGCACTATCTCCATTCCCAGTATGTGGGTTTTGGAGACCTCTATTCTACCATTAAACTATTCTCCTGTGCCATAAAATTATAGCATATTTCTTTGTTTTAGTAAACTAGTTAATCTGTGTAATGATAACGATGAAAATTATTTGAAATTTTATTAAAATCATCTTGTGATAAAGTAATTTCAATCTTGACTGGATTTTGATCGGAAACATATAATTTTTTCTTTTTAAAGCCATCAACTACGATATTGTATAAATCTTTGAAGCGTGGTCTGTTGCCTACCACATCATGTATTTGATAATAACCATTCATATAGTGTTCCTCTAGGCTACAGCCAAGTACGTCCGGACAAGTCATCGACGCTTTAATGTTTTGGGCGTTATTATCAATATTTACTTTTGTTGAAGAATTGCCCATAAAGTTAATAAATAATTTGTCTTTGTATTCATATTCTTTTGTAATTGTTTGGTTTTTATATACTTTAGATTCATATATGCTTTCAATTTCATATGTTGAAAATTCTGCGATGCTAAGGCCTGTCCCCACTCCCATTACGATTAATCCTGCGATGAACATAATAAATAATCTTAACCAACTTATTTTTTTATTAAAGAGAAGTCTTACGATGATTTCAATGATTATATATGTAATTATTATTGCTCCGATTAGAGATAAAGCAATTGTTAAGAATACAGTTCCAATCGATGTCATTATTAGTGCCAGTGTTGCAAACGCAGTCATCGCAACAAAGACTGTAATAACTGGAATTAAGAAGAATGCTCCTATTACTTTGATAAATATTATTATTATTTCTGCTAATTTCAAAAAGAAACTATAACCACTGTGACCCGGATCTCTAATTATGACTTTTTCTTTTGGTTTTTCATAAATTAGGTTCCCACGTTTATCTTCTTTAATGTTTTTATTTTCATCAATTGGATCTTCAACTTTTCTTTTATTTACGGAATTATCTTTAACGGTAACATAGTAATCTAGATATCTGATTTTATATAGATGTAAAAGCATCAAAATACACAATATTACCGTCGTAAGATTATAGACAGATCTTAGTAAGCTACCCGCAGCACTAGCAAATCTATATGGTAAAAATCTAAAGAAAGAATATATTGCTGGCCCTAACAAGCCCCCTAACATATAAAATATTGTCGATAGCGCTATTGCGATAAATAGCATCTCGAACATAAAAGCAAGTTTTGTCTTAAAACTCATTGACCAGAACATATTATATGATCTAGTAATAAAATCCAAGAAGTCACTAAAGACATCGCTGTAGTTTGTTCTCGTTTCTGCTTGGCCTTTAATTGTTCCATCATCTAATAAATCTTCCAAAGTACAGTCGAGCACTTTAGTTATTTCGATTATTTTTTCCATGTCTGGGTATGATGAACCAGACTCCCATTTGGATACTGCTTGTCTAGACATATTTAATCTGTCTGCAAGCTGTTCTTGAGAAAGATTATTTTCTTTTCTCTTCTTCGCTAATTTGTCTGCAAATTTAGCCACATTTCTCACCTCTGCCGAAATTATATCGTATTTATTAGTGGTAGCACTATCGATTTTCACTATCTTTTTGTATAAATTCGGTTGCATTTATAGTATATCATATAAAAAAGCAGCTTTGCTGCTTAATTAGTTTTTGTTAGTATAACTTCGGTTGTTTTGCTGTTTTTATCCCTTTGGTAAGTTATGGTAATCTTATCACCGGGGCTATACTTATATAAAATATATTTTAGGTATGCAGGATTTTCAATAGTTTGATCGTTTATCTTAGTTATGACATCGCCTTTTTTAAGCTCTGATTTGCTCGCTCCGCTTCCTGAAACGATCGAAACAACGACGACTCCTGATTTAATACTAGGGTCAAGACTTATTCCACTTCTTGCCAGATCAATTTTATTGGCTACACTCGTTAAATTTATTCCAAGCATCGGACGATTCAAACCTTTACCAGATTCTAAATCTTTAGCATGAGCTAGAGCATCTTCAATTTTGATAGCAAAACCCATTCCTTCGATAGTATTGTCGACAAGCTTTAATGAGTTTATACCTATAACTTCACCACTGTCATTTAATAAAGGTCCCCCGCTATTGCCTGGGTTGATCGCAGCGTCTACTTGAATCGCTTCCATAATCCAGTCCTCACGAGCGTTGACACTGACGGTAAGCTTCCTATTAATACCTGAAATTATTCCACTTGTAACGGTATTGTAGTATTCTCCCCCGACCGGTGAACCGATTGCAAAGATTGTATCTCCGAGTTTAACTTCACTATTTTTACCAATCGGAGCAATTTGCTTAGCATATTTTTTTTCTACTTGCAAGATAGCTATATCTAAATATTCATCACTTCCTAGTAACTTTGCTTTTGCTTCATTCTTATCCGAAAATAAAACGTTTAAGCCCGTCGCATCAGCTATTACGTGATGGTTAGTCATAATATAGGCAAAATCGTCATCAACTTTATATACAAAGCCACTACCAGAACCGGCATAAGTACCGTTGGCATCACTTTCAATCATAACGACAGCGTTATATACACGCTCTATCGCTGTAGCCAACCCTTTATCTTTAACTATCACTTTATCAATCTTTTGATTACTTGTATTTATATCACCTGTTTTTTCAATCCTTTTTATTTTGTTATCTATTACATAACTACTTACAAAAAAACTAGCTGCTATACCCATCATAAAAGCAAACAGAGCAATCGATAAAACTAAAATCGTTACTTTATTGTTATTCTTCATCATCTAACTCCTTTTTCTCTATATCTGCTATTTCTTTCCAGTTTTCAGGAAAGCCCATTCTTTTTAATACACTATTTATATTGATACTTTTTACATTATAATCTAAATTATCTAATGCTCTATCTATTTCGACGACTAAGTTTTTAGATTCTCCTTTAGTTAGGAACTGTCTGATAATTATTATTAAAGCGAATAAATCGTTTTTACCACAGATATATTCATCGTGTTCTCTTCTTATGTCTAACAACCTGTGATAAACGGTATCATCAATAAATCGCTGTGTCCTATTTTCAAAAAGAATATCCTCATGTGCACAAAGATTACGATAGTTAGCTAAAATAGGTAGGTAATTTACCATGACATTAGCATCGATGTTATATATCTTGGCGATAGCCATTCTGTCCTCTAATTTTAATATTGAATACATTTCACTAACTATTCCAAAAGATAAAACTTTGACAAGAATCCAAAGGGGTATATAACCATAATTGTTAATATAGTGACTCGTTGCCGAGTGCTGCGTTCCATTTATCCTAACTTGTCTTTTCATCTTCTTTAATAAGTCATTGATCTGTCTTTGTTTCGAAGGATTTTTATCAAAGTTCGAAGACTTCAAATAATCTTTCTCTTTATATCCATACTTTCTAGATAACTGATATGATATGATCGATTTCATATTATTTTCAATTATAAGTAAGTGTTTAAAGATTATATTACGAAACTGTCGATCGAATAAAAATAAGCTGTACTGTTCTTCAAAATGAACATTATCTAGATATTTCTTATCATTTTGAGTATCTACAAATAAATGTCTATATCCATTTAAAAAGAAATAGTTCTCTCTAAGTAAGACATCTTTAGCGAAGATTTCATCTTCGATAATCATGCCTCTCACTTTAAGAATTTCGATCTGTTCGTCAAGATTCCTAAATCTTTTTACTTTCATATTCTCACCTATTATAGATTATATCATAATTAAGTCTAACTTAGATATTATATTTTGTGAAATTATGTGGGAATATAAATGGAAACATTAAGTGTCCGCTTTTTCATGATTCAATGATAATTATGT
>CAZVUK010000037.1:0-3853 GCA_964630225.1 uncultured Muribaculaceae bacterium
TCATCACGGATCTAAAACTTCGACTAGTGAATCATTTGTAAATAAAGTAAAGCCTAGATATGCTATAGTTTCAGCTGGAAAAGATAATCATTATGGTCATCCTCATAAAGAAATAATTCAAAGACTTAAAAAAAATTCAACTAAGATATTTTACACATACAAGTCCGAAGTTATTAAGTTTAAGCTAAAATAGCTTTACATTTTAATGAGTTTAGTTTACGTAAAATAAAATGTTTTTTAGTAAAAGCTTTGACTATTTAAAACACTCTTGCTAGACTTAAATAGTCTTGAGGTGAAATTAATGCGTAGAGCCGTAGAAACAGACAAAGCTTACATGGAATTAGTTGCTGATATAATTGATCACGATGAATTCTTGAAAGTAGAAAAATGTATACATCATTTAAATAATAGATACGATCATAGCATTCGTGTTTCATATATATCATATCGTCTTAGTAAATTACTGAGACTTAACTATAGAGCTGCTGCTAGAGCAGGTCTTCTTCATGATTTCTTTATTAGTGAAGGAGAGAAGAACAAGAAAGAAAAAGTATATAACTTATTCAAACATCCCAAGTATGCAGTAATTAATACGAAGAAGCACTTTAAAATAGATAAAATGGAAGAAAACATCATTGCATCACATATGTTCCCATTTTGTATAAATGTTCCTAAGTATTTAGAAAGTTGGATTGTCGACATAGTCGATGACCTAGTTGCGGTATACGAACTTAGTAAAGTTAAGAAAGCAGAATTTCAGACAGGATTTAACATCCTGATGATAATTATATTAAATAGTATTAAATAAAGAGTAAAAGCTCTTTTTTTATGTTTATTTTAAAGAGAAAAGCTGATATAATTACTAGCGGAGGAAATAATATGAAGTTATTAATAGTAAATGCGGGAAGTTCTTCGCTTAAATTTCAGGTCTTCGAAATGCCTGAAGAAAAGGTATTGATTTCTGGTACTTTTGAGCGAATAGGCCTAGGTGAAAGTTTTTATACAATTAAATATGCAGGAAAGAAAGATAAGTATGAAGTTGCTCTGCCAACCCATGAAGAGGCAATTAATTATTTAACCGAAGACCTACTTAAGTATGAGGTTGTTGCTTCTTTAGATGAGATAAAAGCAGTTGGTCATAGAGTTGTCCAAGGTGGTAAATCTTGTGATAAGAGCGTTATAATTGATGAAGAAGTCGAAGCTCATATCGAAAGATTAGCACCGATTGCGCCACTTCATAATCCAGCTAATCTAATTGGAATTAAAGCAGTTAAAGCAGTTATTCCTGAAGCTGTTAACGTAGCAACCTTCGATACAGCTTTTCATCAAACAATGGAAGCTGACAAATTCTTATATGCGATACCACCAATCTATTATGAAAAATATAATGTGAGAAAATATGGATATCACGGAACAAGTCATAAATTTCTAACAGAGTACATGAAAAAAGAATTGGGAAAAGATGATATTAACCTAATTACTTGTCATATTGGAAATGGTGCTAGTATAGCCGCGGTTAGAAATGGTAAATGCGTAGATACGTCGATGGGCTTTACCCCAAATGCTGGCTTAATCATGGGAAGTAGATCAGGAGATATCGATTACAGTATTATTCCATACATTTTAAAACAGACAGGTATGACACTGGCTGAATTTGATGCGATGGCAAATAAAGAAAGTGGTCTTTTAGGACTCAGTGGTATCAGCAGCGATTCACGAGATATTGAAAATGCTGTAAGTGAAGGCAATGATAAGGCAATTCTTACGCAAAAGATGTATACTGATAGAATAATCGAATATATTGCTAAATACTTTGTCGAATTAGATGGAAGAGTAGATGCTATCATCTTTACCGCCGGTGTTGGAGAAAATTCACCACTTCTTAGAAAGACAGTCGTCGATAAACTTGCGGCGATTGGACTTAAGTTAGATGAAGAAGCAAATAATGAAAGAGGAAAGTATCAAGTGATTAGTAAAGCAGAGTCAAGTGTCATGGTTTGCGTTCTGCCAACCGATGAAGAAGTGATGATCGCTAGAGATACATACGAACTAGTAAAATAACTAAAACAACCAATGGTTGTTTTTTTTATTTCATTTGAATCGTATTTATTGTATACTTATCAAGAAATGTCCTCGTAGCTCAGTAGGATAGAGCAACCCCCTCCTAAGGGGTAGGTCGGAGGTTCGATTCCTCTCGAGGACGCCATATTAATAAAAATACTATTACAATAGTATTTTTTTCATAATATAATGTTTTATACAATTATCATATGGTATAATTTATCATAGATATAATTAGTGAAAGAGGATGTATGAAAAGAAAAATTATCTATGCCAAATATTTTGTCTATATATTACTTTTTATATGTGCTTTAGTTTTGTTATATGATTATCTAGATAAAAAAGCTAGTGATTTTATGATGGAAAGAACTAATGTGTTAAGAAAAAAAGAGGGAATAGATAAATATGTATCTCCACTTTCTATAAATGTTTTCGTCAGTAACTTGCAAAATGAAGATGATAAAACATTAAATGCTCTTCTTATCGAAGAAAATAATAGATACATATTTAATACATATTATAATTTAGTGATAGTACCTAAAACATTTAATAATATAGAGCAAGATGTCGTTTTAGAAGTAAGATTCGCTTATGAAAATAATATAAATATCGATGCTTTATTAAAAGCCCTAAAGACTAATATGAATGATAGTGATCGCCAAGCAGTTGTTAAGCATATTCAAAAACAAAAAGAATACAATTATACAGGCAAGGGCATCAAAATAAACAAGAGTGAAGATTATCTAAGTATTATTAGAAATATAACCTATTAGGAGGAACAATGACCGATGTAATTATTGTAGGAGCAGGACCAGCTGGTATTTCGGCTAGTTTATATGCTGCTAGAGCAAATTTGAAAGTAGTGGTTTTTAATCATGGACAGACGGCCATGACTAAAGCTAAGATCGAAAATTATTATGGTTTTGATGAAGCGATAGATGGTGATGTCCTTTTTAAAAAGGGAATTGATGGAGCTAAGCGATTAGGTGTTGAAGTAATAGATGAAGAAGTAGTTTTAATCGAGTATATGGGCGATCAGTTTATCGTCAAAACCCCAACGCAAGAAGCTAAAGCTAAAGCTCTTATTTTAGCCATAGGTAAAAAGAAAATAAGACCGAAAGTTAAAAATATTGAAGAGTTTGAAGGGGCAGGAGTATCTTATTGTGCAGTATGTGATGGCTACTTCTTTAAAGATAAAACGGTTGGTGTAATTGGATCGGGAGAGTTTGCTCTTCATGAAGCTAAATATCTAAGTGCTCTTGCCAATGTGATACTTTTTACCAATGGCGAAGACTTAGATAGTGAATTTCAAACATATACCAGTAAAGTTATCGAAGTTAAAGGAAAAAACCAATTAGAAGAAGTAGTGCTCGAAGACGGAAGCACTGTTTCTTTAGACGGTCTGTTTGTTGCTCTAGGTAGTGCCGGAGTAAACGATTTTGCTAATCAGCTGGGTCTTATTACATCACAAAACAACTTTGTTGTAGGCCTTGATCAAGAGACCAATATTTCAGGTATCTTTGCTGCTGGTGATTGCACGGGAGGTCTTGCTCAGATAGCAAAAGCGGTCTCAGATGGAGCGCACGCTGGCATCGCGGTTATTAAATATATAAAAAGCTCTACAGATAAGTAGAGTTTTTTTTGAATAAAAGCTGTGATTGTGATACAGTTAAATAGATAAATAATAACGTTATAGCTTTACTGTGAAAATAGGTGGAGGGCAATTGTGAAAAATAAAGGCTTTACTTTATTTACAAATGATTCACTAGTCGAAGTTTTAGATCCGTGATGA
>CAZVUK010000038.1:0-3204 GCA_964630225.1 uncultured Muribaculaceae bacterium
GCGGAATAACTGAACCTCTAGATCCCATAACATTTCCATATCTAGTTAAACAAATAGTAGTTTCAGCGCCATCACCCAATTCTCTAGCTTTGGCTACGATAACTTTTTCCATTAAAGCTTTACTGATTCCCATCGCATTAATTGGATAAGCAGCTTTATCTGTACTTAAACAAACTACTTTCTTAACTCCATTTGCTATAGCACTTTCCAAAACATTGTTTGAACCAAGAACATTTGTCTTTGTTGCTTCGACTGGAAAGAATTCACAAGATGGAACTTGTTTTAAAGCAGCAGCATGAAAAACAAAATCAACACCTCTCATCGCAGGATTAATTGTATTTATATCTCTTACATCTCCAATATAATACTTAATCTTCTCGTTGTGATATTTTCTTCTCATATCGTCTTGCTTTTT
The DNA here is from genome assembly GCA_964630225.1 of uncultured Muribaculaceae bacterium. GTDB lineage: Bacteria > Bacillota_I > Bacilli_A > RF39 > UBA660 > CAYZRY01. Next base: position 416 of record CAZVUK010000038.1, read on the forward strand.
CTCATCTCTCGAGAAAATTCTTATCTCTTTTATATCCGAATCTAAAAACAGTTCTAGAACCTTATTTCCAAAAGATCCTGTTCCTCCTGTAATTAGCAATGTTTTCCCTTTAAATATACTCATTATTTTCCATCTCCATTCATTTGAAAATTATAATACTTTTCACAAACCTCTTTGGTTGGACCAACCATTTTAACTTTACCTTTTTCTAACCATATAACTCTTGAACAAAGTGACTGCACTTGCTCTAAAGAATGGGAAACGTATAAAACTGTTGTTCCTCCACCTATCATTTGCATCATCTTAGCTGTACTTTTTTCTCTAAAGCGGATATCTCCTACTCCTAAAATTTCATCGACTATGAGAACTTCAGGATTGACAATCGTTGCAATCGAGAAAGCAAGTTTAGCAACCATACCAGATGAAAAGTTTTTAACCGGAACATCTAGAAAATCTTTCAGCTCAGAAAATTCAACTATCTCATCAAATTTTTCTTTTAGCATTTCTTCTGAGTAACCAAGAATAGCTCCATTTAAATATATATTTTCTCTAGCTGTAAGCTCCGAGTCAAAACCTGCTCCTAGTTCTATCATCGGTGATATTGCACCGTTTACAATGACCTTACCTCTAGTTGGTTTCATAACTCCTGAAACTACTTTTAAAAGCGTAGATTTACCAGCTCCATTGGAACCAACTATTCCAACCACTTCACCAGATTTAACTGTTACACTGACATCATCTAGTGCCCAAAAATATGTTTTCTTAGAACTCTTTCCCTTAAACACATTGATGAAGGCTTCTTTAATCGAATAAGATCTCTCTATCCCAAGATTAAACTTCATTCCTACATCTTTAATAATTATCATATCTTCATTTTTCTTTGTCATAAATTCTCCTATATGTAATAAATAAATTTATCTTGATTCTTCTTAAAGATAAACGACCCTATTACTAATGATAATATTCCCATTACTCCAAGAATAATAAATTGTAATCCAGATGGTGTTTGTCCAAATAAAACAATTTTTCTAACAAAATCTAAGAAGTGATACATAGGATTTAGTTTGAAAAATCTCTGTAAGTTCTCCGGAATAATTTGAATACTATAAAACACCGGAGTAAGATAGTTCCACATTAGGAGAACTATTCCATATATGTAGACAACATCTTTTAAAAATACCGTAAAACAAGATAGAATTAATCCTATTCCTAAAGTAAATAAGAACAAACTTAAGAAACCATATATTAGATAGACATATTTCCATCCGATATAACACTCAAAATTACCAAGTCCAAACTTAGTTAAAATTATTATTATAAACCAAGGTATTAAAGTAAGTAGAAAGTTTACCCCAGAAAATATTACTTTTGAAAAAGGGAAAATATATTTAGGAATATATATTTTATTTATTAGTGAGAAGTTATCTCTAACCGATCCCATTGCAATACTCGTTGCTTCACTAAAACTACTCCAAATTACTATACCCGTCATAAGATAAACAAGATAATTTACTCCATCTACTTTAAACTTAAACATATTTGAAAAAACTAGTGCCATGACACTCATCATGAGAATCGGATAAAGTAAACTCCATACAATTCCAAGCACACTTCTTTTATATTTAACTTTAAAATCTCGGATAATTAATTGTTTCATTAAGAATGAATATTTTTTAAAATTCATCGATATATTTTTTGCTGTATTTACCATAAATCTCCTACTTCCTAATTAATAGCTTTAACGCTATTCTAGGATTAATTTTAATTAATAAGTATTTTATTTTTCTTAATAGTGTATCAGTAAGTATATTATCAAATACTTTTAATTCTTTTAATCTTTTTAAGTATTTTACATAATCTAACTTATTTAAATCTTTCAGTTTTACTATTATTGCATTCGATATGTAACTTTTAAATATTTTAGTTTCTTTGTAATCGAGTTTGTCGATCTCTTTCATTTGAAACAAATATCCTTTTATAGCATCATCAAATTTCTTAATAGTCTTTTTATAGTCAGTACTTGTCATTGTACTATCCTGTGTTTTAACATATGCATATATGCATTTATTTATTCCCTTTACTCTTTGAGCTTTCATTATTATCAAAGGCACTAGGGCATAATCTTCATGATAGGTGTTTTCCATGAATTTAAACTTGTTATTGTCATAGTACTTTTTATTGTAACAATAACAAACTGGTGAATCTAAATATTTAAATTTAGTCATAAGTTCAAAAGCTTCAGGACCACTCATAGTATCAAAACTACTTTCACTATGATTTGTCTCTTGTTTACCATCGACATCAGTTATTTGAAATCTCAATAGGTCTAAATTAGTATCAAGATTATTATCAATTACTTCTAAATAATCATTTGTTACATAGTCATCACTATCTAGAAAGAGTAAATACTGCCCCTTAGCTTTAGCTACTCCTAAATTTCTAGCAGAACCTGCTCCACTATTTTTTTGTTTAAATATATTAACTCTTTTATTTGCTTTTTTATATTGATCAAGTATTTTAAAGCTTTCATCAGTTGAACCATCATCAACAATAATTAATTCATAATTATCATACTTCTGAGCTAAAATACTTTCAATGCAACGATATAAAGTTTTTTCAGCATTATATGCCGGCACAATTATGCTATATTTAATCATCATCATCACCTATCAGAGTTTTAAACACTCTTTATAAATTATATCACTATTAGTAGTAATACCCAAGAAAAAAGATGGTTTTTCCATCTTTAACTAATGTATTTATTAATAATTTTAATATTTTTAATTAAT
>CAZVUK010000039.1:0-3129 GCA_964630225.1 uncultured Muribaculaceae bacterium
CATAAAAAAGAATAAAAAGGGGTTGGCTAGTGTGATACTAGCGACCAATTCGCCAATTTCGAATTGGTGCTTTCTATAATAATCGAAGAGTGCTTAAAAGTCAAACAAAATCGTTAAATATTTTAAGTATTACTTATAGATATTAACGAGAAGTCATCATCTAATTCTTCCTCTTTTTCATTAAAACCCTTTTCTAAGAGATAGGGACTGATACTTTGATACATTTCAAGTAGTGATGCATTATCATCACTTTCGATACTATATTCTAGTTCTGGGCTTGTAACGGTTAAAATAAAGGGTCTATTAGTTTCTTTATCGACAGTTATCTCTAGATAGACGATATTTTCAAATGCAATAAAGCTTTCCAGTATTTCATTTCCTTCTTCATCTATTCTAATAAGTGCTATTTTAGCATCTTTGACTACATATTCAATCATTTTATCACCTATAATAATTATAACAAATCTTTGGTATTTTTCTAGATATTTAAGTCCTAATATGTTATAATAGCCAGCAGGAGGGGTAATGATGGTTAAACTTTCTGATGTAAAAGGTATTGGTCCTAAAACAGAATTATTACTGGGTAAGATTGGCATAAATACGGTAGATGATCTAGTTACCCATTATCCGTTTCGTTACGAAGTATTAAAAAGAAGTGATTTAAAAAACGTATCACTTGAAGACAAAATAATAATTGATGGTAAAGTTGAGAGTATTCCTATAATCGTTAGGTTTAGAGGGGGACTCAATAAACTTAATTTTAGATTAGCTACTATTAACGGGCCCGTTGGGGTCTCGATCTTTAATAGAGCTTTTTTAAAGCCTAATTTAAAGATAGGTACTAATGTTATAGTCATAGGTAAATACGATAGTTCTAAAAATATTGTCTCAGCTAGTGATATAAAGTTTGGTTTTCTAGGTAATGAAGAGAAAATCGAAGCTATTTATCATGCCACAAGTGGACTTAATCAAAAGTCGATTGGTAACTTTGTGAATGAATGCTTGCTAAAGTATGGAAATGATTTAACCGACAACATACCAAGAAACTTTTTAGATAAATACAATTTTTCGAATAAGAAAACAGCTTTAAACATTGTTCATAACCCACCTAACTTTGAGAAATTAGAAGAAGCACAAAAGAGATTAAAATATGAAGAATTATTTGAGTTCATGTTTAAGATTAACACCTTAAAGCTAGAGAACTCTAAAAATGAACAAGGAATTGTTAGAACAGCAGGACTAGAGGAAGTTGACGATGTCATAAAGAATCTTAAGTTTGAGCTAACCGGAGATCAAAAGATAGTCTTAAAAGAAGTTTTAGATGATTTAAAATCTAAAAAGAGAATGAATAGAATTCTTCAGGGAGATGTCGGTTCAGGAAAAACAATAATATCGTTTCTAGCAATGTATTATAACTATTTAAGTGGATATCAAAGTGCTTTAATGGCACCAACTGAAATACTAGCTGTGCAGCACTATAACAATATGAAAGAAACCTTTAAGAAAACTAAATTAAATATAGTTCTCTTGACAGGTTCTACTTCCAAAAAAGAGAAAAAAGAAATATATGAAGAACTAGCTAATAACAAGATCGATGTCATCATCGGAACACATGCTCTTATCCAAGATGAAGTAGTCTATGCCAATCTTGGACTAGTCATAACGGATGAACAACATCGCTTTGGTGTTAACCAAAGAGCTAACTTAAACAACAAGGGTATTAAACCAGATGTTCTATATATGAGTGCTACACCTATTCCTAGGACCTATGCTTTAACTATTTATGGAGATATGGATATATCGATGATTAAAGAGATGCCAAAGGGAAGAAAGCCGGTTAAGACTTTCGTTAGAAACGAAAGTGAAATGAAAGAAGTGCTTAAAATGATGTATGAAGAGCTTTTAGCTAAACATCAGATATATGTAATAGCACCACTTATCGAAGAAAGTGAAAACACCGATTTAACAAATATCTATAATTTAAGAGATAAATTAAACTTAGCTTTTGGAAGTAAGTTTAAATTAGACTTAATTCATGGTAAAATGAAATCAAGTGCAAAAGAACTTGTCATGAGCGAGTTCAAGCAAGGTAAAATAAACATACTTATTTCAACGACGGTAATCGAAGTAGGGGTAGATGTACCAAATGCAACGATGATGGTAATATTCAATGCTGAAAGATTTGGTTTATCGACACTGCATCAACTTAGAGGAAGAGTAGGGCGAGGTGATGAGCAGGCAAAGTGTATATTGATAAGTGAACATGACAAGAAAAGATTAGAGATAATGGAAAGTGTTCATGATGGCTTTGTCATAAGTGAAGAGGACTTTAAATTAAGAGGAGCCGGGGATATCTTTGGAACTAAACAAAGCGGCGATATGATATTTAAAATCGCCAATTTAAGATCAGATTACAAAATACTATCTCAGGCTAATAAAGATTCAATGGAATATATAAAAGAAGATATTTATAAAGATGAAGAAATAAGAAAGAGATTAATAGAAAGTATTAATAGTAATTGATATGGAGAATGTAATAAACAAGTATAACAGAAACGAAACAGAATATGTCAAAGAGGGGAATAAAACCATCTCTAATAAGCCAATGGTTTATACCGATTGCTTATACAGCTGTGTAGCCTTATATGCAATCGGTAAAAATGATGCTTTTTTAGCACACGTATTAGTCGAAGATTGTAAAAATGAGTTTACATTTGGTAAATGTGATAAGATGAAAGACCTATATGATTATGTAGTTGATCAAGAAGATGAAACATATGTAGGAATTGCATATGGAATAGCACTAGATTCTTGTTTGCCAGATGTTTATGAATCGATTAAATTTGATTTTGAAGAAGTAACAGACAAATTAATGAGACAAAGATGCAAAGTCGAAGTACTAGAAGAAATAACTAGTGAATACCTAGCAATCGATAATATCGATAAAGAACTAAATTTTGAATATGGACTTCACGAACTTGCAGGAACATGGGAATATAAGAAGAGTCAAAGGTAATTGACTTTTTCTTTTTTTCATATTATTATTAAAATGCATAGTGATAATAAACAACACTATGTTGGGCATTCTTACGGTTCAATTGTGATTATGCCCACCAAAACCCCCTGAAG
>CAZVUK010000040.1:0-2951 GCA_964630225.1 uncultured Muribaculaceae bacterium
TTTAATCATAATTTGTTAATTTGGTTAGATCGACACATTATCTAAGTTTTGAAAGAACTATTGTTAAAATTTTATTGGTGACTATAACCGAGGGGGTACACCTGTTCCCATACCGAACACAGAAGTTAAGTCCTCGAGTGCTGACGATAGTTAATGCGAAAATAAGTCGTTGCCAATAATTTTTTTTTGTCTAAATTTAGTGTTTTATAGAGTTTATTAATATGTAAACTGTCTAAAATACTATTTATATATAATTTTTAATTTGTTATAATTAGTTAGGTGATAAAAATGATTGAAAAAATAACAACTAGAAGTGAGCAGGAAACAATTGAAATTGCTCAAAATATTGAAGCTGAGAAGTTTCCCAATATGGTTATCTGTCTCGAGGGTGATCTTGGTAGTGGAAAGACGATTTTTGCTAAAGGTTTTGCTCATGCGCTTGGAATCGGAGAGCAGATTACTTCGCCGACTTTCAATATCATCAAAGAGTATAAAAGTGGTGAATTACCCCTTTATCATATGGATGTCTATAGACTTGATGGTAAAGTAGATGACTTAGGTCTTGAAGAGTACTTTACTAAAGGTGGTATAGTCATAATCGAATGGGCTGATATGATACCAGATCATTTGCCTAAAGAAAGATTAGATATTAGAATCAAGATACTAGATGAAGATAGCAGAATGCTTGTATTTATGCCGCATGGACAAAAATATGAAGCTATTTGTGAGGCTGCGCTATGAAGATTTTCTACATAGACACCACATCTAGTTTTTTATATGCCGGAGTAATTGAAAACGATACTATTCTAGCCGAAGTTAAGAAGGAATTAGCTAACAATATGTCGGAGCAGAGTTTTTTAGAGATAGAAAAACTTTTTGCTGAAGCTAAAATAGTTCCTAAGGACCTAGATAAGATTATTTTAGTTAATGGTCCTGGTTCTTTTACAGGAACAAGAATCGGTGTTACAATTGCCAAGACTTTAGCTTGGACTTTAAACATAGGAGTAACGACTATTTCAAGTCTTTTTGCGATGGCAGCTACAAATAAAGACAAAGCATTTAAGATTCCACTTATCGATGCCCGAAGAGGCTATGTTTTCGCGGCTATTTACGACGAAGACTTAAATCAGGTATTACGAGAGCAATACATGAACTTAGATGTCCTAGAGGCTGCTAAAGGGGCCCTAGGAAGTGATTACCTCTACATTAGTAACAACGAATTTGGTTTAAGCCCATTAATTAGTTATAATCCAGATATTTTAGAGATAGTTAAATTAAGTAAAGATAAAGATATTCAAAACCCCCATGGGGTAGATGCTAACTATTTAAAACTTACGGAAGCAGAGGAAAATAAAATTGATAATTAAATTATCGAAAAAAAAAGATAAGTATTTTAAAAGTTTAAAAGATAACTTTGATATCGATTATCTAAACGAGTTATCACTTAATCCCTTTTACAACTGTATAGTTTATGCTGAAAAAGAAAATGTCGTTGCCTATCTTGCCTATAATTACCTATATGATAGATATGACATCGTCAATTTTGAAGCTCTTCTTAACTACAGAGGACACGGAATAGGAAGAAAATTAATGATATATTTTGTATCCTTGGCTAAAGAAGAAAGAGTAAAAAATATTACGCTCGAAGTTAGAAAAGATAATCCGGTTGTCGAATTCTATAAAAAGAATGGTTTTAAAGAAAAGGCTATAAGAAGTAATTATTACAATGGAATAGATGGAATATTAATGGAAAAAGAGATGATATGATGAAAGATATATATGTATTAGGAATAGAGAGTAGCTGTGATGAGACAAGTTGCTCTATCGTAAAAAACGGAATCGAAGAGATAGCAACTGTAATTTCTTCGCAGATAGATATCCACAGCGATTTTGGGGGAGTGGTTCCTGAAATAGCTAGTAGGCAACACGTTAAAAATATTACGATGGTTATCGAAGAAACACTCAGAAAAGCCGCTATGACTATGGATGAAATAGACGCTATAGGTTTAACTTATGGACCAGGATTAATTGGTTCTCTTTTAATTGGTATCGAAGCTGCTAAAACCTTAGCTTTTGCTCATGGTAAACCCCTTGTTCCAATTCATCACATTACCGGTCACATCTATTCAAATAATTTAGTCAAAGAATTAGAGTTTCCCCTTCTTGCATTAATAATTAGTGGAGGACACACCGATTTAATATACATGCCCGATCGTTTCACTTTCAATAAATTGGGTGGGACTTTAGATGATGCTGTCGGTGAGTGCTATGATAAAGTAGCTAGAGTTGTCGGTGTAGGTTATCCCGGTGGTCCAATTATCGATAAATTAGCCCAAGAAGGAAAAGCGAATTATGATCTTCCTATGCCGATGAATGATGGCTCGTATAACTTTAGTTTTAGTGGCCTTAAAAGTGCAGTGATCAATCTAAATCACAAAGAAAAACAAAAAGGAAAAGAATTAATCAAAGAGGACTTAGCTAAATCATTTCAAGATGTCGTCGTCGAAACCCTAGCTATCAAAACAGCTAAAGCGTTAGATGAGCAAAAGATCAAAAGGTTTATCATTGCTGGGGGAGTTGCCGCTAATAGTGACATTAGGAAAAAGATGCAAAGCTTAGCAGATGAAAGAGGAATAGAGTTTATTTGTCCACCCCTTAGAAACTGTACTGACAACGCGGCGATGATTGCATCTGCTGCTTACTATTACTTTAAAGACGGAAAAACCTCCTCTTACGATATCGAAGCTAAATCAAGCGATACAATAAAATAGATTAATTTATTCCTAAAACGAAAGCTCTCGTAAAAAAAATACTGTAAAGTTCCACAATCTTTTTTTCATGAGAGCTTTCATATATGATACAATTACCATATACAATAGGAGACTTCATGAAAAGCAAAAAAGGATTCACTTTAGTAGAATTACTGGCAGTAATAATAATATTAGGATTAT
>CAZVUK010000041.1:0-2919 GCA_964630225.1 uncultured Muribaculaceae bacterium
TTCTTTTCCTCCTGTATCGATCATAATATATTTACCATCATACTTTATTAAAGCGATGTCATACTGACCCTTAATAGAAATGATGCTACAAGTGGTGTGCAAGACTATGGACTAGCGCGCACGACGGGAGCATATAATAAGTCATCAAGTGTAACAGATAGCACAGAGAGTGCAAATACAGTCTGGCGCGGAATGATAAAAGATAACGCCGGAAACACCAAAACCTGTACGGTAGCATTTGACAAATATATAGATAAATCAGCTCCGACAATTGCTTGGTCAACAAATAAATATCCTGTATCAGGAACTACTTTTTATGAAAGTGCTTTAACCATCACTGGTACTTGTCAGGATAACTTATCGGGAGTTTCTGGAACGGTTTCTGAAAGCACCACTTTTTATTCATCAGCAGTTGGTCAACAAGCTAGTAAGTATTGTATAGATAAGGCTGGTAACTCTATTACTCACAAATCTTACTATTACACAGTCAAGTATTGGTCTGAAAACGACATTAATTGTGGATGTGATCAATATGATTATCCGGTACTGGGTTATAATCAAGTTTGTCACGTTCCCCCAGTTTTAAGGGGTGAAATTTACGAATGTCCATCAAGCTGGAGTTTCATTGCTTGTAACGATATCCTTCACATTCCAGGGTGCACAACTTGGAATACCGTTCCTCGATATGGTGCTCAAGATTGTATTAAATATCGTTCTTGCTGGCGACCATAATATAAGTACTTATTGCAAAAAATTTTAGTTTTATGTTATAATTAGCGGCATATTTGTAAAAAGAGGAAGATTATGAATTTAACAACCGAACAAGAACAATTCATCAATAATAACTACGATGAATATTTCGCAGGATATGTCTACAATTGTGTAGCTAAAGAAGATTATTTACATGCCCCGGAACATGTTTTGGAGCTGTTTGACCAGTGGGGTTTACTTGAAGATGAGATAAATCCATATCTCCAATTCAGTAATTATTTAAATGAAAAGACAGATATTGCCAGAAACGTTATCGAAGTTTCAGCAGGGCGTCTTGCACGTGTAAGTCAAAAGATTGCTCATCTCCAGTTTGAAAAAGAAGCCGGAACAATCACCGCTTACGACAAATACTTATTGAATTTAGCCAGTGATAATCAAAACTATAAATTAGTTAGAGAAAACTTTAGTGAAAAGACTAACATTGTAAGTACCGATTTAATAGTTGCCCTAAAAGCTTGCGGTGCCACAGAAATTATTATTAAACGAGCAATTGAAGAAAAGAAAGATTTTGTGATTGCTTTATGTGACTGTGATCACTCACCAGCGGCTATGTATGATGGTTATTATGATTTAGCAGCATACCGTAATGATTTAAGAACGCAAACACTAGAACTGTTAGAAAAACATGATGGGGGAGACCTAGTCGAAGATGTTTTAAGTGGAACTTATCGTGTCGACATTCCAGTATGGCGAAATGTTAAAGTAAAACGTAAATAGGAAGACAAAGTTTTCTTTTTTTATTGTTTTTAGTTTACTATTATATATAGAGGTGTATTAAATGAAAACAGCAGTGCTTTCTTTCCATGGTTTTATGGGCAGTCCTAACGATCAAAAAGTAGTTATGGATTACCTACAAAAGAATAATAATTATGATGTCTATAGTTTTGTCTTACCAGGACACTCTAAAGGAGAAGGTAAAGAAAGATTTAATCATGAACTTTGGATTAAGGCATGCCAAAGTGAAGTGGAAAAACTGATTGACTTAAACTACGACAAAATATATTTGTTAGGTCATAGTATGGGTGGCGTTTTAGCTTCAATTATGGCTAGTAAATATAAAGAAATAGATAAATTAGTTTTGATATCACCAGCCTTTCATTTTATGGGTTTTAGTGAAAAGCACAGTGGTTTTATAAAAAGACTTAAGATAACCCCTAGACTGATTGCTTTTTTTACTAAAGATGCAACGATTAAAAGATTGGTTAAACTTTCACGCTTTTATCAAAATGAGTATCTCCATTTGATTTGTCAAAGTCAGGATTGTCTAGATAAAATAGATATACCAGTTTTGCAGCTTGTCGGTAAGAAAGATAAACTAGTCAAGTGGAAGGATTCCAAATATGTCTTTAAGCGTCTAGCAACTACTAATAAAAAGATGCTTAAATACAAAGAAGCAAAACACCATGTTTTTGAAACTGTGCATTGCGAAGAAGCCTGTAAAGATATAGCTGAATTTTTAAAAGCATAAGCAATATTTATTGCTTTTTTTATGCCTTGATGTTATAATAGGTCCAATTAATTTGGGAGGTGCTTATGAACGATTCAGCATTTTTTTCTTACAAGGGTGGATATATATTAAAGTCGATCCAGGGGAACAAGATAAGTTTCAAAAAAATATTAGCCCGCTATACGTTTAAAGAAGAATATGATAGTTTTAAAAGCTGCTCACTGGATGATGATTTAACTGTATCGATCAGTTTATCAAGTGAATTACCTACGTCAAAAACAGTACTTTATGCTATTAAGACGATGTCTTTAATCCTTGGTAGCAGTCTTAATCTAAAAGTTGATATTCAAGATAGGCGCAAAGAAAAGGACGAGTATGAGCTCTTGGTAGCTGTTTGTGCTGCAATCAATGAAATGCTAGAAGTGCCAATGAATAAAAACAAATTATTAAGTAAAATAATACTTGCCAGTAATCTTGATAAAGATCTCCTTAAGGAAAAATACCAATTGATAAAACTAGATCAATTAACTAAATGGTCGATCGAAGAAGAATATATTAAACTTGAGAAAAACAGTATTCTAGATAAGATTAGTAATTTTAAAACGGCGGATATCAAAGCCGTTAAAGCAAGTCATAATTCTAAAATCGAAGCTAGTTCAAATTTACAAGGTGTATATAAGTGCTTTTTTGGAATAGATGAA
>CAZVUK010000042.1:0-2665 GCA_964630225.1 uncultured Muribaculaceae bacterium
ACGGGGTTCGAACCCGCGGATGTAGCCTTGAGAGGGCTATGTGTTAACCACTTCACCAACAAGCCAGATATATCTAAAATGACAATATCAATTCTAACATATCTGTCTTACTTTGACAATCAATTACTAATTAAAAAAGAGTAATTCCCCCTTCTTAATAATCGATATCTTCGCTTAGGAATGTTCCTCTTTGCAAGTCATCGAAAGCTTTTTCAAGTTCTTCTCTCGTATTCATAACAATCGGTCCTCCCCAAATGATAGGTTCATCCAATCTTTTAGAAGAGACAAAAAGCACTTGAGCGGGCTCCTTACTTGATATTTCGACATAGGTCCCCACTTCTAGTTTAACTGCCGTTTTTTCTGGAACTTCTTCGCCAGCAACGGTTACAGCACCTAAAAGAGTAAAGAGCATAATCGAGTCATCTTTAGCTGTATCAATTTTAATAGATGAGGCAGCTTTGAGATGAATATCATAATAATTTAGTGGTAAATACTTACTCATATAGCCCTTTTCAGCTCTGTAAGTTCCCGCCAGAAGCCTGAGCATTCCACCATCAAATGGAATTTCTTTGATATCTTTGGTTTTGATACTGTTATAAGCTGGCTGGCACATCTTATCTTTAGCTGGAAGGTTTAACCAAAGCTGAACACCAAGCAACCTATCAGCAGCCGGCAGTGACTCCGCATGAAGAATACCAGAACCCGCTGTCATCCACTGCACTTCACCATCACCGATTGTATCTTCATTACCTAAACTATCTTTATGCGTCATATAACCCTTATAAACATAGCTGATAGTTTCTATTCCGCGATGCGGATGAGTTGGAAAACCAGCTACATAATCATCAGGACTAGTACTATCAAAAGAGTCTAACATCAAAATTGGATCGTAGATATCAACTGTTTGGCCTCCTAAGACTCTAACAAGACTTACTCCAGCTCCATCTACTGCTCTATAACCTTTATTTGTATATTTAATTTTTCTTTCCATATCTTTCTCCTTTTAAATTAATTTTATCTATATATTATTCGTGCAAATAAATCTTAATATCAATTTTTAACCATTTGCCTTTAGTTTCTTTAGCACTTATTACACCGAATATTATTTTACCTTCATCCATCAATCTGGAGAAAATCAAATTATCTCTTTTTGGAACATAGCCTATTTTAACTCCATCGGCATGTCTAATGGCTATAGCTTTATCATCATGAGGATTATGAGGTTCACGAAAAAAATTCAAGTCTATCATCTATTTTTAGATGTGCTTCTAATTCCTCGATTCCCTCGATAAATGATGTTCCAGCAATTTGACTATCAAAAAGAAAGATATCGCGAGAAAATGGTTTTGTTATTGTCAAATCCCCTTGACCATGCAAAAGACCCATCAATTCCTTTTTATCGTCCGTCTTTATAATGTTACTCATTATTTCACCTTAACAATTCTTCGATATGTTTTTTATATATTTCGATTGTTTCTTGAAGTTTTGATATCGTCTCTTCAAATTCTACTTTTTTCTCGGCAATTAATTCTTCATTATTTAAAATTTCTAACAAATTATATGGATAAGTTTTTTGAATCTTGATAATTTGCTCTTTGACTAATTCGAGCATCGCTGATAAACGCTCTTTTTCTTGTGTTAAAGTACTCAGTTCATTATTATCTAAGTCGACTAGTGATGACTCTGCAAGCATTTCTTTAATAATACGAAGGGTTTTTATGTCACCAGCTTCATAAGCAACAACGGCGTTTTGAAATAGTTTAATATGAGCTTCTGAAATGTCAGGATGAATATCAGGATGCAAAGACTTAACAATAGCTCGATATAAAGATTTTATTTCTTTTACTTCTTCGTTTGTTAAAACGCCTAGTTTGTTTCTTGCCAGAGCATTATTCATTTTATCTATTTGTTCATTAATTTATTCTTGAAATTCGGCAAATTCTGTATCAAGTTTTGCTTCAATTACTGATATGATTATTTCTTCCTGACGATTTTTTTTGCTTTAAATAAGCTCTATTTTTCGTTTGAGACGAAGCATCATACAATTAAGTTCAAAGGCTTTATATTCAAGCGACCCTAAAGTAAGAATATACTGCGTTTCAATATTTTTACACTGCACATATTTCAGTTCATCATGTTTAAGTAAGAGCATTGATAGTTCAGTATGAAGCTTTTCTATTTCTTTAGTTAAATTAGCCGCTTCTGGAGATAGGATAAGATCGCTTTTTGAACTAAGCTCTTGCGTAGATAGCTCCATCAAGCGACTAAAGGCCAGGATAAACCAAAGTCGCTTGTCAGCTTCAAAGCTTTCGATACCGCTACCTACTTGATGATTAAAATATTTCCATCGCGAATAGATTGCCGAACCGAGTAACTTAATGTCTGTTATATCATTAATTTTATCTTATTAAGTTCTTTACTATCACTAAAAGCCTCTCCATAAAAAACTTCAAAAATATTATCGTATTCATGTTCAAAGCCAAGTGATGCACAATCATCTGCCAGGGCTTGATCAAAGAGTTCTACAAAAGATATATTTTCATCTTTGAACTTATTAGCCCACTTCGTAGCAAAATTATGTAATTTTTCATATCTGTCAAAGTATCATCTCCAATCATAATCGTTATTTATTAATTATAGACAACAATGCCACACATTCCACATG
>CAZVUK010000043.1:0-1822 GCA_964630225.1 uncultured Muribaculaceae bacterium
AGAGCTAAGTAATAGCTCTTTTTCTTTTGACTAAAATACTATATAATGTAGTTGGTGAAACATATGAAAAATATTAAAGCAATATTTATGGGCACACCCGAATTTGCGGTCTTGCCCTTAAGCAAACTAATTGAAACATGCGAAGTGATTGCCGTCGTAACTCAGCCTGATAAGCCGGGCAATAGGGGAAAAACGGTCTTTTCGCCAGTCAAAGAACTGGCTATTCAAAGAGGAATAAATGTTCTCCAACCAGTAAATATAAAAGATGACTTTGAAGGAATAATTGCTTTAGATGTAGATATTATAATAACTTGCGCTTATGGGCAAATTATCCCGAAAGATATTTTAGATGTCCCTAAATACGGATGTATTAATATTCATGCATCACTCCTGCCAAAACTAAGAGGAGGAGCTCCAATTCATCGCAGTATTATAAATGGTGAAAAAGAAACTGGAGTGACGATCATGTATATGGATGAAAAGATGGACGAAGGGAACATGATTTTAAAAGAAGCCATTACTATTAATGATAGTGATACAGTGGGCTCTATTCATGATAAGTTAAGTGTTTTAGGTTCTAAATTACTCAAAGAATCTTTAGTACTAATAATAAAAGGTGAAAATGATTCTATTCCCCAAAATCATAAAGAAGCAACATATGCTTACAATTTAAAAAAAGAAGATGAATTAATTGATTTTAACAATAATATGATTGAAGTTTTTAATAGAATCAGAGGCTTGGATCCATTTCCTGGATCATATGCCATGCTTGATGATAAAGTAGTTAAATTCTACAAAGTCCAAAAAAGCAATATCAAAGCCAGCATTCCAGGAAAAATCATTGATATATCTAACGACCGAATGTTTATCTCTTGTAAGGATTATGTTATAATAATCGAAGAGATAAAATATGAAGGAAGCCGTAAGATGACAGTTAAAGAATTCTTTAATGGTCGCGATAAAAAAGATTATATAAACAAAATATTCAATAAGGATTAATATGGATAATGAAAAAAAGAAAATAGATTCTAATAGACTTAAAGCTATATTCAATATGGTCTTTTATCTTTTGATGATATTCTTTTTAATTATGGCAATTAGATCAAAACCGAGCAATCCTAAGAAGCCCACCACTAAGTACGAAGAAGTTAGTATGGCTGGCTTTGAGCAGATTGCTGCTGATAACTTTGAATATAGTTACTCACTAGTTGTCGATGAAGAAAATTATGTTTATAGTGGGAAACGTCTAGGGGTGAAAGACCAGTTTACATTAAGTCATAAAGGCCTTATCACAAATTATTTTACCATTAATGATATTGCATTAATTAAAGCTGGAGATAATTGGCAACTTATCGAGTTTCCTGTTCTATATTTCAACTTTTTAAATACAGACTTATTATCTAAAATAATTAGTTCAAGCTTATATTCAAAAGAGAACAATCGATATGAAATTACGACGACCAAACTTTTATCCATTTTTGATCCCGCTATTGCTCAAGATAATCTTTCGGTAAATACGATTTCGCTAGTTTACACTAACAAAACTATAACGGTTATCGAGATGGATATAACAAATTTAGCTAAACATTATCAAGCGGAAGTTAATAGTGCTAAACTCACATTGAATTATTTAAAATTTGGTAAAGTTGATAAAATAAACATAGGAAAATAGATAATATCTTTAAAATAATGAAAAAGACTTGCAATTTCAGTGATTTTATTATAAGATTTAGTAGTATTATTTTTGGTATGGGCCTGTAGCTCAGGTGGTTAGAGCGCACGCCTGATAAGCGTGAGGTCGGAGGTTCAAGTCCCCCCAGGC
>CAZVUK010000044.1:0-1198 GCA_964630225.1 uncultured Muribaculaceae bacterium
TATAAATGGAAACATTAAGTGTCCGCTTTTTCATGATTCAATGATAATTATGTTTTATAACTCTAATAATACCATATTTGAACTTTTATAGCCAAACATGGCTCTTAAATAATTGTTTAACCAGTCTTGTACTTTCTGTATAAATTCGTCTGATATATCATCTATTATAGTACCTTTTGGTATCCATCTTCTTATCATTCTATTATTATTCTCATTTGTTCCACGTTCGCCGCTACAATACGGATGAGCATAATATATTTCTAATCTTTTTGTCTTTCTTAAACAAGATTTTTCTAGTAATTTATAATTTTTAAATTCAGATCCATTATCAAACGTTATTGTCTTGAACTTTTTATAAAATCTTGCTCCTAATTTTCTTTCTAATTTATTTAAAGCTTTCACTACACTTTCGTTATGTTTGCTGGGTATTTTCATTATTATTTCTTCTCTTGTCATTCTTTCAGTTAAAGTTAATAGTACAGCTCCTTTTTTTCTTTTACCAATAACTAAATCACCTTCCCAATGTCCATATTCATTTCTATTATTTGCCACCTCTGGCCGATATTCTATACTCTTTTCTGCTGGGGCATTTAATGCAATTCTCTTTTCTTTATTTTTATTATTATATTTTTTATGATATATCATATCAATGCTCTCAATATTCAAAATATCGCCATTTTTTATATAATTTCTAATTGTTCTTGCACTTATGTTTAAATTCCCCTCTATTACTATTACTTCTGGACTCTTTTTTTCTTCCTTTATTGCTTTTTCTATATAGTTGGCAATTTCTATATTTGAACCTATTTTTAAATCTTGTCCTTTTGCTTTTAAATTGTAATTATATTTTTCTTGGGCTATATCTGCACTATATTCATTACGATCTATCCAATGAGTATTTTTAGTTATAACAAAACCTCTTTTTAATTCTCTACGAACTGTTCTGTCACTTTTATTCAACAAACCAGCAATTTCCTTAGGTTTTTTCTTATCTTTGTTATACCATCTTTCTATCATTGTTCTTTCTGAATATGTTATATGTTTATATCCTCCTAGTTTTTTCTTGTTTTTTTTGCTATAATCTTCTTGACACATATTTTGTACCTCCAATGTTTCTTTTCCAATTAACATTGTATCATGGAACACTATATGTGTCTTTTTTTATGTTTCTAGTGGACACTTACTTTTTCAATTTATA
>CAZVUK010000045.1:0-1176 GCA_964630225.1 uncultured Muribaculaceae bacterium
AAAAAAGAACCAGAGATTACTCTGATTCAGTATCAAGATTATTAATGATATCAAGAACTCCATCCAATGCACTTTGAAACATGTGTGTGTAAGTATTAAGAGTAACATCAATCTTAGTATGCCCAAGATACTTAGCCACCATAGTAACAGATGCACCACTATTTATAAGTAAAGAGGCACAGGAATGTCGAAAGTCATGAGTTCTTATATGCTTTGAACCTTTAGCTTTCTCAATCTTTTTCTTTCTAGTAAGTATATGATTATCTCTTAGTGGAGTAGTTCCATCACTAGAACTAAAAACAAAATTGTTAATATTATATTGATTCTTTGATTCAAGTTCATTCTTATATATATTGAATGCATCAAGTAGAACATTACAAATTGGAATAACTCGTCTGCTTGTTTTTGTTTTAGGATCAGAAATAACATAAGGTTCATCACAATCTTTAGGAGTATCTATAACCTGTCTATTAACTGATAAAATTTTTTTATTAAAGTCTATATCTTTCCACATTAGACCACGAGATTCTCCACATCTAAGCCCACAATAATATAATGTTTGAAAATAACATCTCCACATTGAATCTTCTTCACCAGAAATAAACTTTTTAAATTCAGGAAGAGTGTAGTATTTCATTTCCTTTTTTAATCCGTTAGGATCTTTGAATTTATCCATTTTTCTATACACAGATAAGAAATTGAAATCATACCAACGAGTTCCAAAATTAAGAACAGACTTCCAATGTTTAAGAATATCATTTTTATACCTAAGGCAAATTTTTTTATTAGCAGCCATTTGTTTCTTCCATTTATTAAAATGTTAAATATCGTAATCAACACATTTGATTTTCATAAAGACTTTTAAATACTTATACATATTAGGATAAGTAGCTAGAGTAGTGAATTTGCATACTTGTTTTCTATCCTCAAGAAATTTATCATATAGCTCCTGAAATGTCATATAAACAGGAACATCTTTATAGTCGACAATCCAGATCAAGAAATAATGTTCTGCTTGCATAGCCTCTTCACGAGTAGCATATTTTTTACTTACCTTAGTTCTAGTCCCTTCTGAATCACCAGTAGTATATTGAACTTTATAAAAAAATGACTTACCATCCTTAGTGACACTTTTTGATTGATAAACTGCCATAGCAATCACTTCCTTTCTCGTGT
>CAZVUK010000046.1:0-1004 GCA_964630225.1 uncultured Muribaculaceae bacterium
GCTAGGCCCTTTTTTAATAGTCCACTGCGCTCATCATAATCCGATATCCGCGTTACCGTTACATTCCCGACATACCATGCGTTTTCACCCACTGATCCCGCCAAGCTTACCACACACGTTGGGGCTATCGTATCTTTCTTAACGGTCGTTGCGCACGAACCAATATTCCCCGCTTTATCTAATACATATCCGGTATATAATTGTCCCGATGTATCCGTCGTTTGCGTTCTTGTTTTTGTCGTCCCTTCCCCCGAGACATGAAAGGCATGATCTCTTACTCCTGATAGGTTATCTCCGGTAGCATCATAACTTACTAAAACGTTACTCTTATACCAGTTCTCTACTCCGATTGTGCCGCTTTGTTTTAACGAGCACGTCGGGGCCGTTTTATCTATATTACTTATATTAAACGCTCCAAAGCTCGTTTTATTCCCCGCCCTATCACGTACTACCACCGCAACATTATTCGTATTTACTGTATATTTTCTTGCTGCACCAACCTGCCAAGTTGCTCCATTATCAAACGAGTAATCTCTTACCGTACTTAAAAGGTCAAACGCTTCGATATAGACATTTAAATCTTGATTACTATAAAAGCCTGCTTGCTTACTTACTATCACTTCCACCCGCGTTAGTCGGGCTTCCTGACCATTACTAAAGGTAAACTGCATATCGCTATAGCTCTTTTCTTCAAGTGGGATGCTCGCTTCTAAATAGCCACTTCCCAGCACTAAGCGATTCTGCTCATTATTATTCTCATAAACGATAATCTCACTACCCGACGGGTTTGAACTAAAGAATAGTTTTACACCTCTTATTGCTCCATACTCTGCAAGACGATTGTTTACACTTATTTTGTTCACCGCAAGGCTTGATAAATCCCCTCTGTTTGGATAGATTTGATATCCTAGGTACACGCCACTTATGGTCGGAGCTTGGTTATCGCGCTTTATCTCTATCGCTGCATCTGCTCCACCTATATTTTCGGCGTTATCTTTTCCATA